>JAGWRB010000267.1 GCA_028876725.1 Gemmatimonadota bacterium
CGATCCACTCGGCGCTCATGTCCGACTCGGCGCTCGATGCCGCGACGACCTCGGTGGCCTCGGAGTTGCGGTGCCCGGTTTGCCAGGGCGAATCGATTCAGGATTCGCCGTCCGAACTCGCCGGCGAGATGCGCAATCTCGTCAAGACGCAGCTCGCCGCGGGCAAGACGCCCGCCGAGGTGAAGGCGTACTTCGTGTCGAAGTACGGCGAGTGGATCCTGCTCGATCCCAAGGCGCACGGATTCAACCTCGTGCTCTACGCGGCGCCGTACGTACTGCTCGTAGCGGGGCTGGGCGTGATCGGGGTGGCCGTGAAGAAGTGGACCGCCCCGACTGACGATACCGGGGGGCCTCCAAGCGGCGCCACGGAATAGCCAGATCGCGGCAAAGAAGCGGAGGGGTTGGGGCGGCCATCGCCCCAACCCCTCCGCTTTTTCACCGCCTCACCGCTTCACGGCTTCACCGCTTCACGGTCAAAGCGTCGGCCTCAACACCCGCAGCGAACCGGGGTGGAAGCTGAACGTGATCGTCACGTACCTGGCGTCGTAGTTCTGGTAGTTGTTGGCCAGGAAGTAGAAGCTGCTCGTGACCGGCTGGAGCGCGGCCGTCTCGTAGTCGTTCTGCGAGAACAGCTCGCCCTGATACCGCACCGTGAACGACCAGTCCGGGTTCAGCTTCCAGCGCACGTACACGTTCACCGGCTGCAGATTCTGCGTGATCGCCGGGAAGTCGTAGGCCAGGGCCGCCGTGTTGCGCGCCGCCGTGCCGCCCGACGGAGTGGTTGGGTTGTAGTTGAAGATGTGCACGTGGGCGCGCGACAGCTCGTACGTGCCCCCGGCCTCCCATACGTCGGGCACGAGCACGGCCGTGAAGTTCAGGGCCGTGGTCGTGATCGCGTCCTGGTTGTTGTTGATGTAGATGTACGTGGGATTGCTCGGCTGGTCGCCGGAGCGGTACGACGAGAGCAGCCGGTTGTTGTACAGTTCGCGCGTCAGGCTCGCGCCCACCGTATATCGGTCGTTCGGCACCCACGCCACGTCGCCCGACGCCACGGCGCTGCGGTCGCTCTGCAGCCCGAACGGCGAGTTCACGTATTCGTCGTGGCCGATGTCCCACGAGCCGCTCAGGGTCACCTGGTCCACCGGCGTCACCGTGGCCAGCAGGTTCGTGCTCGTCCGATCGCGGTCGGCTTCGTCGAACCGCCGGAAGGCCTGATTGTCTTCTTCCGGCTGCTGCGTGTACTCCGAGCCGCGGCGGCGCGCCGTGCTGTAGGTCGCGCGGAACGTCGCCCAGTAGAGGCCGGTGAGATCCACGCTCACGTGCGGCGAGGTCTCGGTCACGCGGGCGCGGTCGCGCACTTCGGGATCGCGCTTCATGCCGTTCCAGTTGTAGCCGAAGCTCACGGCGAGCGGCGACGCCAGCCGCCACCGCACGCTCGCGTCGCCGTTGGTGCGCGTGTACGGCATGCGATCCACCGTGATGCTGGTGTCGATGCTGCGATCGGCGACCACCACGATCGGCATCGTCTGGTTTGCGACATCGTCCTTGAAATCGTACGACCGATAATGCGCCGACACGCTGATGTCGCGGAACGGCCGGCTCGTGAACCCGCCGCTCAGCACGGTGGTGCGCGCATCGGCGCCCAGCGACGCCGGCAGCTGATTGATGAGCGGATTGGTGACGGCGGTGTTGACCGTGGCGCCGATGAACCGCGCGTTCTGCCGCCAGCTCGCGTACGACGCCGAGCCGGTGAGCCGCGTTTCCATCGGGAGATTGAGGCCGCCCACCAGCGTTCCCGTATGGGCTACGTTGTTGGGCGCGGTGCCCATGCGGCCGCGCGCCGCCATCGACGTCGCGTCGGTGGTGGCCGTGGGGTTGTCCACGGTGATCGACGGAATCGCGTTCTGGAACACCGACAGGTCGTACATCGCCATGAGCTGGTAGCGCGTCACGGCGTAGCTCTCGGAGAGCTTCATATCGCTCACCGTCTGGTCGATGGGCGCCAGGAACTCGGATGCGGGCCCGCCCGAGCCCTTGAACGTCATGCTCTGCGGCAGATCGCCGCTCTTGCCGATGCGGGTGAAGTCGGCCTTGAAGTCCCACTTCTCCGACGGCGTGATCCCCACCGACAGCTTCACCGGATCCCAGATGGATCGCACGGCGGGCAGGAAGTCGGACAGATTGTACGCCGCGGCGGTGGGCCGCGGATTCGGCAGCGTCAGCACCCCCGGGCTCGTCTCCTGATACAGCGAGCGCGCGGTGGTGGAGTACACGTGCGGAATGCGGTCCCACTCCAGGCGCACGTCGTACAGCCCGGGCTCCTGCGTGCGCAGGTGCAGCGATTGGTCGAGCTGCCCCACGTTGGTGGCGGCCAGCGACGTCTGGCGGAAGCCGTCGCCCGGCGCGTAGCCGAAGAACAGATTCGGCACGGCGAATCCGTGCGGCATGTCGCGGTACTCGATGAACTTCCCGCGCTGCTCCGGATTGAACGTGCCAAGATAGTCGCGTCCGCCGAATTCGGCGGCCGCGGTGAACGCGTGCGTCGTGTCCTGTTTCGCCGAGTCGGACTTGGCGGCCTGGGCGCCGGCCCGCGCGGGGTGCAGCGCGGCCGCGGCGGCAACGAGACACGCGCCGGCGAGTGCTTTGAAGTGCATCGTCTCTCTCCTGTCGCGCATCGCGCTATCGGACGAAGAATTCGCCCGACGGGTTGTTCGAGCCGTGGATGTTGATGTGGCAGTTCGAGCACTGACGGTTGAACACGAACTGGAAGTCGCTCGCGAGCGCCGGGTTCCGCGGCTGGATCGGATGCCCGGTGCCGGCGTGGCACTGCTGGCACAGGCGCGGCCGCGACAGCTTCAGCATGTTGTCGTGCGGCGTGCCGTGCGGGTCGTGGCAATTCGCGCAGTTCTCGGCCACCGGCGCGTGCTCCCACAGATACGGCCCGCGCTTGTCGGCGTGGCACTGGAAGCACACTTCGTTGATCGAGTTCGCGGCGAGCAGCGACGGCCCGGCCGACCCGTGCGGATTGTGACAGCTCGTGCACTCGATCTTGCCCTGTTCCACCGGCATGTGTGCGAACTGGAGCTGCTTGGTCTTCTCCGCCGGATGACAGCGGCCGCAGGTCTCGAGCTCCGTCGGCTGGCGCAGGTTGGCGCGCTCCGACGCCGCGTGCATCAGCGTATGGCAGTCGGTGCACGCCACGTCGTGCGACTCGTGGGCGCTCCCCTTCCACAGCATGCGCGCCGTCTTCTCATGGCACTGCAGACACTGCGCGTTCTGCTCGGCCACCGGCGACGGATGCTTGCCGTTGAAGGTGATGAGCCCGCCGCGATCGTCGCCGCCGGACTCGGCGTGCGTCTTCGTGGGCCCATGGCACACCTCGCACCCCAGCGCCTGGTGATCGTTGCGCGGGTGGTTGAGGAACAGCTTGCCCTTGTTGGTGGCGCCGAATGAGGCCGACTCCTTCTGGTGGCAGTCGGCGCACGAGGCGCTGCCGGCGTAGCCGGCCGGAACGGCGTGCGCGGGCTGCTGCGCGAACGCCGAGGGCGCGGCGAACGCGAGCGCCGCGGCCACGGCCAGCGCGCGCGTCAGTGCATGTCTTGGCATCTCACGTCCTCTGCCGCCCCGCTGCGGGGCGGCGACGTAGGGGGAGGGATGGGTGCGGCGAACGAGGGGGAACGACAGCGGCATGGCTCAGTGCTTGGCGCCGAGCTCGTGGACGTAGGCCGCCACGGCCTTCATCTCATCGGGCTTGAGCTTGTCGGCGAACGACTTCATGTCCTCGTTCTTGCCATGCGTCAGGACCTTCACGATCGAGTCCTGCGAATGCGCGGCGATGAACTCGGCGTTGAACGTGGGAATCTTCGGAAACTTGGCCTTCATCGTTTTCGGCGGCATGCCGATCACGCCGTGGCACTTACGGCAATTTTCGTTGTACAGCGCCTTGCCGTCGGCGCCCTGGCGCGCCGGCTGCACCGACGACGCGGCGGCGGTGGCCAGCACCAGACTGACGATGAGCAGTGGGGTCTTCATGGATGCTCCTGGAGCTTCTTCGGCTCAGGGAAAGTGTCGACGAACTGCGGCTCCTTCGCGTCGCCATGCGGCCCGCGCAGGGTGGCCAGATACTGCGAGATCTCCTCGATCTCCTCATGGGAGAGCGTGGGCGGTCCGAAGGCAGGCATCTTGGAATCCGTATGGAAACGCGACGGATCCTCGAGGAAGCTGTGCATCCAGCTCGCCGAGTGATGCAGGCCGATGTCGGTGAGATCCGGCGCGTCGGGCACGTCGGAGTTCTTGTCCGGCGTCGAGACGCCGGCCACGGCATGGCAGCTCCCGCACTGCTGCGCCTTGAACAGCGCGCGCCCCGCGCGCTGCACCGAGTTCAGCGGATGCCCCACCTCGGGAGGAACCGCCGGCGGCTCGTCGCGCACCGACGCGCCGATCAGGAACGCCGACGCGCCCAGCACGCCGAACAGCGCCAGCCGCGCCACCGGCCGGTGCGCCAGCATCCGCTTGCTGCGCTTGTCGAAGAAGGGGAGCATGAGCAGCACCAGCACCATCAACGCCGGCAGCCCCGCCGCCACGGCCGCCTCCATCGAGCCGGGCACCAGCTTCAACAGCTGATAGAACGGCAGGAAGTACCACTCCGGCCGCGGCACGTACGACGTGTCGGTCGGGTCGGCAGGAGGCTCGAGACCGGCGCCCTTGAAGTGCGCCAGGAGCAGGAGCACCAGAATCACGCCTGTGGCGACGATCAGGTCCTTGGCGATGATGTTGGGCCAGAACGGCACCCCCTCGCCCTTCGACGCCGCGTACGTCTCCTCGTAGTACGCCGGATACGCCGGATCGGTGGTCCGCGCCGGCGCGTTCTTTTCGAGCACGTGTGCGCGCGGCGCGATCCCCTGCCGCACGACGAGCGTCAGGTGCACCAGCACCACGGACACCAGCAGCACGGGCAGCAGCAGCACGTGCAGCGCGTAGAAGCGCGCCAGCGTCGCTGCGCCAAGCTGAGTCCCACCGCGCAGCAGCTTCACCAGCGTCTCGCCCACCACGGGCGTCGTGCCCGCGATGTTCGTCCCCACCTGTGTCGCCCAGTACGCCTTCTGATCCCACGGCAGCAGATAGCCCGTGAACCCGAAGCCCATCACGATGAAGAACAGCCCCACGCCCAGCAGCCAGTTCACCTCGCGCGGATACTTGTACGACCCCATCGTGAACACGCGAATCATGTGCGCCATCACCAGCACCACCATCGCCGAGGCGCCCCAGTGGTGCAGGCCGCGCACGAGGGCGCCGCTCAGCACGTGCTGCTGGAGATACAGAATGCTGTCGTACGCGTGGTCGGGAGACGCCGAATACGACATGGCGAGCACGATGCCGGTGACCACCTGCACCGTGAACACGGTGAGCGTGGCGCTGCCCAGCGTGTGCCACCAGGTGAGCTCGCTCGGCATTTTGCGGTCGAGCAGCACGCGACGAATGCCGACGAGATCCACCCGATCGTCGAGCCAGGCCAGGATGCGTCGCATGGCTCAGGCCTCGATCTTTTCGGGGACGCCCAGGCGGTAGTCGGCGTACTGCACGTACACCGCGCTGTCGCGGATCTCCACCGGCAGCTCGTCCAGCGGACGCGGAGGCGGGCCCGCCAGCACCGCGCCCGTCTTCACGTCGAACTGCCCGTGGTGGCACGGACAGAAGAAGTCCTTCCGGTCCTTGTCGTACACGTAGCTGCACCCCAGATGGGTGCAGTGTCCGTTGTACGCCTTGAATTTTTCGCCGTCGTCGGTGTACAGCCACACGCCGTTCAACGCGCGCGTCTCCACCCACGCGTCCTGCAGCGTCTGCACGAAATTCACGCGCACCGGCACGCCCACGTCGAGCAGGGCGATGTCGTCGGCCACCTTGATCCACGTGTCGCTCGTCTTGTGCACGAGCGTCGGGGACGCAAAGGCGCGGAGCACGGGAATCCCCACCATCGCGGCGCTGATCGCCGCGCCCACCCCGCTCACGCGCCGCAGAAACGTGCGCCGGCCCACCGGTGTGCCGGCAGCTCCGTCTTCATTCGTATCGTTCGGCTTCTCAGACACGTCCACCACCCCTTCCGGTTGAGGGCCCCGTCCCTCCGGGACCACGTCGCACGTGGGGGCAAGAGCAATTCTGGGTCCGCAGGCCGCCAAACACACCAACACCTTGTCAGGTGGTGAGTTATGCGTATCAACTTCCCCGAAACCCCCGACACGCATTGGGGGTTTTCCCCCTCACCCGCCAGTTTCCGACCGGCTAGCGTGGGGCAATTCCCCCAGGGGAAAATCCGACGCGAAATCGCCAACCCGTTGTCCGAAACGGCGTTGCCCTCAATTGGCGGTCGCGGCTCCGGTTTTGCGCTTGGGCGAATGCGCTACGCATGTCCCGCGTTCGGGAGCACGCATGTCGGTGTGGCAATGGCTGCGCGGCAGTCTTCAGGAGCTCGTCCGCAAACACGGGGGCCGGCTCAGCCGCCGCCTGCTCGTCTGGTTCCTCGTCTTCTCGCTCGTGCCGCTCCTCGCCACCAACGCGGTCGGCTACCAGCGCACGAAGGCGATCCTCGAAGGCATCGTCGATCGCTACCTCTCGGCGGTCGCCGAAGTCCAGGTCCAGCACGTCCGCGACCGCATCGACAATCATCTGTTGCTGCTGCAGGCCATCGTCGCCGGCAATCAGTTCCTGGTCGCGGGCGCGCTGCGCTCGCAGGGGCTGCCCGCCGGCCAGATGGGCGAGGTGGCCGACCGCACCGCGCTCGAGAACTTCCTGCTCCGCAAGCACGACGAGATCCCGATCTTCGACGCGATCGACCTCTTCACCCCCGAAGGACAGGTGATCGCCGCCGCCGGCAACTCCGCCAACTTCGTCACCGACCGCCCCGACAACCTCGACCACGGTTCGCTCTGGGCCCAGCTCCGCGACGGCCCGCACGGCCCGGAGCCGGTGTTCGACATCGCGGTCCCGGTGCGCGACCACGACGGCCGCACGGTGGCCTACCTCGGCGCCGCGGTCACGCTCGCCGAGAGCCACGAGTTCCTCGAAGTGCCCGAACACGTCGCCGGCCGCGTCGAGAGCTTTATCGTCGACGCGGCGGGACGCCCGCTGTTCGTGTCACACCCGCACGAATCGATCAACTACCGCGAGGTGCTCGCCACCCCGCTCCTCCGCATGCCGCCGGGCACGATCGCGCGATACAACGATCGCGAAGGCGTGCCGGTGATCGGCACGGTGCTCCCCATCCCCGGCTATCCGTGGCGGTTCATCGCCGAAGTGCCGTCGGCCGAGGCGTTCGGCGAGCTGCGCAGTCTGGGGCTGCTGTCGGTCATTCTGGAATCCATATTCGTGGCCGTGCTCGTCGCGGTGGCCGGCTTCGTCGCCTGGACGCTCGTCGCTCCGCTCGGGAAGCTCGTGCACGCCACGCGCCGCGTGGCGCAGGGCGATCTCACCGCGCGCGTCGTGATCCCGCAGCAGAACGAGCTCGGCGAACTGGGCCACGCGTTCAATGAAATGGCCGCGGCGCTCGCCAAGACCACCGCCGACGTCGACGAGCTCCACCGCCGCGAAATCGAGCGCGCCTCCCAGCTCGCCACCGTGGGCGAGCTGGCCAGCGGCGTGGCCCACGAGATTCGCAATCCCGTGGTCGGCGTGTCCAACGGCCTCGACCTCGTCCGGCGCCGCGTGGGCCACGACCCCGTGCTCGAGCCGATCATCGAGGAGATGACGCACCAGCTCACGCGCATCCAGCAGACGCTGCAGGAACTGCTCGTGTTCGCGCGCCCGGCCACCCCCACCCTGGCGCCGATCAGCGGGAACAATCTCGTGGAGCGCGCCATCCGGCTGGTCCAGCCCGCGGCCGCGCGCGCGGGCGTCCGCGTGGAGGTGAATCTCGATCCGCTCGTCCCGCGGTTCATGGCCGACGAGGAGATGCTCCACCAGGCGCTGGTGAATGTCCTGATGAACGCCCTCCAGGCCACGCCCGCCGGCGGCCTGGTCACCGTGACCACGCGCCGCGCGGGCGACGCCGTGGAGATCGAGATCGCCGATACTGGTACTGGTATATCTCCGGAGCACGTGGAATTCGTGTTCCGTCCCTTCTACACCACGCGGCACACGGGCACCGGGCTCGGGCTCCCCATCACCCGGCAGATCATCCAGCGCCACGGCGGCAGCGTCACGCTCACCAGCCGCGTGCACGTCGGCACCACCATCACGCTGCGGCTCCCCCTGCAGCACGGCGCGCCGGCCGACGCCGGCCGCGAGGTCGATTTCCCATGAACAAGCCCCGGATCGTCGTCTGCGACGATGAGATGCTCATCCGCCTCTGGCTCACCGAGCATCTGGCCGACGCCGACATGCGCACCGAAGAGGCGGCCGACGGCGCCACCCTGCTCGCCGCCCTCCGCCGCGAGCCCGCCGACCTCGTGCTCCTCGACCTCCGCCTCCCCGACGGCTCGGGCATGGACTTCCTCAAGCAGGTCAAGGAACTCGACCCCACCGTCCCCGTCATCATGATGACGGCGTACGGCGAAGTGGAAACCGCCGTCGCCGCCGTCCGCGCCGGCGCGCACCACTTCCTCGAAAAGCCGATCGTCCTCGCGGAGCTCATCCTGCTCATCCAGCAGGCGCTCGAAGCACGCCAACTCCGCGCCGACGCCGAGCGCTACCGCGACGGCTGCCGGTGGCAGTTCGCCGACGTCACCCTCGTGGGCCGCTCCGCAGCGCTGCGCCGCATCGCCGACCTCATCACGCGCGTCGCGGCCAAGGGCAGCACGGTGAACGTGCTCGTCCGCGGCGAGAGCGGCACCGGCAAGGGGCTCATCGCCCGCGCCATCCACGCCCGCGGCCCCAGACGCCAGCAGCCGTTCATGAGCGTCAACTGCACCTCGCTCCCCGATCAGCTCGTGGAGAGCGAACTGTTCGGCCACGAGGCCGGCGCCTACACCGACGCCCGTGAGATGAAGCGCGGCCTCGTCGAGATCGCCCACCGCGGCACGATCTTCCTCGACGAGATCGGCGACATGCCCAAGCCGATGCAGGCCAAGCTCCTCCACTTTCTGGAGACGCACGAGTTCCGCCGCGTGGGCGGCACGCGCAACATGGAAGTCGACGTCCACGTGCTCACCGCCACCAACCGCGACCTCGAAGACGCCGTGGCCAAGGGGGAATTCCGCGAAGATCTGTTCTACCGGCTCAACGTCCTTCCGGTCACGATCCCACCGCTCCGAGAGCGCCCCGAGGACATCGCCCCCCTCGCCGCGCACTTCGTCGACACGCTCTGCCGCGAGCTGGGCCAGCCCCCCCGCGAGATCGCCCCCGACGCGCTCGACGCGCTCGAGCACTACGCGTGGCCCGGCAACGCGCGCGAATTGGAGAACGTGCTGGAACGCGTGCTCCTGCTCGAAGATGACACGATGGTCCGCCTCGACCACCTGCCCCCGGAGTTCCAGGGCCTCGCCCCGCAGCAGGGCCGCTCGTTCGTCCTCCCCGCCGCTGGGTTCAATCTCGAAGAGATCGAACGCGAATTCATCGCCCAGGCCCTCGACCGCGCCGCCGGCAACAAGACGCAGGCCGCGCGACTCCTCGGCCTCTCACGCGATACGCTGAGATATCGGTTGGAGAAGTACGGAATCCACAACTAGAAACGGCGATCCGGATATAAGGAGTTGAAAAAGCGAATGGGCGGGGCGATC
>JAGWRB010000268.1 GCA_028876725.1 Gemmatimonadota bacterium
CGCCGGCGCGCGAACGAATGCCCGCGCCCGTCTGGGCGGCGATCGCGCGGGACGCCCTGGACGCCCGGACCGCCGCGCTCGGGATGTTCGCCGAGCTCCGGCGCATCATCGACGAGCTGCGGGGACTCGGGGTCGATGCCATGACATATAAAGGTTCTGTTATGGCGTGGGACGCGTACGGCGATCTCGGAGCACGGTCGTTCGTGGATCTCGATCTGCTGGTCCGGCCCGCCGACGCCGACCGGGCGCTCGCCGTGCTCGACGCCGCAGGCTACGCCAGGGTCGTGCACGACACCCCGGCCCGCGACGCGTGGTTCCGCCGCGTCGACGGCGACTATCAGCTCGTGCACCGGGACTCGGGACTCCTCGTGGAGTTGCACGTGCGCGCGATGTCGCGCCGCTTCGGCCCAGGCCTCGAGACCGACGCGCTGTGGCGGCGGCGCCGCGCCCTTGCCGTCGCCGGCACCGAGCTCGCCGCGCCGGCCGACGACGATGCGCTGTTCCTGCACTTGGTGCACGGAGCGAAGCATCGCTGGGAGCGCCTGGAATGGGTGGCCGCCACGGCTGCGTTGCTCCGGCGCGTCGAAGGGGACGTGTCCCCGCTGCTGCGCGAACCCTACCGCGCGCCGCGTGCCGTGCTGCTCGGCGCCTGGATCGCGCACGAGATCGCCGGAGCGCCGCTCGCGCCCGCGACCCGCTCCGCGATCGCGCGAGACCCGGCCGTTGCGCCGTTGACCGCCGCCGTGCGCGCGCACCTCTTCGCGCCGTCGCCCACCGACGATCGCGACGAGACGGCCGCCAAGCTCGCGTTCAACCTGCGCGTGCAGCGCGGGGTCACGGCCCGCGCTCGATTCATCTATCGCTGGCTGGCTTGGCCCTCGCCCGAAGACTGGAGTGAAGTCTCGCTGCCCGACTGGATCTTCGGCGCGTATCGGCTGCTCCGCCCGCTGCGATTGGCGCGCCGTTACGCGGCGCGGCCGGCGCGGCCTGCGCATGGCTGAGTCGACATCGCGTTCCCTTCGCGCCCTCGCCCGTCGGGCCGTGAGCGGCCAGCGGGCGCGTATGCTGCGGGTGGTCACGCTCATGCTGATCAACACGGCCGCGCAGGGCGCCACCGCGCTGCTGCTCGTTCCCCTGCTGCGCGCGGCCGGCGTTCCCGCCAGCTCCGGCACCGTGGGCGGCATCGACCGGTGGATCTCCCGCGCGTTCCGGCTCGCCAGGCTGCGTCCGTCGCTCGGAACCGTGCTTGCGGCATTCGTGTCGGTTGCCTGGGTACAGGCGATTCTCGCACAACGGGAACTCGTGGAAACGGCACGGTTCGAACAGCGCGTGGTTCGCGACTTGCGCGCGTCGCTCTACCGCGCGCTCCTGGCGGCACGCTGGCCGTTCTTCACGGAGCGGCGCGGGTCGGACCTCGCGCACACCGTCACCCGGGACACCGACCGGGCGGGCGCCGCGGTGGGTTATCTTGCCCGCGGCGCCGTTCAGTTCGCCGGCGCGCTGGTGTACGCCGTGCTCGCCGTCGCCGTCTCGCCGGCGGCGGCCGGAGCCGCACTGGCGGGCGGGCTGGTGTTGCTGCTGCTCCTGCGGCCGACGCTGCAGGCGGCCCACGCCACCGGCGAGACCCTTGGCGAAGCATCGTCCGACACGCTCGCCCTCGCCATCCAACATGTCGACGCCATCAAGCTGGTGAAGAGCTACGGCGCCGAATTCCAGGCCGGCGAAACCTTCGACGCCGTTGCCGAGCGATCGGCGGCGTCCGCAGTGGACGCCACGCGTGCCCACGCCCGCGCGCACGTCGCCGCCGCGGCCGGTTCCGCGACCCTGCTCGGCGCGGTGCTCTATCTCGCGCTCGGCGTCTTGCGCCTCGACGCCGCGTCGGCCCTGCTGCTCGCGTTCCTCTTCTGGCGCCTCGTGCCGCGCCTCCTCGACGTTCAGCAGAGCCTGCGCGACGCACTGCACGAACTTCCGGGGTTCGAAGCCGTGCAGCGCCTGTTCGACGCGTCGGCCGCGGCACGCGAGGTGCCGCGTGCCGGCGACGCGGCCGCCGTGATACCGGTGCGCGCGGAGATCGCCGTCGAGCGGATATCGTTCGCCTACGACGGCGCGCCGGTGCTCAACGACGCATCGTGCGTCATTCCCGCGGGTTGCATCACGGCGTTCGCCGGATCATCCGGCGCCGGCAAGACGACGCTCGTCGATCTCCTGCTCGGCCTTCTCACCCCCACCACTGGCACCATCCGCGTCGACGGGCGGGCGCTGGCGCCGGAATGGCTGGCGTCATGGCGAGCCACGGTGGCGTACGTGCCACAAGATGCGCTCCTCTTTCACGACAGCGTACTGGCGAATCTTCGCTGGGCGAACCCATCGGCGTCGATGTCCGACGTCTGGGCCGCGCTGCGCGCCGCGGCCGCCGACGGCTTCGTTCGTGCGTTGCCCTCGGGACTCGACACGCTGGTCGGGGACCGCGGCGCGCGCCTCTCCGGCGGCGAGCGTCAGCGGCTGGCGCTCGCGCGCGCGCTATTGCGCCGGCCGTCGGTGCTGGTGCTGGACGAGGCCACCAGCGCCGTGGACGCCGAGAGCGAAGCGCAGATGCTCGACGCGCTGGAACGAATGCGCGGCGCGGTGACGATCGTTCTCGTGAGCCACCGCGACGCCCCGCTCGCGCGAGCCGACCGCGTTTATCGAATCGGCGGCGGAGCGATCACGCCTCAGGTTTCCGAGGCGGTGTAGCCGTACCCGTAGTAGTAGTCGCCGTAGCGGCCGTAGCGCGGCGTGCGCGCGTCCGGATCGTTGAGCACGGCGCCGAGCATGCGACCGCCCAGGTGCACGATCTGCTCTACCGCGTGGCGCGCGGCGACTCGTTCCGATTTTCCGGCGCGCACCACGAGGACCACGCCGTCCGCCTGCACGCCCATCAGCGCGGCGTCGGCGGTCACGAGCACCGGCGGTGTATCGATGAGGACCACATCGTATCGCTCGCGCAACGTGCCGAGCAGCTCGTGCATCCGTTCGCCGCCAAGAAACTCCAGCGGATTGGGAGGCAGCGTTCCGGCCGGAATGATGCTCAGGCCGGCGATGCCCGACGGGCGAACGCTCTGCTCGAGCGTGGCGTTGCCCACGAGCACGTCGGTGAGGCCCGGTTCCAGCCCCAGCCCGAACACGTCGTGAATGCGCGCTCGCCGGAGGTCGGCATCAATGAGCACCACGCGCCGCCCCTGCTGCGCGAACGCCACCGCGAGATTCGACACCGTCGTCGTCTTGCCCTCGCCGGCCGACGCGCTCGTCACCACGACGACGCGCAGCCCGGGGCGCGAGGCCGAGTACATCAGGTTCGTCATGAGCTTGCGGTACGACTCCGCGCTCGACGACCGCACGTCGTTCACCATCACCAGTTCGTTGCCGACCTCGTCGCCCACGAGGCCGCGCTGCGGCACCAGACTGGGCAGCAGCCGGTGCGCCGTGCCCCGCACGCGCGCCTGCCAGCCGTCGCCGGCATCGCCGGCGATTTGCGGAATGAGCGCGAGCCCTGGCACGCGCATGACGCGTTCCAGATCTTCCCACCGCCGCACCGTGCTGCTCATGCGATCGACGAGCACCGTGAGCGCAATGCCCAGAAGGACGCCAAGGAACGCGCCGTAGGCGAGCTTGCGGCGGCGACCGGCCCCGATGGAGCCCGACGGATACTGCGCGAGGTCGACGATCTCCACCTGCCCGGCCTCGACGGCCTCCGCGATCTTGGCGAGTTGCAGCTCGTCGTTGAGCTTGTCCGACATTTTCAGGATGTTGTCGGCGTCGCGCTCCAGACGCTGCTCGGTTTCCTCCACGCCGGGAATGGCGGCGATCTGTTCACGGCGATGCGACTGCAGCGTGTCGATGGTCGCAATCTCGCCGTCGATCACGGCGATCTGATTCTCGACCGCCGTGCGCAGCTTTGGCTCCGTGCTGGCGATCAGCGCATCCATGCGCTCCACCGCCGGGTGCTCCGGCGTGCGGGCAAACATCCCCGTGGTCAGCGAGTCGCGCGTCTGTTCGTACTGCTCGAGTTGCCGGAACAGCGTGTTGACCGACGCGTTGCCTCCCGGATCCACGACGAACGCCAGCGTGCGCAACGCGCTGACGTCGCCGCGCTCGTAGCGCTGCAGCGCCGCGAGCAACGACTGGTAGCTCGCGCGTGATTCCCGCAGCGCTTCCGCGCGCTTGCTCAGGCTGGTGAGGTCGGTCTGTTCCGCGTTGTACTTGTCCTGGGCGCTCAGCGCGAGGTTGGATTTCCGGTACGCCGCGATCCTCGCCTGCGCCACGGCGAGCGCCGAATCGGTGGTGCGGAGCTGGCTCTCGATGAACACGCGTCGCCGGTGTGACTGCTGGCGGGCCGATGCGGCATCCTGGGCTTTGTAGACCAGGGCCACCGCGCTCGCCACGTCCTGCGCCACGTACGGGTCGTCTCCGGTGTAGATGATGTCGATCACCGACGTCATATCGCGCGGCTTCACGTCGAGACCTGCCTGCACCTCGTCCACGGCTTGTTCACGCGGAATGACTCTCAACACCGCCGACATAAAACCGGGCGACTGCGGCACCGTGAACGCCACCCTGCCGATACTGACCGGGCGTCCGTAGTCGCCGATGATCGAATCTCTGGAGCTGTAAACGGTGAAATGCGACGGCGAGAAGTGGAGGGTCAGCGTCGCCGGGGGGGCACTGGCAGACACATGGACATCCCTGAAGAACCCCATGTAGAACCCTGGCGTCGCGCTCTGCAGCTGCAGGCCGAGCGAATCCACCACCTGCTCGGCGATGATCCGGCTCTTGATCACCTGCACCTGCGTGAGGATCGGATCGGTATACCCCCCATACCCGTTCGCATAATCGGGCACGAGGTTCCCGCTCACCGAGGCGCCCTGATCCGTCAAGCGCACCGCGCTCGACGATCGGAACTGGGGCAGATCGTTCCGTGTCTTGTAATACTGGTACGCCACCGCGAGCACCGTGGTCAGCACAATCAGCCACCAGTACCGTTGGATGACCGCGAGATACTGGACGAGCGGGTTCTGTTCGTCCCCCGTGGCGCCGTCGCTCCCGAAGCCGAAGCCGGGCGCGAACGCGCCGCCCTGTGGGTACGGGACGGCCGGCAGCGTGCCGGGACGGGAGTGGCGATTGGCTTCCACAGGTGGCCTATGCTCCGACACGAATCCTCCGCGCAGCGCGCCGCGGCTCGCTCGCCAGGATGCTGGCGTACAGCGCGAGTGTGCGCTCGGTCATGCCGTCCAAAGTATAGCGTTCGGCGACCCGCCGCCTCCCGGCCGCTCCGAGCCGGTCGGCAAGCGTTGGGTCGTCCAGGAGCCTGTTCAACGCCCCGGCCAGTGCCGCCGGGTCGCCCGGCGGTACGGTCAGACCGGTCTCGCCGTCCACCGAAACCCCCGGCACCCCGGAGGGAATACGCGCGTTCACCACCGGCCGGCCAGCTGACATGGCCTCGAGTTGCACGATCCCGAACGCCTCGCTCCTCAAGTGCGACGGCAGGGCGAACACTCGGGCCGCATGGTAATACGGCACCGTGTCGGCCACGTGGCCGACCAACGTCACCCGGTCCGCAACGCCCAGTGCCCGCGCTTCGTCGCGAATGAAGTCCGCCATGGGACCCTGCCCCACGATCACGGCGTGCCCATCAACCCTCGTCATCGCCCGCACCAGAAATTCGAGACCCTTGTAATACACCAGACGCCCCACGGCCAGCACGATGCGGTTCCCGAAGCGCCGGTGAAGATCGGCTACGGCAACCGGGTCGGCCGCCGCGAACCGCGCGGGGTCGATGGCCATGGGAATGACGGTGCACCGCGCGCGGTAGCGCTCGAGCATCGGCGACGTGTCGAGATACTCCTGGGAACTGACGATGATGGCGTCGGCGCGCCTGAGCACCGCCCGGACAATCGGCTCGTACACGACGTTCAACACGCGCTGTTGCACCACGTCGCTGTGATACGTGACGACCAGACGCCCCCGGTGGCCACTCACCAGATAGCTCAGGAATGCCGACGGATTGGGATGGTGCAGATGCACGATGTCCGCCGGACTCCGGCGGATCAGCCCCGGCAATTCGGGACAGATGGGAGCACTGCGGATCGTGGCCAGCGTCCCGACGCGAGTCACCGGCACGCCATCGGCCATCTCGCGGATCGTGCGGCGCGACCGTCCCGCCACCAGAACCTCCACGCGCGCCCGGCCGCGCAGATGACGGCAAAGTCCCTCGAGGTGCGTCTCCATCCCTCCCTCGTCGGGTGGATAGAACTTGCCCACCTGCAGCACGCCGAGTTCAGCCATGCGCCACCTCGGCGTACAGCTCGGCCATGCGTTGCGCGTAGCGGTCCCACCTGAACCGCGCCGCCTGCGTCAGGCCGGCGGCCCGGCGCGCGGCCCAGCGCGCCGGATCGGCGCGCCGCTCGGCCAGCAACGATGCGACGGCCTCCACCCAGTGCTCCATGTCGCCCCGGCGCGCGTAGGCCGCCGATTCGCCGCCCACTTCGCGCAGCACGGGGAGATCGCTCGCCACCACGGGAGTTCCGCACGCCATGGATTCCACGACGGGCAACCCGAAGCCTTCGGCGTCGGACGGCATCAGCACCAGCGCCGACCGGCGGTACAGCGCCACAAGTTCGCC
Source organism: Gemmatimonadota bacterium (assembly GCA_028876725.1). Classification (GTDB taxonomy): domain Bacteria; phylum Gemmatimonadota; class Gemmatimonadetes; order Gemmatimonadales; family Gemmatimonadaceae; genus JAGWRI01. The sequence goes on from JAGWRB010000268.1 coordinate 6,659, forward strand.
ACGTTCGAGGGTGGGCATCACGTCCACGGCATCGAGCACGCCCAGCGTGGCCGCCATGCGACGTTGCTCGGGTGTGAACGGCCCCCCAACGCGGACGAGCCGTACTCCCGGTTCGATCGCGCGAAGGCGCGTGAAGATCTGCAGCAACAGGTCGATGCGCTTGCGCGGAATCGTGCTCCCCACGTGCAACAACAGCGCCGGACCATCGGCCGCATGGACGGTGGGAGCCGGCGTGAATGCCGGATCGACACCGAGGGGTATGACCTCGAGACGCGTCGAGCGCAACCCGTGCGACGTCAGCGCATCACGCGTGGCGACGCTGTCGCACGCGACGATCGCCGCCCGGCGAAGTCCCTCGAGCACCCGTTGGGCCATCCGCCGGAACGCTCGCGAGCGCGGCTCCCCCACCGGATCGAAGAGCGCACGAAAGGCGTCGACGTCATGACAGGTCACCACCGTGCGCGACGCCGGCAGCTCGTGTACCAGATGCGCGTACGTATGGTCCACGATGTGATAGGCGTCGCAGTCCCCGTGGTGGCGGCGCAGCCAGCGCGGATATCGCCGGTGGCGGTCCAGATACCGGTTTGCGTTGACGGCGACGCGCAGCCGCGACATGCGCGCGAGCGCCGCCGGCCACCGGGGCATCGCGGGACGAATGCGCACCGGTTCTATTCGCGGCGTATGCACGTCCGGGAGGCACCGCATGAGCGCGTCGGCCACGAGATCCATGCTCGGCCACCGCTCTTCGAGCAGGTCGCATACGATGCCCACGCGCAGGGGATCTTCGGCGTTCATCGCGGGACGCACACGAACCACGCCTGGCTCGCGAATTGAGGGCCCAGCGCAGAGACCGGTGAGAAATGCGTTTCGGTGACGTGGAATCGCTCCGCGACGCGATGGCGCATCGCGCGCCAGTTGAAGCCCTTATGTCCGTGATACCGATTCGGAACTCCGGTTTCGAACGCCGTCTCGTACACCGGGCGCTCCACCGGCTGCCGGTCGCCCGGGGCCAGCATGCGCAGGAACTCGCCGAACCCGTACCGTTCGCGGTGCCGATAGTCGCTCGAGACTCGTCGAGCCGCGACGGCGCGTGCGGCCTGCTTGACCACGAGCGGCAGCCCGGTCTCGACCGGCACGCTGATCACCACGCGGCCATCCGGCATCACGAGGCGGCGCATGCGCGCCAGCGCCGCGTCGGCCGCGTCGGGGAGGCAATGCTCGAGCACTTCGGTGCAGAGCACGGTGCCGAAACTCGCCGCCGGAAGCGCGTCGGCCTCGTCGGCAAGCAGGAAGCGAACCCCCTTCAGATGGCCGAAGCGCGCCGTGCAGGTTCGCACCAACCCAGGGTCTACCTCCAGCCCGACGGAATTCGGAAAGCGCTCGTGGGCCAGCGCCAGAAAAGTCCCATCTCCACAGCCATAATCGAGCAGGGGACGACCGCCCCCTGGAGCGACGAGCTCGAGCGCGGTCTCGAAGCGCCGGCGATGGCTCCATGAAAGAATCGAGCAGCCGCCGAAGAGTTGTTTGCTGGCATACGTGCCAGCGGCCAGATCACGGTCGTCGGATCGCATCAGGCGTCGAGAAGCCGGTGAAAGAATTCAAGATGGCGCCGCCCCACGACCGACCAGGCGAATTCTCCTTCTGCCCTCGCTCGGCCGCGCGCGCCCAGCGATTGCCGCATGGCCGGATCGCTGAGCACGCGTTCGAGGGCCGCGGTCCATCCGGCCGGGCTCCGCTCGTCGACGACCACGCCCGCGTCGCCGACCACGTGCGGCAGTTCGCCGCTGTCACTGCTGATCACCGGAGTGCCGCAGGCGAACGCCTCGACGATCATGCGGCCAAACTGTTCGCGCCACCCCGGCGTCGTCTGACTTGGAGCGCAGAGGACATCCATGGCGCGCAGATACGCCGGGACTTCATCGTGAGACACGCCGGTGACCACGTGCACCAGACCTGGGTGTCGGGCCGCGAACGCGTGCAGGTTCGGCTCCCACGATCCCCCGCCCACGAACAGCGCGCGCCACGGGATGCCGCGGCCGTGCAGGTCGTCCAGCGCGCGCAGCAGCAGCGGCAGTCCCTTTGCCTCGATGAAGCGCCCCAGAAATCCGACCACCGGCGGCCCATCGGCTGCCCACCCGAGGTGCCGCTTCAATTCCCGCGCATCGCCGGCGTTGGGGCTGAACCGCGACGGATCCACGCCGAACGGAATCACGACGTGCGCGCGATCGGCATAGCCGGACCGGCCGGCCAGCGCTGCTTCGACCGACCGGCCGAACGCGATCCACCCCGCCGCCCGGCGCATGCTGTATCGCTCCAAGGCGCTGAACGGCCACGGGTACCGTTTGTCGATATTTTGAAAACTCGAATACACCAGCATGGCCCGCCCACCCACTCCGCGCGCGATCTGCGCCGCGGCCAGCACGTACGGCTCCTCCCAGCAGTGCACGACGTCCCATGGTTCGTCGAGCAGCGCGCGCAGTCCCCGCCTGTACGTCATGACGTGGATGCGCGACGCCATTCGCACCGGCACCGTTCGGAGTTCGCACTGGTCGCTCGGCTCACGACGCGTCACCACCGGCCCCAGGTCCCCCGGAAACGCCGCCGGCGCGGCCACCGTTACCTGCCAGTCGCCGCTCCCCGCGCTCGCCATCGCATCGGCAAGCTCGCGATTTCGCCGCACGCAGTACGAGTGTCCGATGGTCAGCAATCGCCGCGGCCTCACGCGGGCCCCCGGTATGGTTCCGGACGGCGCGTCAGCGACCGCCACCGCCGGATGGTCGACCATCGGACCGGGCGGCGCTGCGTCAGCGCCTCGCGCAGATCGCGGCGCAGCCAGCGCAGGATGTGCCAGAACCCGCCGGGATCGACCACGCGCAACCCGCGCCGCATCCGGAAGTATGCCAGCAGGCGGACAGGCACGCGAACGAGCAGAAGCAGGAAGGGATCGTCGTAGATGGACGACAGGACGCCGTTGCGCACGGTGAGATGCAGATAGCGGCGCACGTCGCGCCCGGCCGGATCCGCCAAATGCGCGACCCGTGCGTCCGGAAGGTAGACCACGCCAAGGCCGCGATCGAGGGCCCGCAGACACAGCTCCCGCTCTTCACCGTTCAGATTCATTTGGGCCCGGAAGCCGCCAAGCTCCACGAACCGATCGCGGCGCACGAGATGGGCGAAGCCGATGAAAGCCGCGACGAAGCACGGAGAGGCCACGGGTGCCGGCTGCGCGGCGAGCGGCAGTGGCGAGCCGTCCGCGGCGGCCTGCGCGAACGCTACCGCGAACACGTCCGGGTTGGTCTCCAGTACCGCCAGCGCCGCCTCGATCGCGCCTGCCGAGAGCACGACCGTGTCGTCGTCGAGGTTGAGGACGTAGGACGACGCCGATTGCGGCACGGCTTCCGATCGCGCCGCCGCCAACCCTCGCGAAGGCGCGAACCGAACCACTCGGAGGTTGTCGGGCGCGCCGGCCCCTAGAATCGCGCGAACTTCCGGTTCCAGCGCCGGCTCGGATCCGTCGTCCACGACGATGATCTCCTCGACCACCCCGTCGAGCACGCGCAGGGATGCCAGACAGCGCGCGAGCGCGGCCGGCCGGTTGCGGCTCGCAATGCCCACCGAAAGTCGCGGCCCCACGGTCACGACACGCCTCCGCGCGCCACCATCGCCGCGCGATAGGCCTGTACGGTTTGCGCCGCGGTACGCGCCCACGTATGCGCCGCCGCGAGCGGGTATGCCGCGTTTGCCAGCCGCTCGCGCAGCTCGGCGTCCCCCAGCACGCGGGCCATCGCCGCCGCGAGATCCTCCGGCGAGCGCGGTCGCACGAGGAGTCCGGACTCCCCATCGCGGATCAGCGCCGGGGCGCAACCCACCGGCGTCGAGATCACGGGCAGCCGCTGACTCATCGCCTCGAGGATGACCATTCCGAATCCTTCATAGGTCGACGCGACAACCAGCGCATCGTGCGCGCGATAGTGCTGCATCACCGCGTCCTCGGGAACGCGCGGAAGCACGGTCACCGCGGGGCGCGCCTCCGGCGAGAACTGCGAGAGCACGTATTCGGGCGGACGCGCGGCGCCCAGCACCGTCATCCGCGCGCTCGGCATTCTGTTGATAAGGTCCGAAAACGCCGCAGCCAGATAATGGCTCCCCTTCACGTCGTCCCATGTCCCGCAGAACAACAACCCGCTCCCGCGACGACCGCCCGCCGGCGGGGCGCTGGCGAGAAACCGCTCCGACACGCCATGCGGAATCACGTCGATGCGGTCACGCGCCTTCCATCCGCGAGCCACCACGAATTCCGCGTCTCCCGCGCTGAGCACGATCATCCGATCCGCCAGCCGAGCGGCCATGGCGACCTGGGAAAGACGCGCCGCGGGGTACCACCACCGCCGGGGCCACCCCTTTCGCGTCAGGCCGGCGGCGTGGTCTTCGAGCAGTCGCTCGTAATTACGGTGCTCGAGCCCGTGCGATCGGCTCACGATTGCCGGTCGCGCCCCGGCGGTCAGCGCCGCGCGCAGCCCGAGCACGCTGCCCTCCGCGCTCGCCACGTCGATCACGTCGTACGTCGTACGCGTCCGCGCCACCGCGCGCGCCGCCAGCACCGGCGCTGCCGCCCATCGGATCTTCGGCTGGCGCGGATGCACGCCCAGGTCGGGCCCGAGCATCACGTCGCACATGTGCCCCAGACGCGTCAGCTCCTCGTGAAGCTTGTAATACACCTTGCTCGACCCAAGCTGCGGATCGGGCGCATAGTCTCCCAGGAGCAGAATGCGCAGCGGGGTGTTCGCGGCTTCCATTTCAGGCGCTCCGCGCGTTCGGGTCGAGCAGCGTGTCCACCGAATGCTCGATCGCGAATCGAGCCGCATACAACGCCGCGCCCGCCGCGCCCATGGCCCGACGCCGCTCGTCATCGTCGATCAGCGCGATCGCCGCGTCCGCCAACGCCGCGGGTGTTGACCGCTCGGCCAGTGCCACGACATCGCCAGTGCGCCACACCGCTTCTGTCGCCGGACCCGCGTTGGTCACCGCCGGAACCCCGTTCGCCAGCGCCGCCATGAGTGTCGTGCGCCGCCCGCTGGCGCCATCCGCATACGGCTGCACCACCACCTCACACGCGCAAAGACACGCCGCCACCTCGGCCGGTGCGATCCGGTCCGTGGCGGTGACCCGTGACCGCCATTCCGGATGCGATCCGGTGAGCAATGCGGCGAACGACGAACTTCCGCCCCCGATCAGCACCACGTGCACGTCGGCACGCCGCTGCAGCAGCGCGGTCAATGTCGGCGCGACGAGCCGGGCCACACCCGCGCCATAGGTGCCGAAGTGACCCACCACGCGCACGCCGGGCGCCCCAAGCCGCGCCCGCCATGCCGCGGTCGCGGCCCCGGGCTTCACACTGGGAATGGCCGACGGAACCGGCATCCACACAAAGCGCAGCGCGCGCGGCGCGTACTTGCGCAGCCGACGCTCCCACACATCGGTCGAGACGTACGCAACCCGAACGTCCGACAGCAGCAACACCGCCATCAGCCGATTCGCGAACGCCAGCGCATTGCGGCGCGGCGGCCACCAGGTGAACGGATAGTAGGGTTCGTGAATCATCACGCGTACATCGTCGCGACGGTGACGCGCGCGCCGCTGCGCCCACCGGCAGAACGCCAGGTTCATGCCGCGTGCGCCAAACGCCTGTGGCACGTACTGGATGAGAATCACCCGAGACCCGCTTATCGCGTCGAGGCCCGTCGACAGCGCTCGCAGCCCCCGCTTGTCGTACCCGCTCGACAACCGGTGCACGGTCACGCCCGGCGGCGCGGGCACAGGGGCGGAACCGGCCTCCGGCGCCCACACGTGGACGTCGAGGCCGCGCGAGGCCAGCGCCGTGGCGAGTGTCGCGGTGTAGTCACTCACGCCGCCCGGCTGCGGCGGGTACTCACCGGTCACGAGATGCCAGGTGTCACCCATGACGCTTCCCCCCCGCCCGCGCCGTGGTCAGCGTATCCTCCAGCACATCGACATGGCGGGCGACGGTGAACCGCTCGGCCATGCGGCGCGCGGCCGCGCGCCGCG
>JAGWRB010000007.1 GCA_028876725.1 Gemmatimonadota bacterium
AGGTAAAGAACGTGGTGAGTGAGGTCCACGTGAAGTCGTGGCGACGCACCGGCAGCAGCGTCAGGCCGAGTTCCACGCCCTTGGTCTGCATATGGCCGCCGTTGATGAACTGCGACGAGTACCCGGTGCTGTTGGCCAGCGGGGCCGTGAGCAGCAGGTCGGTGATGTCGCGGCGGTAGATGCTGCCCTCGAGACCGACGCGCTGGTCGTAGAACGTCGCGTCCACGCCGTACTCGAGTTCGCGCATCTGCTCGGGACGGATCTTGGGGTTCCCCACCGCGCCCGGGACGCCGAGCGCGTTCTGCCCGCCGATGATGCCGCTGGGCGAGATCACGAGGTCGCGCTGGCCGTAGCCCGGCTGGTTGCCCGAGATGCCCAGCGCCGCGCGCAGCTTGATTTCGTCGGCGTGCGGGAAGGGGTTGGTGAACCGGTACGACACCGCGCCCGCCGGATAGTAGAACACCTTCTGGGGATCACCGTTCACCGAGCTGCGCTCGGCGCGCACGTGCCCCGACATCGAGAGCTTCTCGTTGAACGCCAGCACTTCCTCGCTCAGGAACGTCGCCAGGTCGCGCACGTCGGATTTGTTCTGCGTGAGCGTCGGCGAGCCCTGCGTGAAGTCGGTCACGCCCGGGATGAGTCCGCGCGCGAGGATCGTGTACGCGTTGAGGTACCGGTCGTCGTATTGCACGCCCGCGGAGGTCGTGGCCGACGACAGGCGCGAGAACCAGCCGCCGCCCGGCGTCCAGACGTGCACTGCGCTCAGCGTGCCGTTGTAGTAGCGGCTGTCGGCTTGGGCCTGCACCGTGGAGCCCGGCGTCGAGGGATAGTCGTACCGCTCGTACTCCATGTAAGGCGGCGAGTACGTCTGGCCGTCCTGCCCGAAGGTATCAAAGCCGCCGTTGCCCTGCAGCGTCAGCGTCTGATGGTCGGTGGTCAGCGCCGCGAACTTCACCGTGCCCGATCCGAGCTGGCGCCACACGTTCTCGTTGCTGGACATACCCTGCAGGGTCTGGTACGGGTTGGAGCCCTGGCCGAACAGCATCGGCAGGATGGGGTTGTCGATGTAGTGCCCGGCAGCGTCCTTGGCCTCCAGGTTCACGACCGGAGGCGTGTACGCCAGCCCGTACAGCGGCGACGTGAACGAGTTGTCGTTGTTCGACAGGCCGCGCGCCGTGAACGAGTGGTACACGGCCAGCGACGCGTTCGTCGTCCACTTCTCGCCCAGCGCCTGGTCGATGTTGAGCCGCATGTCCTGACGCCGGGCGCCCGTCTCGACCTCCGTGCCCGGGTCGTACTTGTCGCCCGCGGCGGCGTAGTACTTGGTGGCCGCGTTGCCGCCGCTCACGCTCGCGTCGGTCTCGTACGCGAGCTGCTTCTGCGAGAACAGGTTCTTTAAATTATCGTAATAGGGACACGCCGAGGTCGCCGACCCCGGGCAGTACTGCGCCGCCGCCGCGGCGTCGCCAAGCACCGACGTGAGCTGGGCCTGGTTGAAGTGCCGCTGGCCGTGCAGGCGAATCGGCGTGTAGTTGCCGAACTTCTGCGTCAGGTGGAAGGTCGGCGTGCCCGCCTGGCCGCGCTTCGTGGTGATGATCACCACGCCGTTGGTCGCCTCGGACCCGTAGATCGCCGTGGCGGCCGCCGACTTCAGGATCTGGATGTTCTCGATCTCGTCGGGGTTGATGTCCGCCAACCGGTTCACGGCGTTGTCCTGGCTGGACGTGGCCGCGTTGCCGCCCGCGCGCGTCACGGCGTTCAGGCCCGACGACAGCGAGACGTTGCTGATGATCGTGCCGTCCACCACGAGGAGCGGCTGGCCGTTCCCCAGAATCGAGGTGACGCCGCGGATCTGGATCTGGCCGCCGCCGCCCGGAGCGCCGCTGTACATGTTGATGGTGGTGCCGAGCACCTTGCCCTGCAGCGCCTGGTCCACCGAAGCGGCTGGCACCTGGGACAGCGCCTGCCCCGACACCGTCGAGACGGCCGTCGCGACGTTCCGCCGCTCCTGCGTCGTGGCGGCGCCGGTGACGACCACCTGATTGAGCTGGATGGCCTCGGCCACCATCGGGATCGTGAGCGTCGAGTCGCCGGCCGTCACGGGAATGTTCACCGGCGCGTAGCCGAGCGCGCGGACGCTCAGGTTGAACGTGCCGGAGGGCACGATGAATCGGAACCGGCCATCATGACTCGCCTGTGTGCCCTGCGAGCCGCCCATGACGGTGATGACGGCCCCCGGAACCCCCTGCTTGGAGTCCCGGTCGATGACCCGGCCCGCGAGCGTGCGGGTCTGCGCCTCGGCCCTTCGCGCTCCCACCAGGCACGCGACGAGTCCGAGCACGAACACGAGTTTCCTGCGCATTCAGGTACCCCCATAAAGGATGCGATGGTGGACTGCGTGACACGCGGAACAAACCGGCCGAGCAGCATTCCTTTGGGGGGAGAATGCCACGGCCACACTCGGTGGCCCGACTTCCCGGCCGTTCATGCCGGTGGGACGGGCTGGCGGTTTCTGATCAGGGACACGCCGGTCTGGTGCCGGCGGACTTCGGCAGGGAAGCGGGCGGAACGCGGGCGAGCAAGGAGGCGGGAATGCGCGCGGTGCCGGGGTGGCCAGACGACTGGTATGCGGGAGCAAACGGCCTCGGCGCGCGGCCAGATTCTAACCGCTTTCTCACGGCGCGCAATACCCAGGGGCCACGATGGCTGAGCAAAGCCCCGCCGGGGCCGGTGGCGTAACCTTTTCCCCGACCACGATTTGCCGAATTGACTTCACGCCCCGTTGGTCATAATTTCGCGCCCGACCCCCGGGGGCCCACACGAGCCCCAGTGCATGTTCGCCGGCACCGGTACCGCATGACCCAGACCACCGCCGATTTTCTTGCCACCGTGCCGCTGTTCAGCGGGCTCGACCGCCCCGAACTGCAGCGCTTCGCCGAACTCACGCGGGAGAAGTCGTACCCGCGCGGCAGCGTGATCCTGTTCGAGGACGATCCCGGCGATTCGCTGTTCGTGGTGCGCCAGGGCCGGGTGAAGGTGGTGCTGATCGGCGAGGACGGACGCGAGGTCATTCTGGGAGTCCTCGGCGTGGGCGAGCACTTTGGGGAGCTGGCGCTCATCGACGACCGGCCGCGCTCGGCGCACGTGATTGCCATGGAGGATTCCGACCTCCTCGTGCTCCGGCGCGAGGACTTCCGCGCGCGGGTGGAGTCGAGCCCCAGCGTGGCGTGGTCGCTGCTCACCGAACTGTCGCGCCGGCTGCGCCGCGCCGACGACAAGATCGGCGGCCTGGTGCTGCTCGACGTCCCGGGGCGCATCGCCCGCCTGTTGCTGGACCTCGCCGAAGAGAGCGGCGGACCGGCGATCGAGAAGGCGCTCACGCATCAGACCATTGCGCAGATGATCGGTGCGAGCCGCGAGACGGTATCGCGCGCGATGAAGGAATTTCAGGATTCGGGGTGGATCGCGGTGGAGCGGCGGCGCATCAGCGTCGCCGACCGGGCGGCGCTGGAGCGGCGGGCGCAGGTCCGGGTGTGACCGCAGTCACGGCCCGGGCGTGACACCCCGCGTAGCCGGAGTTCCGGGCTCTCCCCCAAGTTTGAAGGACGCACCGAGATACGGGATATGACGCTGCGACTGCAATTCTGGGGCACCCGCGGATCGATCCCGAGCCCGGGGCCGCAGACGGTGCGCTACGGGGGCAATACGCCCTCGGTGGAAGTTCGGACGTCGGACGGGTGGCTGATCATCCTCGACGCCGGCACGGGGCTGCGTGAACTCGGACGATCGCTGATCGCCCGCGCCAACGGAGCGCCGATCGTCGGCGACATTTTTCTTACGCACGCGCACTGGGATCACATTCAGGGGATCCCGTTTTTCGGGCCGATTTTTCAGCGGGGCAACCACTTCACCATCTGGGGATCCAAGACGCTCGAGACGAGCATCGACCGGGTGGTGCGCGACCAGATGAACCCGGTGGTTTTTCCGGTGACGTTCGAGGAACTGGACGCCCGGATCGACTTTTCGGAGATTGCGCAGGAGACACAGCGCCGGAACGGCTATGAAGTGTCGGCCTATCCGGTGCGGCACCCGGGGGGCGCGCTCGGGTACCGATTCACGGAGTCGCGTCCGGGCGCGCGGTCGCTGGTCTACGTTTCGGACAACGAGCTGGGCGCCGGGGGCAAGTACGACACCCCCGACGGATGGCGGGCCGGACTGGTGGCGTTCGCGCGCGGCGCGAAGGTGCTGGTGCACGACACGACCTACACGGCCGAGGAGTACGATCACTACCGCGGGTGGGGGCACTCGACGTACGCCGACGCGGTGACGCTGGCGCTGGAGGCGGGCGTGGAGCAGCTCGTGCTGTTCCACCACAAGCCCGAGCGCAGCGACGACGAGCTGGACGCGCGGGTGGCGGAGTGCCGGGAGTTGGTGCAGACGCGCGGCGGCACGCTGGACGTGGTGGCCGCCGCTGAAGGGATGACCTTGACGGTGTAGCAGTGAACTGGAGTACGTGTCTCAGGAGGAGACCATGAAGCGTTTCGTTCGCTCGGCGTGGGCGCTGGCACTTGCGGGCGCGATGGTGGCGCCGGCGATGGCCGCGGCCCAGGGCAATAAGCCCGTGGTAGCGGTGTTTGCCTTCGACAACAACTCGATCGGCAAAGACGCCGCGGATTACAACGGCATCGGCAAGGGAGTCCAGGACTTCCTCATCACCGACCTGGCCGGCAATTCGAACGTCGTCGTTGTGGATCGCGATCGCATCCAGCAGGTGCTGCAGGAGCAGAACCTGATCAAGCAGGGGGCGATCGATCCGCAGACCGCCGTGCGCATCGGGAAGCTCGTGGGCGCGCAGTACGCGATCCTGGGCGGGTTCATGAGTGACGGGCGCGGCCACATGGTGCTCACGGGCCGCTCGGTCAGCATGGAAACGGGCGTCATCTCCAACCCGGAGCGGGTGCAGGCAAAGACGGATGACGTCCTGGGCCTCATCAGCCAGTTGTCGAACAAGGTGACGCACGACATGAAGCTGCCGGTCATCCATCACGATGATGGCATGGGCATGAACGCCCCTGCCAAGCCCGCCGAGGAGAAGAAGGTCGGCACGACGAACGTGAAGATGGATCTGCGCACCGCGATGCTCTACTCCAAGGCGCTCGACGCGCAGGACAGCGGCGACAAGGCCAAGGCGGCGGAGCTGTTCCGCCAGGTCGTGAGCAAGTTCCCCGATTACACGCCGGCCAAGGATCACCTCGCCAAGGTCACCGGCGCGTCTAGCGACTGACCGCTCGGACGGCATATTTGATCGCCGGCGGCCCCGACGTACCGGGACCGCCGGCGATTTCGTTTTCCCCCGCCTCGCCCCGCATGAAGCCGCTCCTCTACATCGCCGAAGGCCGCTCGCTGAGCGGCATCCCCCTCGACGCCGAGCACGGCGTCGAGGTTCGGCGCATCACCGCCCTGCCCGATGCCGAGGCGCTCGACCGCCGCGTGCCGGCGGTGGTGCTGGTCGACCACGGCCTCGCGCGATCGGCGCCGCCCGGCGCGCTGGAGGCGCTCAGCGCCCGCGCCGCGCTCGTCGCGCTCGGCGACCCGGACGAGGCCGAACCCGGCGACGATCTCGCGGCGGAGTGGTTCACCAGCTTCGTGCCCGGCAACGCGCCGGCGCGACTGGTTGGCGCGCTGCTGCGCGGGGCCGTGCGCCACGCGCTCGCGCTGGTGGAGGCGGACACGGCGCGGTACGGAGAGCAGCGCAGCCGCCGCGAGCTCGCCGATCTCACGCAGGTGGGGGTGGCGCTCTCCACCGAGCGCGATCTCACGACGCTGCTCGAGATGATCCTGAGCCAGTCGCGACGCATCACGTGGAGCGACGCGGCGTCGCTCTATCTCGTGGAGCGCCACGACGACGGCACGCGGCCCACGACGCTGCGGTTCAAGCTGTCGCAGAACCACTCGCTCCCCGATCTGCCGTTCAGCGAGTTCACCGTGCCCATCGACCACGCGAGCCTGGCCGGCTACGCGGCGGCCACGGGCGACGCGCTGACCATCGACGATGTGTACGAGCTCCCGGCGTACGTGCCATACAAGCAGAACCGCAGCTTCGACGACAAGTTCGGCTACCGCACCAAGTCGATGCTCGTGTTCCCGATGAAGACGCACCGCGAGGAGATCATCGGGGTCCTGCAGCTGATCAACCGCAAGCGGCGGTTCGACACGGTGCTCGCGTCGCCGGCCGTGGCCGAGGCGGAGGTGCTGCCGTACACCACGCGCGACGTGGAGCTGGTCACGGCGCTCGCCGCGCAGGCGGGCGTGGCCATCGAAAACAGCCTGCTCTACGAGGACATCGAGAAATTGTTCGAGGGGTTCGTGACCGCGGCCGTCACGGCCATCGAGTCGCGCGACCCCACGACGTCGGGCCATTCGGGGCGCGTGGCCACGCTCACCGTGGGGCTCGCCGAGGCGGTGAACCGCGCCGGCGCCGGCCGCTACAAGCAGCTGCGGTTCACGGGCGAACAGATTCGGGAAATCAGATACGCCGGCCTTCTGCACGACTTCGGCAAGGTGGGTGTCCGCGAGCAGGTGCTGGTGAAGCAGAAGAAGCTGTACGGTCCCGACCTGGACATCATCCGCCACCGCTTCGCGTACCTGCTGCAGCGGGCCGAGCTGCAGTTCGAGCGCGAGCGCGCGGATTACCTGCTGGAAAACGGCACCGAGATGTACCAGCAGGCGGTGGCGCGGCTCAACGAGGCGCGGCGGGCCAAGCGCGCCGAGCTCGATCGGTTCTTCGACGCCATCGTGAAGGCCAACGAGCCGACGGTCATGCCCGAGGGCACGTTCGAGGAGCTGTACGAGATCAACCAGCGCACCTACCTGGACTTCGACGGCGTGGAGCGCCCCCTGCTCCACGACGACGAGCTGCAGTTCCTGATGATCCGCAAGGGGAATCTCGACGAGCGCGAGCGGCGGGAGATTGAATCGCACGTCACGCATACGTACCGGTTCCTGGAGCAGATTCCGTGGACCCCGGAGCTAAAGCGCATTCCCGAGATTGCATACGGCCACCACGAGAAACTCGACGGGCGCGGCTATCCCCGACAGGTGAAGGGCGAGGCGATCCCGGTGCAGACCCGGATGATGACGATTTCGGACATCTTCGACGCCCTCACCGCTACCGACCGCCCCTACAAGCGCGCCGTGCCGCCCGAGCGGGCGCTCGACATTCTGCGCATGGAAGCGAAGGACGGCATGCTCGACTCCGATCTGCTGGAGACGTTCGTCGAGGCGGGGGTGTTCCGGGCCGTGCTAAGGTCGGACCGTTGACCGGTCAGGCGGTGAGCAGTTGGCGGTGAGCCGTGAGCAGTGACGGCGTCTATTGGATCGGCCACTGCGCACTGCGCACTGCCAACCGCCCGCTGTCACATCGTCATCCCCACCCGCCGCCCCCCGGCGTCTCGATCGTCACCACATCGCCCGGCTTCAGCTCGAGCCGGCACTTGGCCGGAATCGTTTCGCCGTTGAGCGCGTTGCGCCCGGGGTGTCCATCACCGCCGCCGGCCGCGCCGTGCGGCGCGGTGTGCCGGCGCTCGGTGAGCAGCGTCACGGTGCACCGCTCCAACGCCCGATAGCGGCGAATCACGCCGTCGCCGCCGCGGTGCGTGCCGGTGCCGCCCGACCCGCGACGCACCGCGTATTCGTCGATGCGCAGCGGGTACGCCGTCTCGAGCGATTCCACGGGCGTGTTGAGGGTGTTGCTCATCCCCACGTGCACGGCGTCGGGGCCGTCGGCCCGCGCGCTCGCCCCCTGGCCGCCGCCCAGCGTTTCGTAAAACGTCCATCCCGCGCCGCCGAAGGTGACGTTGTTCATCGTCCCCTGCCCCTGCGCGCTCACCGGCACGCCGGCGTTCGCCAGCGCGAGCAGCAGCGTGTCGGTGATGCGCTGCGACATCTCCACGTTGCCGCCGGCCACGGCCGCGGGCCACTTCGCGTTGAGCGCGCAGTCGTCGGGCACCACGAGTTCGATGGCCCGGGCAATGCCCTCATTGGTGGGCACGTCGTCGTCGAGCAGGGTCCGCAGCACGAACACCGCCGCCGCGCGCGTGACGGCGAGCGGGCAATTCACGTTGCCGCGCACCACGGGCGCACTGCCGGTAAAGTCGAGGCGCAGCGTGTCGTCCACGGCCTGCGCGCGCACCACGACGGCCACAGGGTCGTCGGTCACGCCGTCGCCCTCCAGCGCGTCGCGCGCCGACGCGTCGAGCGGGCCGAGCTGCGCGATGCGCGCCCGCGCGCGGCGCTCGGTATAGTCGAGCACGGCGTCCACCGCCGCCGCCACGCGCGACTCGCCTTCGCGCGCCAGCAGGGCCCGCCACCCCGCGGCGCCCGCCGCGCACGCGGCGAGCTGGGCGCGCAGATCGCCGCGCCGCTCCTCGGGCGTGCGCACGTTGGCGAGGATGAACGACAGCATCATCTCGTCGAGCCGTCCGCGCGCCACCAGCCGCACCGGCGGAATCACCAGCCCTTCCTGCACCAGTTCGCGCGCGCCCTGCGGCATGCTGCCCGGGCTCATGCCGCCCACGTCGGCGTGATGGGCCCGCACGGCGGCGAACCCAACCGTCCGCTCGCCGTCGGCGATCGCCTCGACGAGCGTGAGATCGGGCAGGTGCGACCCGCCGCGATACGGATCGTTCAGAATGAACACGTCGCCGGGCTGCGGATCGTGCGCCATCACCGCACGCACCGACTCGGGCATCGCGCCCAGATGCACGGGGATGTGCGCGGCCTGCGCCACCATCCGTCCGCGCGCGTCGAACAGCGCAGCCGAGGCGTCGCGCCGCTCGCGAATGTTGGGCGACAGGGCGCTCCGCACGAGCACCGTGCCCATCTCCTCGGCGATCATCGCGAACGCGTTGGCCATCACGCTGAGTTCCAGCACGTCGAATTCGCTCATGACACCCGCTCCAGCATCCAGCCGCCCATGGGCAGCGCGCGCGCCGTCCATCCCGGCAGTACGAGCATCGTCGCGTCAGGGAGCACCACCGAGCAGGGCTCGGCGAGCGTCACCGCGCATGGCCCCCCCGTATCGGTGCGCGTGTCCGCGTCCCATCCCGGCGGCCCTGCGCGTTCCAGGCGCACCGCGCGCGGCCGGTCGCTCACCACGCACCGCACGCTCACGATCTCGACGTCGGCCGGCAGATCGAATCCCACGCGCGCGCGGTGCAGCTCACCGAACCGTTCGCGCACCGCCGCGGGTTCGTCGCCCGGTCGCGCGGGCACGTCGAGTTCGTGCCCCTGCCCCACGAACCGCGCGCGCAGGAACCAGCTCCGCGACCACGCCGGATCACCCGCGCACCGCGCTTCGGCGTCGCGCATCGCGCTCGCCAGTGCGTCGGCCGAGAGCCGCGCCGCCCGCTGCATCACGCTCACCATCCCCTCGCGCCGCTCGGCGGTCATCGCCAGCCCGAGCGCGCTCAGCACGCCCGCGTGCGGCGGCACGAGCACGCGCGTCATCCCGACGATCTCGGCGAGGCCGCAGGCGTGGAGCGGCCCGCCGCCGCCGAACGCGACCAGCGCGCACTGGCGCGGGTCCACCCCGCGCTCGACGCTCACGCGCCGCAAGGCGCGGGCCATGGTCGCGTCGGCGGTGGCCACGATGGCGCGCGCGGTGTCTTCGGCACTGCGGCCCAGGCGCCGCGCCACGGCGTCGACGCCGGCGCGCGCTCCGTGTTCGTCGAGTTCCACGCCGCCG
>JAGWRB010000269.1 GCA_028876725.1 Gemmatimonadota bacterium
GTCGACGATCGAGAACATCGCCGAGTTGGCGCCGATGCCCAGCGCGAGCGTGAGCACGACCGCGATCGTGAATCCCGGTTTGCTGCGGAGACCGCGGGCCGCGTAGCGGAGGTCCTGCCGGAGGGCGTCGACGGAGGCGGGCATCGGAGGATGGGGGTGAGGGGCGGCCGGATGTCCGGACCTGACGGCGCGGGGGTGCCGACAGTTTCAATTCGACACCAGGCCCGAGCCGAACGTTTGCTCGGCCCGTCCGGCCGCCGCCGACCCGGCGCCCGCGCACCCCCTACGCGCACGGTGTGCATTTCCCGATGCTGCATCAGGTCCGGTTTTCGCACCCTTCGCACAGGGAATTGACGGAGGAGTCCGGATGCAGCGCATCGTGATCCTCGGCGCCGGAACGGCCGGCACAATCATGGCCAACCGTCTCGTCCACGCGTACCGCGACCGCATCGCCGGCGGACTCCTGTCGATCACCGTGGTCGACCACGACCCCCGGCATCTGTACCAGCCCGGGCTCCTGCTGCTTCCCTTCGGTCATTACCAACCGGAGCAGCTCGTCAAGCCGAAGCAGCGCCTGCTCCCGAAGCACGTCCGCTCCATCGAGGCCCGCGTCGACCGGGTCGACGCCGATGCCAGCGCGGTCGTGCTCGAGAACGGCTCCGCCCTGCCGTACGATCTGCTCATCATCGCCACCGGTTCGCAGATCGCGCCGGATGAGACCGACGGCATGACCGGCCCGGGGTGGAGAGAGAAGGTCTTCGACTTCTACAGCCTCGAGGGCGCCACGGCGCTCCGCGACGCGCTCGCCGGTTTTCAGGGCGGCAAGCTCGTCGTGAACGTGGTCGAGATGCCCATCAAGTGTCCGGTGGCGCCCCTCGAGTTCGCCTTCCTGGCCGATGACTATTTCACGCGCCGCGGCATCCGCGACCGCGTCGAGATCACGTACGTCACCCCGCTCGACGGCGCGTTCACCAAGGCGACGTGCTCCCGCGAACTCGCCTATCTGCTGGACGAAAAGCGCATCAAGCTCGTGACCGAGTTCAGCACCGGCCGCGTGGACGGCGCAAACGGCAAGCTCTACGCCTGGGACGAGACCGAGGTGCCCTTCGACCTGCTGGTCACGATCCCCGTGCACAAGGGCGCCGATTACGTGGGGCGGTCGCCGGGGCTGGGCGACGAGATGAACTGGGTGCTCACGGATCCGCACACGCTGCAGGCAAAGCGGGCCGCCAACATCTTCGTGATTGGCGACGCGACCAACATCCCCGCGTCGAAGGCCGGCTCGGTGGCGCACTTCGAAGCCGAGCTCATGGCGGAGAACATCGAGCGGTTCCTCGCCGGCCGGGCCGTGGAGCCGAGCTTCGACGGCCACGCGAACTGCTTCATCGAGACCGGGCATCGCAAGGCGCTGCTCATCGACTTCAACTATGACGTGGAGCCGGTGCGCGGGCGGTTCCCATTCGCGTGGGGCCCGGTGCCGCTCCTCAAGGAGAGCCGGCTCAACCACCTGGGGAAGCTCTTCTTCCGATGGATCTACTGGCACCTGCTGCTGCCGGGCCGCCCGATCCCGGGCGTGCCGGCGCGCATGTCACGCACCGGCAAGCGGATCCCCGCACCGCCGGCCCCGGCGTCGGCGGCGCCTGCCCCCGCGGCATCTGAACCCCGGACGCCCGCCGGCGTCTGATCTCGCACGCGCAAGGAGACGCACTCATGTCGACCACCGTTCCGACCTACCACCAGCTCGACCTCGACGCCGAGGGCTTCCTGCAGAAGCCCGAGCAGTGGAACGAAGACATCGCGCGTGAGATCGCCGCCGAAAACGGGATCGCGCTCACCGACGCGCACTGGAAGGTCGTGCGATTCATGCGCGACCGCTTTCTCTCCACGGGGAACGCGCCCACGATCCGCACGCTGGGCAAGGAGTCGGGCGTGTCCGTGAAGGAGTTGTATCTGCTCTTCCCGAAGGCGCCAGCCAAGCTGGCGGCGAAGATCGGGGGGATTCCCAAGCCACACGGCTGCATCTGACACGAGGCGATCATGGCCACCACCATCGTTCCCGAGGCCGCGGGCCGCGCGGCGGACGCCGTCGAGGCGCCGCCGATTCAGAAGGTTTCGATCGTCGTCAGCCACGGATCGCTCGAGGGCATTTACCCCGCGCTGATCATGGCCAACGGCGCGCGCATGGAGGGCATCGAAGCGAATCTGTTCTTCACCTTCTTCGGCATGGACGCCGTGCACCGGAAGAATCAGGAGCGCGTGCACGTGGCCACCGTGGGGAATCCGGCGCTGCACCTGCCGTCGCTCATCGGTGTCCTCCCCGGCATGTCCACCCTCGCGACTCGGCGCATGCAACACGAGATGGAGAAGCTCGACATCCCGCCCATTCCGGAGTTCATCCAACTCGTGGCCGACTCCGGCGCGCGGCTGTTCGCCTGCAAAGCGTCGGTGGACATGTTCCATTGGGCGAAGGACGACTTCGTGGACGCGATCGAGGACATCATCACGGTCGGCCAGTTCTACGAAATGGCGGCGGGCGGGCAGATCATCTTCACCTGAGCGGCGGAATTCGGCGCGGCGATCTCGGGGGTGCCGGCGGATGGCCGGCACCCCCGTGCGTTCGGTATGTTGTCTCCGTCCCCCGCGCCACCCGATCCCGCCACTGCCATGCGCCGCTTCGCCGCTCTCGCCCTCGCCGCCACCCCCCTCCTCGTCCCGGTTGCCCGCGCCAACGCGCAGGTGCAGACCCACGACGTCGTCATCCTCGGCGGCTGGCTCTTCACCTCCACCGACACCGTCCGCGTCCACAACCCCGGCATTCTCATTCGCGCCGGCAAGTTCCAGCGCGTGGGCGGCGACCTGTCGGAAGTCCGCGCCGGCGCCGACACCATCCGACTCACCGCCGACGAGACGATCACCCCCGGCCTGTTCGATCTGCACGCGCACTACGCCATGCAGCTCTTCGGGAACGGGCGCGTGGACGAGACCCGGGCGTACCCGTCGCTGTTCCTCGCCAACGGCGTCACGAGCACCTGGCCGGCCGGCGAGATGAACGCCGATTCCATGCGCGCGCTGCGCATCCGCATCGACCGCGGACTCGAACCGGGCCCGCGGCTGCTGAATTCAGGCCCGTACTTCGGCGCCGCGCGCCCCGGGTGGCCGCGCGATATCACAGTGGACTCGATCTACGCCGAAGTGGACCACTGGGCCGAGCTGGGCGTGCGCGGATTCAAGGCCAAGGGGATCCGGCCGTACCAGCTTGAAGCGCTGATCGACCGCGCGCACGTGCACGGGCTCACCGTCACGGGGCACCTCGACTCCGGATTCCGGGGCACCGTGAATCCGCGCGACGCGATTCTCATGGGCATCGATCGCATCGAGCACTTCATGGGCGGCGACGCATATCCCGCCGACAAGTCCGCGTACGCGTCGCTCGAGAACTTCACCGACGCGACGTTCCGCTCGTCCGCCTATCAGCGAACGTTCCAGCTCTACATTCAGCACCACGTGTACTACGACGCGACGCTCAGCGCGTACGGGTACTACGGCAAGCGCGACCCGCAGGTGTTCACGTATTTCGCCGACGAGAAGCGCTACCTCACCCCGTACATGCGCCAGCTCGTGGACTCGCGCCCGCCCCGGGCGCCGCTCGAGCAATTCGAGAAGATCTATTGGGTGAAGCGCAAGGAGATCAAGGCGTTCTACGACGCGGGCGGCGCGAACCTCATCACCCTCGGCACCGACCACCCGAGTTGGGGCGAGTGGCTCACGCCGTTTTCGGTGCACCGCGAGCTGCTCTCGTTCGTGCTCTCGGGCATTCCGCCCTACGCCGCACTGCGCTTTGCCACCATCAACGCCGCGCACGCCATGGGACTCGGCGACCGCCTGGGCTCGATCGAGACCGGCAAGTGGGCCGACGCCGTGATCGTGCGCGGCAATCCGCTCGCCGACATCACCGCAATGCGGTTCCCGCAATTCGTCATCAAGGCCGGTGTGGTGTACGACCCGCGGAAGCTCGAGAACGCCGTGGCAGGCACGATCGGCCCCGCCGCTCCGGCGGACACCGTCTTCTGGCTCGGCGGCACCCACGGCGTGTTCCGGTAACCCGCCGCCGATCTCGCGATTGGCATTCTATTACTTTAATACTACCCACATGCCCGCGTACCCGCACCTCGCTGCCCTCCTCGCGCGCCTCTCGTACCGCGAAGGCGACTTCACCCTCGCGTCCGGCGCGAAGAGCAGCTTCTACCTCGATGCCAAGCAGGTGACGTATCACCCCGACGGCGCCGTGCTCGTGGGGAAGGCCGTGTGGGAGCTGGCCCGGGAGTTCGACGCCGACGCGGTGGGCGGCCCGACCCTCGGCGCCGACGCCATCGTCTCCAACGCCGTGTATGCCTCGGCCGGCACCGGCCGTCCGCTCACGGGGTTCATCGTGCGCAAGGAGGCGAAGCAGCACGGACTCGGCAAAGCCGTGGAAGGGATCGACCCGCGCGGCAAGCGCGTGGTGATCGTCGAGGACGTGATCACCTCCGGCGGTTCGCTCCTGCGCGCCGTGGAGCACATTCGCGACGCGGGGGCTGAGATCGTCGTGGCGACCGCGGTGGTGGACCGTGAGGCGGGGGGACGCGGCGCGCTCGAGGCCGCCGGCATCCCCTACCGCCCGTTGTGCACGCTCGCCGAGGTGCGCGAGCAGTTCAAATCCGGCGCACGCTGAGCGACCGATGACCACCCCTGCCCTTCCGGGCCTCGAAGCCCTCGAGGCCGCCGACCGTCTGGTGAAGGCCGTCATGCCGGCCACGCCGCAGTACCGCTGGCCGCTCATCGAGCGGCTGACCGGAACCACGACCTGGGTGAAGCACGAGAACTACACCCCGCTCGGTGCGTTCAAGGTGCGCGGCGGTTTGGTGTACATGGAGCAACTCAAGCGCACGCAACCGCAGGTGGCGGGCGTGGTGAGCGCGACGCGCGGCAACCACGGGCAATCGGTGGCATTCGCGGCGGCGCGCCACGGGCTCCGGGCGCTCGTCGTGGTGCCCCGCGGCAACAGCCGTGAGAAGAACGATGCGATGCGAGCGCTTGGCGCCGAGCTCGTGGAGCAGGGCGACGACTTTCAGGCGGCGCTGGAGCATGCGGCGGCGCTGGCGCGTGAACGCGGCTGGCATCCGATGCCCGCCTTCGATCCGGCGCTCGTGGCCGGTGTCGGCACGTATTCGCTGGAGTTCCTGCGGGCCGTGCCGTCCTTGCAGACCGTCTACGTGCCCATCGGGCTCGGGTCGGGCATCTGCGGCATGCTCGCGGCCAGGGAAGCCCTCGGCCACGCGGTCGAGGTGGTGGGCGTGGTGTCGTCGGCCGCGCCGGCCTATAAGCGTTCGCTCGAGGGCCCGGAGCTCGTGTCGTGCCCGGCCGAAACCGTGATCGCCGACGGTGTGGCGTGCCGCACACCGAACGCCGCGGCGCTCGGGCTGATGCGGGGCCGGGTGGCGCGCGTGGTCGCCGTGTCGGACGCCGAGGTGGAGCAGGCGATGCGCGACATCTTTCAGGCGACGCACAACGTCGTGGAGGGCGCCGGCGCGCTCGGCCTCGCGGCGCTGCGGCAGGAGCGGGACGCAATGCGCGGGCGCACGGCCGGCATCGTGTTCACGGGCGCGAACGTGGACGCCGATGTGTTTGCGCGCGTGCTCAGCGCGGGCGGCGGTCAGCGATAAATGCGATAGGGCGCCGACGCGCGCTCGAACGCCCGCGACTGCCCCGCCAACGCGGGCAGGAGCCGAGCCACCGAGTCGCCGTCCACCGCGCGGCGGAGGACATCGCTGCCCGCCAGCCGGTCGATGTGCGGCAGGTTCCACTTGAAGTCCGACGGGTGCCGGCGGCGGATCACCTGCAGCATGTACGCCGCCAGCTCGACGGGCCTGACCAGATCGCGGTCGGTGACCTCGACGTGCAGCATGGGGATCGTGTCGCCGCCCCACTTCTGCCCGCGCGCAATGACGCGCGACGTCGAATCGAAGCGCACGCCGCCCATGTTCATGAGGTTCAGCTCGCGTGCGATCGCGCCGGCGTCGGTGAGCCACGGGGCGCCCACGAGCTGGAACGGCGCCTCGGTTCCGCGCCCCTCGCTCAGATTCGTGCCCTCGAAGAACACCATTCCCGGATAGAGCGCGACGGCGTCCATGGTGCGCAGGTTGGGCGACGGATCGATCCACGGCAGCCCGGTCTGATCGTACCACATCGACCGGCGCCAACCGTCCATCGGCACCACGTGCACCTCGGCGCGCACCTGCCCCGTGCCCACGAGATAGCGCAGCAGCTCGCCCGGCGTGAGCCCGTAGCGCAGGGCGATGGGGAACGGCCCCACGAACGAGCGATACGCGGTGTCGAGCACGCCCCCTTCCACGACGTCGCCGCGCACGGGATCGGGACGGTCGAGCACGACGAACGGCACGTGCGCTGCGCCCGCCGCCATCGCCATGGTGGCGATGTAGGTGTAACAGCGCGTTCCCACGTCCTGCAGATCGTATACTAAAACATCAATACCACGCAGCATCGCCGGCGTGGGCGCGAGCGTGGCCCCGTACAACGAATAGATCGGGAGCCCCGTCGCGGCGTCGGTGTCGGAGGCGATCTTCGCGCCGGCGTCGGCCGCGCCGCGAATGCCGTGCTCGGGCGCGAACAACGCCACCAGCGTCACCCCGGGCGCGTGATCCAGGAGATCGATGTCGCTGCGTCCCGCCCGGTCGCGCCCGCTCTGGTTCGTGATGAGCCCCACGCGCCTGCCGCGCAGCAACCCCAGCGAATCGCGGAGCAGCACCTCGATGCCAGGGCGAACGCTTCCCCCCCGTTGCGCCGGCATTGAACGGCCGCACGCCGCGGCCGCGGCAAACACGAGCACGGCGAACCCGCGGCGTGCGGCGCGTGAGATGTCGAAAGGGGCGTTCACGCCCGGAAACTACCCCGCGCGTGAACGCCCCGGGAGACACCCCGGCTCAGAAGCGGATCACACGGGCCCGCGCCGGACGCACCGGCAACGGCGGAAGCGGCGCCGCCACCGCCACGGCCCGCATCGCCGGCACCGAAGGGACCGCCGGTGGCATGGCACGCGCCGGCATGGGCGCATCCGGCGCGTCCGGCGGCACGTCGATGCGCGTCCGCCAGCCCGCGCCCTGGTCGTCCATCCAGCGCATGCCCGGCGAAACGCGCAGATCCCGCAGCGATCGCTGCACCTCGTCCATGGCGCGCTGTACGTTCTCGCGCACTTCCGGCCCGATGAACTCGAGATTCATGCGCCGGCCGTCCAACCCGCCGTTCCCGCGCCACATGAAGGTGTTCATCCCGCCCACCTCCGACGCACGCGCCGCCTTGAGATGCACGGTCTTGAACCGGCCGTCGGCGTACAGGTCCAGCGTCACGTCGTCGCCGGGCTTCACCTTGCGCATCTCGCGCTGCAGCCGCTCGTAGCGGGCGTTCGACACGTACGCGTCGCCCGCATCCTCGCGGTCCACCTTCAGGTTCACGCCGTTGATGGCCGCGATGCGGTTCCCCTCCTCGATCCCCGCCTTCGCCGCCGGTCCCCCGTCGCTCACGCCCACGATCAGCACACCCAGCGTGTCGCGCTTGCTCCCGTTCACGGCCAGCGAGACGCCAAGCACGGCGCGGTGCTCGGCGGCCGCCATCGCGTACTGCACGCCCGTGGAATTGCCGTACAGATCGCTGGAATCCACGGTCTTCAGCGACAGCGTCCTGACCTGCCCGTCGTGATAGACACGCAGACTCACGGCGTCGCCGGGCGCGAGCTTGCCGAGCTCACGCGTGAGACGGCGCGACATCGCGTCGGCCATTTCCTGATCGCCGATGTCGATGGGCGCAAGCTTGAGATTGATGCCGTTGATGGCCTGGATGCGATCGCCCTCGGCGATGCCCGCCTTCTCCGCGGGGCTGCCCGCGGCGACTTCGTTCACTCGCAGGCCGAGCGTGTCGCGCGCGTCACCGGTGGAAGTCGTGATACCCACGACAGCGCGCGGCGTTTCGCCGCCAAACATGGTGAACGCGGGGGCCATGGCGCGCGGCGTCGTGCGCACGACGACCTGGCTCGACGCCGGCGCCGCCGCCACACCGGCCGCGAGCACCATGGGAACGATGAATCTGTTTCGCATAATTCCTCTTCTTGCAGGGGGAGTTCGCGAAATCAGTCACGGCGGCGTTCGGGAGGGTTTACGCGGCAACTCTCGTCCTCGCCGCCGGAAAACCCCATATTTCAGCCATGAGCATCGCCCCCACCCCCAATCTCGAATCGTTCCGCGAGCACTGGCAGGACGAAGCAGACGCCGCGTATCTGTATCGCATTCTCGCCGGCTTCGAGCACGACACGAAGAAGAAACACATCTATCTGGAGTTGGCCGAGGTCGAGGACCGCCACACGAAGATCTGGGCGGGCCTGCTCGCCGAACACGGCCATCCGGTGGGTCCGTTCCGTCCCACGGCGCGCACGCGTCTCCTCGCGCTACTGGGGCGCTGGCTGGGCCCCGGCTTCCTGCTCCCCATGCTGCTCGCCGAGGAGGGACGCGAGGTCAAAGGCTATCTCAACATGCACCGCGGCACGGCAGCCGGCGCGCCCGGCAAATCCGAGTCGCTCGCGCTGGCGCGCGAATCCGCGGAGCACGCGACGACGCTGGGCTCGATCGCGGGACGCGAGGGCGAGCCCTGGCACCGTGCCGAGTCGGGCGGGTTCCTGCGCAACGTCGTGTACGGATTCAACGACGGGCTCACGGCCAATTTCGGCCTGGTGGCCGGCGTCATCGGTGCGTCGGCGGCCAATCAGAGCCATGCCGTCATCGTCGCCGGCGTGGCCGGCCTCATCGCCGACTCGCTGTCCATGGGTTCGAGCGGCTACCTGGCCGCCAAGAGCGAGCAGGAAGTGTACGCGCACGAGATCGCCATGGAGCGCGACGAGATCGCGCTCATGCCCGAGGTGGAGCGCGACGAACTTGCGCTGATCTACCAGGCCAAGGGGATGGACGCCGGGTCGGCGCACGCGCTGGCCACCGAGGTCATGGCCGATCCGCAGCGCATGCTCGACGAGCAGGTGCAGGAGGAGTTGGGCATCGGCGATCGGGCGATGTCGCCGCTGCGCGAAGGATGGGTCACCGGCACCGCGACGGCGGTGGGCGCCTTCATTCCCGTAGCGCCGTTCCTGCTCTGGTCGGGCACGACGGCCATCGTGATCTCGTTCGCGATTTCGATGCTCTCGCACTGGCTGGTGGGCGCGGCGCGGTCGGTGTTCACGGGGCGCAGCGTGTTTCGCTCGGGGCTCGACATGTTCGTCGTGGGGCTCGGAGTGGCCGCTGCGGGGTATTTCGTGGGCGACTGGATCAGCCGTCTCCTCTGACCACACCCATTGCATGAAACGACTTCGAACCGTTGCCGCCCTGCTCGTCTGCTGCGCGGCGCCCGCGCTGGCGCAGGGCGGGCTCTCGGCGGGCCACCTCGGCGCGGCGTTCGGCGTGAGCTTCCCCACGGGGCAACTCGCGCATGCGCACGCGTCCGGCTTTCACCTGGCGGGACTCGCCGAGTATGAGGCCCCGGGGCAGGACATGGGAGTCCGCGGCGAGCTGTTCTACGAGCGGTTTGGCGCGAAGGCCGGTGCAGGCGGCGCGCGGGCCGTGCAGGCCGGGGCGGCGATCGTCGACGCGGTGTACCACTTCCAGGGAACGTCCTTCCACCCGTACCTTATAGGCGGGATGGGACTCTACCGGGTGACCGGCGACGGCTCCCGCCCCGGATTCAACGCCGGCGCCGGCATCCGCATTCCGCTGTCCGGCATGACCGCGTTCTTCGAAGCACGGTTGCACAAGGTTCTCACCGACGGTAGCTCCTATCTCACCCTGCCCGTCAGCTTCGGGCTGAGTTTCTAGTCGACGACGGCTCATGGCTCTCAGCGCATCCGGTCCCGCTCCGGTCCTCAGCAAGCACGACATTCACGTGTGGCACGCCACGCTGGCCGCCACGCCCGAGAACCTCGCCGGCGCCGCGCAGATGCTGCCCGAAGCCGAACGCGAGAAGACGGCGCTGGTGGCCAGTGAAGCGCAGCGCGCGCGGCTCACCCTGTCGCGCGCCTGGGTGCGCGGCATTCTGGCGCGGTACCTGAGCCAGCCGGCGCCCGAGATCGCGATCCGCCGCACGCCCAAGGGGAAGCCGCAGGTGGCCACCGAGAGCGACAAGGACGCGCCGCTGCAGTTCAGCGTCTCGCATGCCGGCGACCACATGCTCGTCGCGGTCACGCGCTCCGACGACGTGGGCGTGGATCTCGAGCGCATGACGCGACTCGCCGATGCGGAGCGCATCGCGGCGCGATTCTTCGCGCGCCCCGAGCACGACGCTCTGCTCGCGCTGCCCGCCGATCAGCGCGCCGACGCCTTCTTCCGCGCGTGGGTGCGCAAGGAAGCCGTGGTGAAGGCGCTCGGCACCGGCATCGCCACGGCGTTCGACGCATTCACCGTCTCGCTGGGCAAGGGCGGCCAGCAGGAAGTGGACGTCACCGGCATCACCGGTGCCGATCGCCAGCGCCTGTGGGTGCAGCTCCTCGACATCGGGCGCGTGGACTATCTGGCCGCGGTGGCGTATGCGCACCCGGACTCGAAGGTGACGTACGGAGAGTGGCAATAGACGGTGGGCAGTTCGCAGTGAGCGGTGGGCAGCAACTGCCAACCGCATCCTGCCAACGGGCCACTGGCCGTCATACCACTACGTTCAGCAGCCGATTCCTGACGTAGATCACCTTCTTCGGTGATCCCGTCACGAACTTGGCGATCCCCGCATCGGCCATCGCGGCCTCGAGCACCGCGGGCTGCTCGGCGTCCTTGGGCACCTGTACCGTGCCGCGCGTCTTGCCGTTCACCTGCACCGCCACCGTGACCGATTCCTCGGCGGCGAGCGCGGCGTCGAACGCCGGCCACCCGGCGTCGAACACGCTGCGGTCGTGGCCCAGCACTTCCCACAGTTCCTCCGCGGCGTGCGGCGCGAACGGCGCCACGAGCTGAACCAGCGGCTCCACCTCGCGCGCGTGCGGCGTGCGCTCGTGCGCGCGCAGCACGTTTACGTATTCCATCATCGCCGCGATCGCCGTGTTATAGCTCAGCGCGGGGATGTCGTCGGTGACCTTGCGGATGGTCTGGTGCAGTTTGCGCATGACAGCGGCATCGGGATCGCCCGCGCGCGTGGCCTCGTGCACCGACGCCCAGAGGCGGTCGAGGAAGCGGCGCACCCCCGAGATGCTCTGGTCGCGGAAGTCGCCCCCCTCCTCGTACGGCCCGAGGAACATGAGGTACGTGCGGAACGCGTCGGCGCCCCACTTCTCGACGTACTCATCGGGGTTCACCACGTTGCCGCGGCTCTTCGACATCTTGGCGCCTTCGCGGATGATCGTGCCGTGCGCGCGGAACCGCGTGAACGGCTCCTCGAACTCCAGCAGGCCCGCGTCGTGCAGCACCATGGTGATGAAGCGCGAGTAGAGCAGATGCAGCACGGCGTGCTCGTTCCCGCCGATGTACGAGTTCACCGGCAGCCAGTGCCTGGTGACCGCCGGATCGAACGCGACATCGTCGCGGTTCGCGCTCGGGTAGCGCAGGAAGTACCAGGAGCTGTCGAGGAAGGTGTCCGACACGTCGGTCTCGCGCCGCGCGGCCTTGCCGCACTGCGGGCACGACACGCGATACCACGCCTCGTCGCGCGCCAGCGGCGAGACGCCGGAGTCGTCGGGCTTGAAGTCTTCGAGCGGCGGCAGCACCACGGGCAGATCGGATTCCGGCACCGGCACCGGGCCGCACGCGTCGCAGTAGATGATCGGGATCGGCGGGCCCCAGTAACGCTGGCGCGAGATGCACCAGTCGTGAAGCCGGTAGTTCACCACCGGCTTCGCCGAGCCGCGCTCAGCGAGCCACGCGACGATGGCGTGCTTGGCCTCGGGCACGGTGAGCCCGTTGAACTGCCCGGAGTTCACCATCACGCCGTTCACGCTCTCCGTGAATGCGGCGTCCGTGGGCGGCGCCGTGTCGTGGAGATCGCGCCCCACCACGCGCGGCGTGGGCAGGCCGAACTTTCGCGCGAATTCGAAGTCGCGCTCGTCGTGGCCCGGCACCGCCATGATCGCGCCCGTGCCGTACTCCATCAGCACGTAGTCGGCCATCCACACCGGCATCAACTCGCCGCTGGCCGGATTGACGGCGTACGATCCGGTGAAGACGCCCGTCTTGTCCTTGTTCACCTTGCGGGTAACGATGTCCTGCTTCGCCGCCGCCTCGCGGTACGCCTCCACCTCGGCGCGCTGCTCGTCGGTGGTGAGCAGGTCGGCCAGCGGATGCTCCGGCGCCACCACCAGGAACGTGGCGCCGAAGATCGTGTCGGGACGCGTCGTGAACACACGCAGCTCGACCGGCGTCGGGATCACCTCGCCGCTCATGCCGCCGCCCGAAACGGTCGCGCTCCCCGCGAATTCCATCAGGTCCTGCACGCGGAACGCCACCTCAGCGCCTTCGGACTTGCCGATCCAGTTGCGCTGCGCGGTCTTCGTGCTCTCCGACCAGTCGAGCCGGTCGAGATTATCGAGCAGCCGCCCGGCGTAGTCGGTGATGCTGAAGAACCACTGTTCCAGGAACCGCTGCTCCACCTGCGTGCCGCAGCGCTCGCAGGCGCCGTTGATCACCTGCTCGTTGGCGAGCACCGTCTTGTCGACAGGGCACCAGTTCACCGGCGACATGGCGCGATAGGCGAGGCCGCGCTCGTAGAACAGCAGGAAGAGCCACTGCGTCCACTTGTAATAGTCGGGATCGCACGCCGCGACCTCGCGATCCCAGTCGTACAGGATCCCCAGCATCTTCAGCTCGCGCGTGCCCTTGGCTATGTTGTCGACCGTCCACTTCTGCGGGTGGAGTCCGGGGCGTTTCATGGCCGCGTTCTCGGCCGGCAGCCCAAACGCGTCCCA
>JAGWRB010000025.1 GCA_028876725.1 Gemmatimonadota bacterium
GTTCGTGGACGTGCCCGGCTTTCTCCCCGGCGTGGCGCAGGAGCACGGCGGCATCATCCGCCACGGCGCCAAGCTGCTCTTCGCCTACTGCGAGGCCACCGTTCCCAAGCTAACGGTGATCACGCGCAAGGCGTACGGCGGCGCGTACGACGTGATGAGCTCCAAGCACATTCGCGGCGACTTCAACGTCGCGTGGCCGACGGCCGAAATCGCGGTCATGGGCCCCAAGGGCGCGGTGGAGATCCTGTTCAAGAAGGAGATCGCGGAGAGCGGCGATCCGGCCGGGGCCATGGACGCCAAGGTCGCGGAATACACGGAGAAGTTCGCCAATCCGTACGTCGCCGCCTCGCGTGGGTACGTGGACGACATCATCGATCCGCGCGACACGCGGCCGCGCCTCATCGACGCGCTCGAAACGCTGCGCACCAAACGCGACCGCAACCCGCCCAAGAAGCACGGGAACATCCCGCTGTGAGCGCCGCCAGCAAGAAGGCCGTGCTCCCGGCCGACGTTCGCCCATTCACCAAGGTGCTCGTGGCCAACCGCGGCGAGATCGCGCTGCGCGTGATCCGCGCGTGCCGCGAGATGGGGCTCCGCTCGGTGGCCGTGTACAGCGACGCCGACGCCCGCGCGCCCCACGTGCGCGAGGCCGACGAGGCGGTGCACATCGGCGCCGCGCCTGCCACCGAGAGCTATCTGCTCGGTGACCGCATCATCGACGCGGCAAAGCGCGTGGGGGCCGAGGCCATCCACCCCGGCTACGGATTCCTGTCCGAGCGCGAGTGGTTCTCGCGTGCCGTGCGGGACGCCGGGCTGGTGTTCATCGGCCCGCCGCCCGAGGCCATCGCCGCCATGGGCAGCAAGACGGCCGCGCGCCAGCTCGCGGGCAAGGCCAGGGTGCCCATCGTCCCCGGCACCACCGAGGGGCTCGCCGACGCCGCCGAAGCGCGCACGATCGCCGAGCGCTTTGGCTATCCGGTATTGCTCAAGGCGGCGGCCGGCGGGGGCGGCAAGGGCATGCGCGTGGTGCACAAGCCCGAGGACATGGAGTCGGCGCTCGACACCGCGCGGCGTGAAGCGAAGAACGCGTTCGGCGACGACAGCGTCTACGTCGAGAAGTACATCGTGGGCCCGCGCCACGTGGAGATTCAGGTGCTCGCCGACGCCCACGGCCGCTGCGTGTCGCTGGGCGAGCGCGAGTGCTCGGTGCAGCGCCGCCATCAGAAGATGATCGAGGAGGCGCCGAGCCCCGCCGTCTCACCGGAGCTGCGCCGCGAGATGGGCGACACCGCGGTGCGCATGGCCGCGGCGGCCGGCTACCGCAACGCCGGCACCTGCGAGTTCCTGCTCGATCGCGACGGGAAGTTCTACTTCCTCGAGATGAACACGCGCCTGCAGGTCGAGCATCCGGTCACCGAGTTGGTCACCGGCATCGACCTCGTGCAGTGGCAGCTCCGCGTGGCCATGGGCGAGCCGATTCCGGAGTCGTTCGAACCGCTCACCCCGCGCGGGTGGGCCATCGAGTGCCGCATCACCAGCGAGGACCCGAACAACGGGTTCCTCCCGTCCACGGGGCGCGTGTCGTTCCTGCGCGTGCCGGCGGGCCCCGGGGTGCGCTGGGACGGTGGGATCGAGATCGGAAGCGAGGTCGGACTCTTCTACGATCCCATGCTCGCCAAGCTCATCGTCTGGGGTCCCGACCGGAACTCGGCCGTGGACCGCATGCACCGCGCGCTCCTCGAACTCACGGTGGACGGCATCGAGACGTCGCGCGACTTCCATCTCCGCGTGATGGAAGACGACGAGTTCCGCCGCGGGGCCATCGAGATCCAGTGGCTGGAACGGCGCCTGGCGTCGCTCACCACGCCGAGGCCGCCGGCGGACGTGGCGCGCGTCGCCGCCATTGCCGGCGCGTTGCTCGCCGAGCGCGATCGGAGCGCCCGCCGTCCCAACGGCGGCGTGGCGGCGCGGAACGCCGAGGAGCCGGCGTGGCTTCGCGCGGCGCGCTCCGAAGGGATCCGGTGACGGACGCCACGATCGAATTCGACGTGCACGGCATCGCCGCGGGCGGCGACGGCGTGGGACGCGCGGACGGCCTGGTGATCTTCGCCCCGCGCACTGCCCCGGGCGACGGCGTGCGTGCCAGGCTAGAGCGCGGGAAGCGCTTTGCCAGGGCCACGAGCGTGGAGGTGCTCACGCCCTCGACCGACCGCGTCACGCCGGACTGCCCGCACTATGACCGTGACCGCTGCGGCGGCTGCCAGTTGCAGCACCTCTCCATCGACGCGCAGCGGCGGGCCAAGGCCGGGATGATCCGCGACGCATTCGAGCGAATCGCGCGGCGCCCCATCGCGCTCCCCGAGGTCCGCCACGGGCGGGACGCCTGGCGCTACCGCACCAAGCTGACGCTCGCGCTGCGGCGCCGAGGTACCGCGTGGACGGCGGGGCTGCATCGCTACGACGCGCCCGACGAGATATTCCCGCTCGACGATTGCCTCATCACCGACACGCGCGTCATGGACGCCTGGCGCGCAGTGCTCGAGGCCGGGCACCTGCTTCCCGAGGCACCGGCGCTCAGGGCGGCCGTCCGGCTCATCGGCGATGGGGCGGCGCTCGTCATCGAAGGTGGCCACGAATGGAAGACCGCCGAGGCGCTGCTGGGCGCGGTGCCGGTGCTCGTCGAGATCTGGTGGGTTCCGGACGCCGCGGGCAGTCGCGGGCGGCGCCGCCTCGTCGCCGAGCGCGGCGCCGCGCAGGAGCACGGCGCGTCGTTCGCGCAGGTGAACGCCGACGTGGCCGCGTCCATGCGCACGCACGTGCTCTCGCTCGTGCGATCCGCGGCGCCAGCCCGCGTGGTCGACGCATACGCCGGCGTGGGCGACACGGCGGAGCCGATTGCCCGCGAGGGTGCGCGCGTGGTCGCGATCGAGCTCGACCGCGACGCGTGCCGCGTGGCGGCGGCGCGGTTGCCGGCGGGTTCGCGCGCGATTGCCGATACCGTGGAGCGCGCGCTGCCCGGCGCGCTGCCGGCCGATCTGGTGATCCTCAATCCGCCGCGCGCCGGGGCGGGCGCCGACGTGACGGCGGCCATCGAGCGGGCGGTCCCGCGGCCGCGGACCATCGTCTACGTGAGCTGCGATCCGGCCACGCTGGCCCGGGACGTGGGGCGTCTGCCCTCGTACCGGGTGGCGTCGGTGGTAGGATTCGACATGTTTCCGCAGACCGCGCACGTGGAGACCGTGTGCGAACTGCGTCTGGAGGAGGGAGCCGCGGCGTGAAGTATTTCGTGACGGTGAACGGAGAGGAGCACGTGGTGGATCTCGACGGCACCGGCGTGGTGGCCGACGGCGAGCTGGTGACGGCGCACCTGGCCGACGTCGAGGGCACGCCGGAACGCCTCGTCACCATCGGCGACACGGTGCATCGGGTGCTGGTGCGGCGCGGCGTCGGGCGGGGGGCGTACACGCTGTCGATCGACGGCCACCGCTTCGAGATCGACGCGCTGGACGAGCGGGCGCGCGCGATTCGCGAACTGTCGGGCGCGGCCGCGGGCGCCACGGGACCGGCGCCGCTGGTGGCGCCGATGCCCGGGCTCATCGTGCGCGTGAATGCGCGGCCGGGCGACCAGGTGCGCGCCGGCCAGGGGCTGGTGGTGATGGAAGCGATGAAGATGGAGAACGAGCTCCGCGCCACCGCCGACGGCACGGTGAAGGCCGTGCTCGTCGCGCCGGGGAAGGCCGTGGACAAGGGCGCCGTCTTACTGGAACTGGAATGAGCGACGGGCCGCCGGCCCGGGGAGCGCGTATGAGGCGGAGCGTATGGGTGCCGGTTGCCATGTCCCTCGTCGCGGCGCCGCTGGCGGCGCAGGCGGTGCCGGGCACCGACGTCTTCCTGGTGCGCGTGCGCGGGGGCGCCGCCGCCACGATCGCCGACCCGCCGGTGAACCTCACCCGCCGGCCGGGCTACGACAACCAGCCCGCCTTCGCGCCCGACGGCCGCTCGCTGCTCTTCACCTCGATTCGCGGGGACGGCCAGGCCGACATCTATCGCGTGGATCTCGCCAGCCGGGCCGTCACCCAGGTCACGCGCACCGCGGAGAGCGAATACTCCCCCACGCCGCTCCCCACGGGCTCGGGGTTCAGCGTGGTGCGCGTGGAGCGCGATTCTGCGCAGCGGCTGTGGGCGTTCAACGACTCGGGGGGCGCCCCGGTGCTCCTGCTGCCGGACATCGCCCCCGTCGGCTACCACGCCTGGCTCGACGACAGCACCCTCGCGCTGTTCGTGCTCGGCTCTCCGAGCACGCTGCAGTTCGCGAACCTGCGCACCGGGGAGCATCGGGTCATCGCGCGCGACATCGGCCGGTCGCTGCAGCGGGTTCCGGGAAGCAGGCGCTGCTCGTTCCTCGAACACGAGGGCGGCGGCTGGGCGCTCGAGACGGCGGACCCCGCCGCGCCCGACGGCGCCGTGCGCCGGCTGGCGGCGATGCCGCCGGGCGCCGAGTACGTGGTGTGGGCCTCGCCAACGGTGGCGCTCACCGCGAGCGGAACGCTGGTCTACCGCCTCGACGTCGGCGCGGGCGCGGCGTGGACGCCGGTCGCCGACTTCGCGCAGGAGGGGCTGCGCGAGCTCTCGCGCCTCGCGATCAGCCCCGACGGGCGGTGGCTGGCCGTCGTCGCCGACGACCAGCGGCCCTGACGTTCGCTACTGCGGCGTCGACTCGGTGGGCGGTGCCGCGGGGGCGCCACCCGACGGGGCGGGGCTGGGGCGCTGCTCCGCGTGATGCTTGATCTGCTTTCCTTCGGCCAGGAACACCGCGTCCTCGCCGATGTTGGTCGCGAGGTCCGCCACCCGCTCGAGATTGCGGCTCACGAGCAGCAGCTCGAGCGAGGCGTTGATGGTGTGCGGATCGGCCATCATGTGCGTGAGCAGGATGCGGAACATCGAGTTGTGCAGCGCGTCCACCGCGTCGTCGGCCTGGCACACCGCGCGCCCCAGGGCGCCGTCGCCGCGCACGAACGCCGTGAGCGCGTCGCCGAGCATGCGCCGCGCGCGCCGCGCCATGTCGGCGATTTCGGGATCGGTGGCGATGCGGGTGCGCATCTCGGCCAGCCGCAGCGTGCACTGCGCGATGTTGACCGCGTGGTCGCCCACGCGTTCGAGGTCGCTGGAGACCTTGATGGCGCTCACCAGGAAGCGGAGGTCGCGCGCCATCGGCTGCTGCAGCGCCAGCAGCCCGACGGCGCGATCCTCGATTTCCAGCTCCATGGCGTCGAGCTCGCGGTCGCCGACCAGCACCGCGGCGGCCGCGCTGGGATCGCGGGAGAGCAGCCCGTCCACGGCGAGATCCACCAGCGAGGTCGCGCGGTCGGACATGTCGAGCAGGCGCTGCGTGAGTTCGGCCAGCTGCTCGTGAAAGTGGCGGTATTTGCCTGACGTATCGGCTGGGCTCATCCGAACCTCCCCGTGATGTATGCTTCGGTGCGCTCGTCCGACGGCGCGGTGAAGATGGTCTGCGTGGGCGCCGCCTCGATCAACTCGCCCATGAAGAAGAACGCCGTATGATCGGACGCGCGCGCGGCCTGCTGCAAATTGTGCGTGACGATGACCACCGTGAGCGATCCGCGCAGTTCGAAGAGTAACTCCTCGATCTTCTGCGTGGAGAGGGGGTCGAGCGCGCTCGCCGGCTCGTCGAGGAGCAGCACCTCGGGGTCGTTGGCCAGCGCCCGCGCGATGCACAGCCGCTGCTGCTGTCCCCCCGACAGCCCCAGGGCGCTCTGGCGGAGCCGGTCCTTGACCTCGTCCCAGAGCGCCGCGCGCCGCAGCGACGTCTCCACGATCTCGTCGAGGCGCGTCGCGTCGCGCACGCCGTTGATCCGCGGGCCGTACGCGACGTTGGCGTAGATCGAGCGCGGAAACGGATTCCACCGCTGAAACACCATGCCCACGCGCCGCCGGAGCGCCACGACGTCGACCCCCGGCGCGTGGATGTCCGCGCCGTCGAGCGACAGCCGCCCTTAGTGGCGCGTCCCCGGGATCACGTCCTGCAGCCGGTTGATGGACCGCAGGAAGGTGGATTTCCCGCACCCCGACGGGCCAATGAGCGCCGTGATGGCGCCCGGCGGCAGGGTGAGGGTGATGTGCTTGAGCGCCTGCGTCTCGCCATACCAGAACGAGAAACGCTCGGCCTGGATCTCGCCCGTCATCCGAACCGTCCCGTCACGTACGCCTCGGTGCGCGGATCGCTGGGCGTGGTGAACAGCTTGTTCGTGGGCGCCACTTCCACCAGCTCGCCGTTCAGCATGAACGCCGTGCGGTCGGACACGCGGGCCGCCTGCTGCATGTTGTGGGTGACGATCACCACCGTAAAATGCTGCCGGAGATCGTACACCAGCTCCTCGACCTTCTGCGTGCTGATCGGATCGAGCGACGCCGTGGGCTCGTCGAGCAGCAGCACCGAGGGCGACGTGGCCAGCGCGCGCGCGATGCACAGCCGCTGCTGCTGGCCGCCCGAGAGGCCGATCGCCCCGGTGCGGAGCCGGTCCTTGACCTCGTCCCACAGCGCGGCGTCCTGCAGCGAGCGCTCGACGATGCGGTCGACGTCGGCGCGCGGCGGCCGGTCGGCCCGGCGCATCGCGCGCAGGCCCGCGGCCACGTTGTCGCGAATGCTCAGCGTGGGGAACGGGGTAGGGCGCTGGAACACCATGCCGATGTGGCGGCGCACCTCGATGGGGTTCACGTCGGGGCCGTACAGGTCCTGGCCGTGAAATTCCACGCGCCCCGTCACGCGCCCGCCCGGCACGGTCTCGTGCATGCGGTTCAGGCAGCGCAGCAGCGTGGACTTGCCGCACCCCGACGGGCCGATGATCGCGGTGACCTCACGCTCGCGAAACTCAATGGACGCGTCGCGCACGGCGTGCACCGCCCCGAAGTACGCGTTGAGCCCCGTGGCGCTGAGCACGACGTTGGCCATCTAGTCCACCGCCTTGCCGAAGCGCGGGCGCGCGGCGATGCGCGCGGCGATGCTGATCAGCAGCACCAGCGCGATGAGGACGATGGACGCCGCCCACGCCTGGCGGTTCCAGTCGTCGTAGGGGCTCGTCGCGTAGAGGAAGAGCCGCAGCGGCAACGCGTCGATGGGCTGCGTGGGGCTCACCGACCAGAAGTTGTTGCCGAGCGCCGTGAAGAGCAGGGGCGCCGTCTCGCCGGCCACGCGGGCCAGCGCGACCAGGGCGCCCGTCACGATGCCGGGCAGCGCGGTCCGCGCCACGATGGCCAGCGACGTGCGCCAGTTGGTGTAGCCCAGCGCCAGCGCCGCCTCGCGCAGCGAGGTCGGCACCGTGCGGATCATTTCTTCCGTGGTGCGCGCCGTGAGCGGAATCATCATCACGCCGAGCGCGATCCCGCCCGACAACGCGGAGAAGTGATGCACCGGCTTCACCAGCATTTCCCAGGCGAAGATGCCGATCACGATCGACGGCAGGCCGTTCAGCACGTCGGCCAGGAACCGCACGAGCTTCGCCACGGGCGCCGTCCGATGCTCGGCGAGGTAGATCCCCGCGCCGATCCCCACCGGCAGCCCCGAGAGCGACGCGATGAACAGCAGGATCAGCGACCCGACGATGCTGTTGGCCATGCCGCCGCCGGTGCTCCCCGGCGACAGCGGCTCCTTCGTGAAGAAGTCGAGGTTGAGCGACGACCATCCCTGCATCACGAGGCGCGCGAGGATCGCGAACAGCGGCAGCAGCACGATCGCGGCCGCGAGCCACATCAGGGCGAGCATCACCACGTTGGCGATCTTGCGGCGCATCATGACGCGCTCGCCCCCACCCGGGCCACCAGCCAGCGGGCAATCACGTTCACGATGAGCGCGATCACGAGCAGCGACGCGCCTACGGCCATCAGCGCGGCCTGATGATCGGCGCTCACGGCCTCATTGAACTCGTTGGCGATGATCGACGCCATGGTGTAGCCGGTGCTGAACAGCGACGCCGAGATCTTGGGCGTGTTGCCGATCACCATCGTCACGGCCATGGTCTCGCCCAGCGCCCGCCCGAGTCCGAGGACGATGCCGCCCACGATGCCCGAGCGGGCCCCGGGAATCACGGCGTCGCGGATCATCTCCCATCGGGTGGCGCCCAACGCCAGCGCGGCCTCCCGCTGCGAGCGCGGCACGGCCATCAGCACCTCGCGGGTCACCGCGGAGATGTATGGGAGGATCATGATGGCCAGGATCACGCCGGCCGTCAGCATGCCGGGCCCGTACACCGGCCCGGAGAAGAAGGGGAGATCGCCCAGATGCAGCGTGTGCTTGAGGAAGGGCGCGACCATGGAGCGCATCAGCGGCGCGAGGACGAAGATGCCCCACAGTCCGTAGACCACGCTGGGAATCGCGGCCAGGAGGTCGATCAGGAACGACACCGGCTGCCGCAGCCAGCGCGGCGCCAGCTCGGCGAGGAACACCGCCGCGCCCACGGCCAGCGGCGTCGCGATGACGAGGGCGATGGCCGACGACACCAGCGTGCCGTAAATCGCCGGCGCCGCGCCGAAGATGCCGTTGACCGGATCCCATCGGCTGCTCGTGAAGAACGACGTCCCCGCCTTCTGAAACGCCGGCCATCCGGCCACGAACACCGTGATGCCGATGTAGATCAGGAGCGCCGGCACGAGCAGGGCGCACAGCGTGGTCACCCACCGGTACACCCGGTCGCCAAGGGCGCCGCCGCCCATCTGCGGGGCGGTGGGCCCTTCGGGGTTTCCCTCGATTGACGGCGCGTCTTCCAACGGCAGAGCCTCCACGTTCGGCCCGGGTGAAGTTCCCAAGTGAACGTGAAGGCTCGCCGATCGCTACCACAACACGCGGACTACATTGTAACGGACGTGTAACACGCCCCGGTTACTTCAGCTTCACCTCGTTCAGCCGGGCGAGCACCATCGCCTGCATGTTCTTCGGCATCGGCGCGTACTGCAGCGACGCCGCCATCGGCTCTCCATCCTTCATGGCCCAGCGCAGGAAGTCGAGGAGCTTCTTTCCCTTCACGGCGTTGGGCTGGTTCTTGTAGAGCACGATCCACGTGAACGAGGAAATCGGGTACGACTTGGCGCCCGGGGCGTTCACGATCGAGATGCGGAAGTCCGTGGTCTTGGGCAGCTTGGCCGCGGTGCCCGCGGCCGCGTTGGTGGCGCCCTCGAGCGACGGGGCCAGGAAGGCCGTACCGTCGGCGTTCTTCACCAGCCCGTAGGGCAGGTGGTTGAGCGTCACGTACGCGAGCTCGACGTACCCGATGGCGCCTTCGACCTGCTTGATCTGCCCGGCCACGCCCTCGCTGCCCTTGCCGCCCACGCCCACCGGCCACTGCACCGAGATGCTCTTGCCCGGGCCCTTGGCCCACTCGGGGCTCACGCGCGACAGGTAGTCGGTGAAGATGTACGTGGTGCCGCTCCCCTCGGAACGGTGCACCACCAGGATGTCCGTATCGGGCAGCTTCACGCCGGGGTTCAGCTTCGCGAGGCGCGCGTCATTCCACTTGGTGATCTTGCCAAGGTAGATGTCGGCGAGCGTCGGGCCGTCGAACTTGAGGTGCTCGCTGAGCGGAAGGCCGGGCAGGTTGTACGAGATCGCCACGGCCCCGATCACGGTCGGGATATGGAGGATCGGGCCGCCCTTGGCCTGCGCGAGCTGCTCGTCGGTCATCGGGCCGTCGGTGGCGCCGAAATCCACGGTCATCTCCGACAGCTGGTGGATGCCGCCGCCCGACCCGATGGACGCGTAGTTGATCTTGACGCCCGTCTTCGCGGCGTAGGCGTCGGCCCACTTGGCGTAGATGGGTTGGGCGAACGTGGAGCCAGCCCCGGTGAGATCCGCGCCCTGCGCGGCGGCGGTGCCGGCCAGCGCCGCCAGCGCAGCCGCGGCGAGCATGAGCTTCTGTTTCATATCGATGTGGTCCTCGAGTTGCGAAGTGGAGTTAGAAGCCGATCACGAAGTGGACGAAGAACGCCTTGATGTCCGACGGCGCGGTGGTGGCGAAGTTGTGCCCCTCCACGTCCTGATAATCCGCGTACGCCGTGACCTTGCTGTTGATGTCGTACCCCACGCCCCCGATCAGGTAGCGCTGGTAGCCGCTCTTGCTGTTGTCGGGCTTGTACTGGTCGCCGCGCACCACCAGCGACCAGGGGTTGGTCTTGGTGCCGTTGAGGTACGCCAGCGGGCGGACGATGGCGAACGCCGAGTACACCGCGCCCGTGGTCGTGGTGACGGTCGCGTTGGTCGGCGTGTCCGCGCCGTTGGTGCGGCTGTCGTACTCGCCCACGACGGTCAGCCGGGGATCCTTGATGCCCACGTGCACGCCCCACAGGTCCTGCTGCAGCCCCGGTCCGGTGGCGTTGAAGTTGCTGGCCGTATAGCCCTTCTGATAATACGGGCTGATCTGGAGCCCCTTCAGGTAGCCGGCGTCCTTGGAGCCGGCGAGCGGCGTCCAGCTGAAGCGGACGTTCACGTTCTTGAACCGGTCGGTTTCCACCGCGCCGTAGCCGGACCCGTTGTACACGCCGCCGTAGATCTGTCCCTGCTTGCCCGGCAGCGTCACGATCGCCGTGGCGCCGAGGTCGGACGAGGGGACGAAGCCGAGATAATCGATGGGCGTGTTCGTGATGCCGCGCTGCCAGAAGCTTTCCATCATGTCAATTTCGGGCGTCTGCTCGAGGCCAAAGCGGAAGGTGAGCGCCGCGGGATCGGTGCCCGTGTCCTTCCACGCCGCCCATTCCATGAACGCATACTTGATGCGCGCGGTCCAGCCCTTGTAGTAGGTGCCCGGGGCCGTGTTGTTCAGCACGTCGGTCGTCACGCGCACGGTGACGTTGTCGCCGGCCGGCATGATGAAGTTGAGGTACGCGCGCGTGAGGTCGAACTTGTTGAGCGCGCGCTGCGCCTTCGTGCCGCCGTTCTGCCAATCGGCGTAGATGACGCCCGAGAACTTGAGCGGAGTGGCCACGGGGGTTTGGGCCGCGGCACGCACCGCTCCGGCAGCGGCGAGGGCCGCCGCCAGGGCCAGACGAGGGAGAGTTCGCATGTGAGCTCGCAAGGAGTGGGAGCAGGAGGGTGAACGATCGGGGCGGCGGATCCGTCCCGACGCCCTCAAGGCTAGACCCGGGCTGTCACGGCGTCTGTCGGGCTTCGTAACGACCGGGTAAAGCCCGCCCGCCGATTGACGCGGCCCATTCCGCTCCCCAGAACGCATTGACGCCGCGCGTTCCCGAGGCTAGGCTGGCGCCGGCACTCCTCCCGCGCCGGCGCCGCCGGCCCCACCCCCGATCCGGAGACCCCGCCCATGGGCGTTCTGAGCGACCTGCGAGAACTGAACGGCCGCCAACGCAGCGCCTTCATCGCCAGCTTCCTCGGCTGGACCCTGGACGCCTTCGACTTCTTCCTGATGGTCTTCATGCTCAAGACCATCGCGCAGCAGTTCGGCACCGACGTCAAGACGGTGACGTTCGCGATCACGCTCACGCTGGCCATGCGCCCCGTGGGCGCGCTCGTGTTCGGCCTGCTCGCCGACCGGTTCGGCCGCCGGCCGATCCTGATGATCGACATCCTGCTGTTCTCGGTGCTCGAACTGGCCTCGGCGTTTGCCCCGACCCTGGTCGCGCTGTTCGTGCTGCGCGCAGCGTTCGGGTTCGCGATGGGCGGCGAGTGGGGGATCGGCGCTTCGCTGGCGATGGAGTCGATTCCGCCCAAGGCGCGCGGGCTCATTTCCGGGATCCTGCAGGAGGGGTACGCCTTCGGCTATCTGCTGGCCTCGGTGGTGTATGGGTTGCTGTTCGACGTGATCGGCTGGCGCGGGATGTTCGCCGTGGGCGTGGTGCCGGCGCTGCTCGTGATGTACATCCGCCGCAACGTGGAAGAATCGCCGGTGTGGGAGCAGGTGCGCGCCAGGCCTCAGCGCGGGCTGCTGCGCTCCATTCGCGAGAACTGGAAGCTCTTTCTGTACGTCGTGGTGCTGATGACCGCGTTCAACTTCTTCAGCCACGGCACGCAGGATCTCTATCCGACATTCCTCCAGACGCAGCACGGGTTCTCGACGCACGTGACGAGCCTCATCTCCATTGTCGCCAACGTGGGCGCGATTACGGGGGGCATCTTCTTCGGCACGCTGTCGGAGCGGATCGGGCGGCGATCGTCGATCGTGGTCGCGTCGCTGTTCG
The DNA here is from genome assembly GCA_028876725.1 of Gemmatimonadota bacterium. Lineage (GTDB taxonomy): Bacteria > Gemmatimonadota > Gemmatimonadetes > Gemmatimonadales > Gemmatimonadaceae > JAGWRI01. The sequence continues at coordinate 12,199 of JAGWRB010000025.1, forward strand.
GGCTGCTCATGGTCCCGCTGTGGAGTTTGTCGAACGGGGCGGTGGTGCTGGCGGTGGGCGCCTTCTTCATGCAGGTGGCGGTGCAGGGGGCCTGGGGGGTGATCCCCGTGCACCTGAACGAGCTGTCGCCCAACGAAGTGCGGGGCACGTTCCCCGGCTTCGCCTACCAGCTGGGCAACTTCCTGGCATCGGCCAACGCGACCATCCAGGCCGGGATCGCCGAGCGGCGCGGGGGGAACTACGGCGAGGCGCTGGCGATCGTGGGGGCGATCATGGCGATCGTGATCGCCTTCCTGACGGCGGCCGGTCCGGAGGCGCGGGGGGTGGTGTTCGAGCAGGGGACGGGGGAGATGCCGGTGGAATAGGAGCCGTGCGGCGGTGAGGCCGTGAGGCGGTGAGGCGGTGAGGCGGGGTCCGCAAGTTGACAGCCTCTAAGCACTTGCGTAGCTTAGAGGTCTGTCTAAAACGCCGTATTGGCGGCCGAGACCCGGGTTGCAACCCGCACCGGTGAGGCGCAGGACCCACATCGTTCGTCAGGGCAGTCAATGAAGACGTTCAGCGCCACCCCGCGCGACATCGAGCAGCGGTGGTACATCGTGGATGCCGAGGGGGTCGTGCTCGGACGCCTCGCGTCCGA
>JAGWRB010000270.1 GCA_028876725.1 Gemmatimonadota bacterium
ATTCCGCTCACGCTGTCCGTGTCGGGGTACGCCGTGCCGGCCATGCTCACGCTCCCCGCGCGTGGAGCGCCCGTCGGGGGCGTGCTGCTCGTGCCGGGATCGCTCTACAGCGACGTGAACGGCGACTACCCTGCCTGGAACGTGTTCCCGCACACGAACGCGCATCTGGCGCGCCAGATGGCCGAGCGGGGGCTGGTTGTCTATCGGTTCGCAAAACTTGGCCCGGGAACCGGGAGCGAAGTGACCGATCCGGACGCAGCGGCCGGCGTTCGCGACTGGCGGGGGCGCACGACGATCGCCCGCGCGGCGCTCGCGCACTTCCGTGCCGAGCTCGACGCTCGGCAGGTGACCGTGCCTCGCCTCGTGCTGGCGGGGCATAGTGAGGGCGCGGTAGTGGTGTCGGTGTTGGCGCGCGATGGCGTCGACGCCGACGGTATCGTGCTGCTCGCCGGCCCGGCCGTCGGAATTCTGAGTGTGATGCGCGAGCAGGTGCCGGCCATGCGGCCGCCGGAAGACCGCGAAGCGGTGCTGGCCGATCTGGACCGCGTGATTGCGGCGATCATGGCCGGCCAGCCGATTCCGGAGGAGCTGAAATCGCGCGAGGGGATCGGCGGTCTGGCGATGATGCCGCCCGAGGGGCTGCGCTACATGCGCGAGTGCGAGGCCACCGACCCGGCGGCGGCGATCGCCGGCTATGCGGGGCCGGTGCTCATCGTCCACGGAACACGCGACGCGAACCTCGGGGTGCACCACGCCGAGCGGCTGCGCGAGGCGCGCGGCGGCCGGCCGACCGATATTCGGATTCTCCATGGGCTGTCGCACATGTTCAAGCGCGTACCCGAGGGGGTGGTGGGGGCGGAGGCGTTCGGATTTCCGGGGCCGACCGACGAGCGGGTGGCGGAGGCGGTGGGAGAGTGGATGCGGGCGCTCGGTGGCGAGTAGAGGGCGGTGTCAAACCGCGCGACGACAAGCTGGGTGTGGTCGGTGGTCTGTCTTCAGTGAACCGTGCGAGCTGCACATCCAGACAGGCCGTCTCCGTTTGCACCCTGCACGGACCACTGATGACCGAGCACCGATCACACCAGACTGGTCGTTCCGTAGTTCTGGTTATCTTCACTATGCGCCGTTCACCGACTTCCACCCTCAACCCGCCGTTCCCATGCCCGCACCCATCGTCGGAAAGTCCGCCCCCGCGTTCACCCTCGACACCGATGCCGGCGAGCCGCTCTCGCTCAAGGATCTCAAGGGGAAGCCGGTCGTCCTCTACTTCTATCCCAAGGACGACACCAGCGGCTGCACGACCGAGGCCTGCGAATTCCGCGATGCCTTTCCGCGATTCAAAAAGTCTAAAGCCGTCATTCTGGGCGCTTCGCCCGATTCGGTGAAGAGTCACCAGAAGTTCAAGGCGAAGTTCGACCTGCCGTTCACGCTCCTCGCCGATCCGGATCACGAGGTGTGCGAGCAGTACGGCGTGTGGAAGCAGAAGTCGATGTACGGCCGCAAGTACATGGGCGTGGAACGCACCACGTTCATCATCGACGCGGCGGGCAAGATCGCGAAGATCTTCGAGAAGGTGAAACCGGCGGGGCACGCGGCCGAGGTGGAAGCAGCGATCGCGGGACTGTAGACCCCGTGCGTGGCTTGGTCGCGACATCTGTTCCCGGCACGATTGGTTGACGAATTTGATCGCATTGCCATAAGTTCGACCCTGCTCGTGCGACCTCGACCTTGGAGACGCGCGGCTCCCCCGGATCGGCGCGTGCCGGCTCGGTTCCCCTCCTCTCGAGGATCCGCATGTCATCGAGGCATTCCTTGCGCACGGCCGTCGTGTGCGCATCGGCGAGCGTGCTCGCCGCCGTGGCGCTGCTGAGTTCCTGTTCCGGCGGCTCCGATGCGGCCGGCCCCGCCCAACCGCTGAGCATCGCGAGCATCACGCCCAACAGCGGCGTCCAGGGCGCCACGGTGCACGTCACGGTGACGGGCACCGGGTTCACCGGAACCGTGCAGAGTGTCACGGTGACCGGCACCGGGATCGCGGCATCGAACATCAACCTCCCGAGCACAACCCAACTCACCGCGGACCTCAGCATCGCATCCACGGCGGAGCTCGGCGCGCACACGGTGACCGTCGCGACGACCCACGGAACGGCGACCTCGCCGGCGTTCACCGTGCTCCCGCCAGCGCCCACGCTTACGGCGGTCGGCCCGGCGAGTGCCGCTTTGGGTACCACGCTCTCCGTCACGCTCACCGGGACGAACTTCGTGTCCGGCGCGACCACGGTGCAGGTGACGGGCGCCGGCGTGAGCGCGAGCGGCGTCAGCGTTTCGAGCGCCACTTCGGCGACCGTGACGCTGACGGTTGCCGCCGACGCGACTCCGGGCGCCCACACGGTGACCGTGACCACCTCTGGCGGCACGAGCAACGGAGAGTCGTTCATGGTGGCGCCGCCCGCGCCGACGCTGGCGAGCGTCGCGCCAGACAGCGGCCGCCCCGGCGACGCCGTCTCGGTGACGCTCACCGGCACGGGGTTCGTGCCCGGCGGTACGGCGGTGAACGTGGCCGGCGGCATCGTCGTGGCGGGCGTCAACGTCGTCAGCACGACGACGCTTACGACAACGCTCGTGGTGGGTGCCACCGCGGCGCCGGGCGCGCACGCCGTCACCGTCACCACCAGTGGCGGCACGAGCAACGCGCAGTCGTTCCGGGTGACGACTCCGCCGCCGACGATCGGCGATTTCTCGGCAGTCCCGGACACGATCGTCGCGGGCAGCAGCGGCCAGTTAACCTGGACGCACGTGGCGAATGCCACGTCGTGCGCCATCGATAACGGCGTCGGCACGGTGCCGTGTGCGCCGGGCAATGGCAGCGTGAACGTGACCCCGGGCAGCACCACGACGTACACGCTGACCGTCACGGGACCGAGCGGAACGGCTACGGCCTCGACGACCGTGACGGTGCTGCCGCATCCGACCGTGGCGACGTTCAAGGCCGTCCCCGACTCCGTGGCGGTCAGCGGAGCGTCCACGCTCACCTGGGCCGGCGTCGCGAACGCGACGAATTGCGCGATCGATCAGAGCGTGGGCGTCGTGTCGTGCGGCGGCGGCAACACGACCGTGCACCCGACGGCGACCACGGTATACACGTTCACGGCCACGGGGGCCGGCGGCACGGTGACAGCGCGTGATACGGTGACGGTGGTCCCGGCGCCGACGATCGCGTCGTTCACCGGGACGCCCGCGTCGGTGGCGTCGGGTGGCGCCTCCACGCTGGCATGGACGGGGATCACCAACGCCAAGACGTGCTCGATCGACAACGGCGTGGGCACGGTGTCCTGCGCCGCCGCGAGCACGACCGTGCATCCGACATCGACGACCACGTATACGCTCACCGTGACCGGCATCGGCGGCACGGCGACGACGACGGCCACCGTGACCGTAGTGCCGGCGCCGACGATCGCGTCGTTCACCGGGACGCCCACGTCGGTGGCGTCAGGGGGCGCGTCCACGGTGGCGTGGACCGGGATTACCAACGCGACGACGTGCTCCATCGACAATGGCGTGGGGACAGTGTCCTGCGCCGCGGCGAGCACCACGGTGCATCCCACTTCAACGACTACGTATACGCTCACCGCGACCGGCATCGGCGGTACGACCACGACGACGACGACCGTGACGGTGGTCCCGGCGCCGACGATCGGATCTTTCACCACGAATTACACGTCGGTGGCGTCCGGCGTGTCGGCGACGCTGTCGTGGTCGGGCATCACGAACGCCACGAGCTGCTCCATCGACAACAGCGTGGGCGCGGTCTCGTGTGCGGGTGGCACCACGAGTGTCACGCCGGGGGCGACCACGACCTACACGCTCACCGCGATCGGGATCGGCGGCACGGCGACCGGGACGGTAACCGTGACCGTCGTGGCGGCGCATGGCACCGTCACGCTGAGCTACACCGGCGGGTTGCAGCAATTCTACGTGCCGGGCGGCGTCTCGTCGGTCACGATCACGGCCGCCGGCGCTGGCGGTGGCGGCGCAAACTACGTAAGCCTATTGACGAGTGACGGAGCCCCCGGTGGCGCCGGGGCGAGCATCACGGCGACGTACGCAGTTTCGGCAGGCACGAGCCTCGGGGTCGTCGTGGGGCAAGGCGGGTCGGTATATGCGAACAGTGATGGTGCTGGCGGTGGCGGCGGCGGCGGGTCGTTCGCGTTCGACCCGTCCAACGGGCTGCTCATCGCCGCCGGCGGTGGCGGCGGCGCAGGGAACTCTGTGTACTCGGGCGCATCGGCCGGCAATGCCACGTTCACGACGACGGCCGGCAACGGCAGCCGCAGCGGCGGTGCCGGCGGCACGGGAGGGCAGGGGGGAGCCGCGGGGACGCTCTCGGGATCCTACAACAGTGGCGGCGGCGGCGGCGTGCTGAGCGCCGGCGGGACGGCTTCGGGATACCCGTATTACGGTAATGGCGGGGGTCAGACTACGGCGGCCGGCGGCGGCGCCGGCGGCACTTCCAAGGGAGCCCCGGGCGTATTCGGAGGAACCGGAGGTTACGGTGGCGGCGGCGGCGGTAGCTTCCTCACCGGCGGCGGCGGCGGCGGATACAGCGGCGGCGGTGGCGCCCACTACGGAGGGGGCGGCGGCGGCGGATCGTACACCGGTTCGGGAACCGGCGTTGCGACGGCGGCCGGCGCGGCTGGCGGTGGCGCGGGCACAAGCGGCTCGCCGAACGCGACGCCCGGCGCCAACGGCTCGGTGACCATCGTCTGGTAGCCCACTGAGCCTGAACGCGAAAACGCCCACCCGTGCCAACCGGCGCGGGTGGGCGTTCTCCGTTCTCGCTCCTACCGCATCGAGAAGTGATACGCGAGCCCCACCGAGAAGTGGAGATCGTTCACCGTCATCCGCTTCCCCGGCGTCGCGCCGGTGGTCGGCATCTCGAACCGGCTCATGTTGTCGCGCGCTTCGAAGCGGATCGCGTAGATCCCGCGCTGGAATTCGGTACCGAGCGTCACGTAGCCCAGCCCCTGCGTCTTGTTCGGCACGTTCCAGTTGTAGCTGTACGTCCGGCCGCCGCCGCCGATGCCGGCAAAGGGACGGAAGTACCACTCGTCGTTCACGTGCTGCAGCAGATTGAATTCCACACCCGCATCATACTGGTAGATGTCGGCGGTGTGCGACGCCAGCACGTTGAACTTCTCCTTGCTCGGCGCCCAGCTGAACTGGCCCACGATGTGGAAGTAGTCCGACATCTCGAAGGCGAGCTGGCCCCCCGCCAGCACGGCGGTCTTGAAGTTGTCAGCCTGGTTGCCGGTCGGGACGAACGCGCCGACCAGCGGCCGAATTTCCGGGCCGGCCTTGGGCGCGAATCGCGTCTGTGCCGGCGCCGCCGAGGCCACGGCAAGCGCGGCCGCGATCGCGAGGGCTTGATACCGCATGGAGTCCTCCTCCGTTCGGGTGCTCTGGAACCATCGGACGCCGTGATCCGGCGTCCGCGCCGCAGCCGCTCGGCGATCGCGCCGCCGGCGCTCGGCTCCCGAAAAGGTCCGGCCTCCCGGGACCCCCTCCTAGTAGGCCATGCGCTGATTGTGGGTAGGCGCGCCGACTACTCCGCGGTCGTGCGCTCCCCGACGCCCCACTGGTTTCCACTCTGCCACCTTGGCACATTACCTATCCTGGCCCGTCCAGGCCCCTTCAACCGAGACAGGTACGATGTCTTCTATTGATAGCAGCACGACCCTCAAGCGCACGCCCTTCCACGACATCCACGTGGCGCTGGGCGCGAAGATGGTCCCCTTTGCCGGGTTCGAGATGCCCGTGCAATACCCCACTGGCATCACCGTCGAGCACAACGCTGTCCGCCAGAAGTGCGGGCTGTTCGACGTCAGCCATATGGGCGAGTTCCGCGTCACTGGTCCCCAGGCCGTGGAGTTCGTGAATGCCGTGACCACGAACGACGTGGCCGCCCTCGAGATCGGGCAGGTGCATTACTCCGGCATTCTCAACGATCGCGGAACGTTTGAGGACGACTGCCTCGTGTACCGCTTCGCCGACCACCTGATGATGGTCGTGAACGCCTCCAACAAGGACAAGGACTTCGCGCACATCAGCAAGCAGGTCTCGCGCTTCGACGTAAAGCTCGAGGACATCAGCGACGACGTCGCCCTGCTCGCGCTGCAGGGCCCCGAGGCGCAGAAGCTCCTGCAGCCGCTCACCGACGTCGACCTCGAGTCCATCGGCTACTACCACTTCAGCGTGGGCACGGTGGTCGGCGTGAAGAACGTGATCGTGTCGCGAACCGGCTACACCGGCGAGGATGGATTCGAACTGTACTTCGATCCCGCGCACGCGAAGGCCGTGTGGGACGCGCTCATGAAGTCGGGGCGGGTGACGCCCACCGGGCTCGGCTGCCGTGACTCGCTGCGTCTGGAAATGGGCATGGCCCTTTACGGCAACGACATCGACGACACGGTCACGCCCCTCGAGGCCAACCTGGGCTGGATCGTGAAGATGAAGAAGGGCGAATTCACGGGACGGTCCGTGCTCGAGAAGCAGAAGGCCGAGGGCCTGACGAAGAAGCTCGTGGGCTTCACCATCGCCGACCGCGCGTTCCCGCGCCACGGCTACCCCGTGTTCGTGAACGGAAAGCCGAGCGGCGAGGTGCGCAGCGGCACGATGAGCCCGAGTTGTAATGTGGCCATCGGCACCGCATACGTGCCGGCCGATCACGCGAAGCCGGGGAACACCCTCGAGGTGGAGATCCGCGGCAAGCGGTTCGCGGGCACCATCGTGAAGCTGCCGTTCTACGAGCACGGCACGCACCGCTAGGCGATGCGCGTCGCCGTTCTCACGATTTCCGACGCGGGTGCCCGGGGCGAGCGGCAGGACGCCTCGGGCGACGCCGTGGTGCGCTGGGTGACGGCGCGCGGCGGTTCCGTGCTTGCCGGACGCGCGCTGGTGCCCGACGACACCGGCGCCATCGTCCGGCAGCTGCTCGCGTGGTGCGACGGCGACGAAGCCGATCTGGTGATCACCACCGGCGGCACCGGGCTCTCGCCGCGCGACGTCACGCCGGAGGCCACGCGCGCGGTGCTCGAGCGTGAGGCCCCCGGGATCGCGGAGATGATTCGCGCGTCGAGCGTGGCGCGCTTTCCGCGGGCCGCACTGTCGCGCGGGCTTGCCGGCGTGCGCGCCCGGACGCTGGTGGTGAATCTGCCCGGGTCGCCGGGCGGGGTGCGCGACGGACTGGCGGCGCTGGATCCCATCGTCGAGCACGCGGTGGCGGTGGTGCGCGGCCAGGTGGCGGATCACGAGGGGGGGACGTCGGCATGACCGTGCTCATCACCCTCAACGACGTGGAGCCCGCGGTGCGGCTCAACGCCGAGCTGGAGCGCGACGGCGTGACCACCGCCGTCGTCTCGCCGCTCGACGACATGCGCTCGGCGCTCAAGCGCGCGAAGCCCGACGTGCTCGTGTTCAGCGGCGATCTCGCCGATCCGCAGACGCTGGCGGTCGTGCGCGATCAGCTCTGGGCGGGAGTGGCGAGCATCGGGCTCACGAACATCGCCGATCCGTCGCAGATCGAGCGGCTGCGTTCGGCGGGGTTCGTGGAGGTCTACCGCAAGCCCGTCGATGTGGAGGAAGTCGCCGACGGCGTGAAGCGCGTGCTCGAGCGCCGGCGCGTGCAGCGCGAGACCGGGCTCGTGGGCGAGAGCGAGCCGCTGCGCGAAGTGCTGGTGAAGGTCGAGCAGATGGCGCCGGTGACGAGCACCGTGCTCGTGGAGGGGGAGAGCGGCACCGGGAAGGAGCTGGTGGCGCGTGCGCTGCACCGGCTGAGTCCGCGCAAGAACAAGCCCTTCATTGCGGTGAACGTGGGCGCGCTGCCCGAGACGCTGCTCGAGAGCGAGCTGTTCGGTCACGAGAAGGGGGCGTTCACCGGCGCGGCCGAGCGGCGGCTGGGGCGGTTCGAGTTGGCCGACGAGGGCACGCTGTTCCTCGATGAGATCGGCGACATTCCGCCGGCGACGCAGGTGAAGCTGCTCCGCGTGCTGGAGGACCGCGAAGTGATGCGGCTGGGCGCGACGCAGCCGATCAGGGTGAACGTGCGCGTGATTGCCGCCACCAACCGGCCGCTGCGCGAGCAGGTGGAGGAGGGGACGTTCCGCGGCGATCTGTTCTACCGGTTGAACGTCCTCAATGTGTACCTGCCGCCGCTGCGGGCGCGAAAATCAGACATTCCATATCTCGTGCGGCAGTTCATTCGTGAATTCTCGGAGGAGCACGGCCGGGAGTTCCTGGGGATTTCGTCCGAGGCGATGCAGCTCCTGGTGGACTATCCGTGGCCCGGGAACGTGCGCGAGCTGAAGAATCTGGTGGACAGCATGGTGGTGCTGGCGCCGGGGCGCGAGATCGAGCCGGAGGACTTGCCGCGGCAGATTCGCGAGGGCGGCGCGGCGCGGCTGCTGCCGGTGCGGATGCCGCGGATGGTGCACGGCGCCGGTGCGGCGGGTGCCGGCGCCGGCGGGGGCGAGCTGGAGTTCATCGTGCGGAGCCTGCTCGAGCTCAAGCTGCAGGTGGAGGAGCTGCGGCACCGGCTGGACGCGGAGCGGTCGGGTCGTCTGTCGTTTGGGGACGGGGGAGACTGGCTGGGCGAGGTAGGTGGCGGGGCAGGTGGGGCGGGGCGGCCGGCCGTGGCGGCCATCGAGCCCCGCTCGGCGGAGCCGCCCCCGAACGAGGTGGTGATTGCGGCCGGGACGAAGATGGCCGACGTGGAGCGGCGGGTGATCGAGGCGGCGTTGCGGGAGACCCGGGGGAACCGGCGGAAGGCCGCGGATATGCTCGGGATTGGGGAGCGGACCCTGTACCGCAAGATCAAAGAGTACAAATTGCCCGAACTCGATGACTTGCCGTAGGGGTTAATCGTCCCAATATTGGCGTTACCTGCCTGAGCGCGGGCCGACGCCGGCCCCAAGCGTGCGGGTCGTGGGTGTGGCACGTGCGCCCCGGGACCCTGAGCCCATTTTCTGAACTCGACTACATAGCCGGAGCAGCATTGTCCGTGCCTGCGAATTCGTCACCTGGCGCGTCCCCGATTGCGGGGAGCGTATTGCCTATCTCACGCGCCGAGGAGCTGCTGGCCACGCTGCCGGGAGTGATCTCGGTGCGCATCGTGGCCGGCGCCAACGGCGCCGTGGATGAGATTCATCTGCTGACGTCGGACGAGGTGCCGCCGAAGGCGACCGTACGGAACGTGGAGAGCGCGCTGATGGCGCAGCTCGGGATGCGGGTGAGCCACAAGAAGATTTCGGTGGCGACCACGCGCGACACGGGAAAGCGGCCGAGCGGGGAGGTGGCGCAGGTGCGGGAGGTGGAGGCGGCGGAAACCCGACGTCGGCGGTTGTATTTCGAAGACATCGAGGTGCGGCGTTCGCGCAGCCAGGGTGTGACGTGTCGGGTGACCCTGCGGAAGGGCGGCTCGTCCTACGTGGGAGAAGCGGAGGGGCTGGAGAGCCAGCGTCTTCGCGTGGAGTTAGCGGCGAAGGCGGCACTTGAAGCGATTATGCGGTCGGCGCCCGAGGTGGTGGGGGTGTTGGGGTTGGAGGGGTGCAAGACCATTGATGCGTTCGAGCGTGATTTTGTGTTCGTGGGCATCACGGCGCGATTCGAGAGGGAGACCGTGCTGCTGACCGGGACGGCGGAGGTGAAGGAGAGCGTGGAGACGGCGGCGGTGCTGGCCGTGCTCGACGCGACGAACCGGTGGGTGGAGTACGGGCAGCAGTGACGTAGGTGGAGGGCCCGCGGGGCGCGCGCGACGAAGCGTAGCGGCGCGGGCAGGGACCGAACCGGACCGAGAGCCAGACCCTACCGTAAACAAAAAACTGTGACCCCCTCCCTCGTGAAGCGAAGGCGAGCGGAGGAATTTTTTTCCCCATAGTAGGTGAGCGGAGCCAACCTAAGCGGAGCACTGCGGAGGACTGCAGTGACTCAGTGAAAAGGGAGGTGACGCTAGATGACGTACATCACCAAGCTGGTCTCGTGCGCCTTTGGCGGCTGGATCACGGCACTCTAAGGTGAGGCGAGGGGGTCTCCAATTTCTTTCCAAATGCGCACACGCCAGCTCTGGTTTGCGATCATTGTGTCCGTCGTCGCGATTGCGGCGGGGTCCCTCTTAGCCTGGGGAGCCCCACCGATCAGCGATCCGGCACTACATGCGGTGATCGTCCTCAGTCTGCTGGCGATGATCGCAGAAATGCTCGCGTTCTTGTTGCCGCACGGGGCCAAAGGGTCGATCGCTTTCATCCCTTATCTCGCGAGCGCTTTGATCGCACCGCACTGGGCGTCGGTCGCTGCGATCGTGACAGTGGCTTCGGTCATCCAGATCAGCCACAAGACGCGCCTCGAAGCACTGATATTCAACATCGCACAGCAGGCTCTGACGCTTACCATTGCGATTCTGGTTTATCAGCAGTTGGGGGGCATCAGCTTCTTGGCCCTGCCGCACCAGGATTTCGGGTGGGTGACCCGACATATGGGTCTGCCAGCGATTAGCGCGTATGCTGTCTCGTTTGCAGTCAACACCATCGTCGTAAGCATGTTTATCGCCGTGGGTGACGGAGAGTCTACCCTTTCAGTCTGGCGCGACGTGAAGCTCTCGACCATCGGCGTTGACCTTCTGGCGAGTCCGATCGTCTTTGCGTTTGCGTGGCTGTACAGTGTCTACGATGCAATCGCAGCCGCGGTGATTTGGGTCCCGATGGTTGGCCTGCGTCAGGTGCACCGGACTAACCTGGAACTGGAGCGCACGAATCAAGAGCTGCTCGAACTCATGGTCAAGTCCATCGAAGCGAGAGATCCGTACACTTCGGGCCATTCCAGGCGCGTTCAGCACTATTCGACGATCATTGCCAGGTCGCTTGGCATGCGTGAAAGGGATGTCGCCCTTGTTGGTCGCGCCGCGCTCTTGCACGACGTCGGCAAAATCCACGAGAAGTACGGGCAGATTCTCAGCAAAGCGGACCGCTTGAGCGCCGATGAGTGGCGGATTATGCAAGAGCACCCTGTTGACGGTGCCGAGCTCGTGGCGACAATGAGCCGGCTTCGTGACTTAGTATCGGCGATTCGGCACCATCACGAAAATTGGGATGGTACTGGATATCCCGACGGGCTTGCGGGGGAGTCGATCCCGATGGCCGCGCGAGTTATCCGATTTGCCGATACGATCGATGCGATGACCACCCAGCGGCCGTATAGGGCCGCACTCAGCTATGACCAGGTACGTCAAGAGATCGTGCGATGCCGAGGCACGCAATTCGATCCCGATATTGCGGACCGCCTGCTTGCGAGCGCAGCATGGAAAACACTCTTCGCGCCGCCCTCGTTGCCCGGGCGATCGCAGCCTGGTCTTAGCCTTGTCAAAGGCGCCCGAGCCGGCGTTAGCTAGCCGCGCAAACGATTGTCCGCCGCGTCAGACCTCATACTGTCTGACTTGATCCGCAATAGTATGCGTTCCAAGGGCGGACTTATTGGGTACCGATCTCTTCGGTAGGCTCGCACGTAATCGGTGACCATCGCGTTGGCTTGATCTGCGGGCCCGGCGGCTGTGAGTTCGTGCCAGTACGCCTCCACAAAATTGTCGTGCAACCCATTCGATCGGCCCTTGGCATGGATCTCGCCCATTTCAGCCACCGGTATGATCGGCTTCGGCTGACGGCGCGTCAACTGATCGATTCGCATCTCGAAGGCGAGTGCCAGGATCCTGCTCCGTGGAGTTGCTATCTCGGCGTAGCTTCCGCCCGCCTTCTTGAGCCAGGCAGATGCGGCGTCTGCGTCACCTCTATCAAGCGCGAATTCAATCTTGTTTGAGAGGTAGTGGGAAACGCGGCCGTGTGTTGCCGTGTAGTCGCTGTAAAGTTGATCTGCGGTTCGATCCCACTCCGCGTGATTCTCCTCGTCGTGAAGAATCCATGTCATCCAGGCAATCATACTAGAAATATCGATTAACGAGGATGCCATCCCGATCTTCTTCGCTCTCTCAAAAATTGCCCTTAGGGCGTCTATCGCTGGGTCGCACTCGCCGCATCTGAACAGCGCCATTGACGCATCGACTGCAAGCCGTACGCCGACGGCGGATGGAGGCGCGACTTGTACGGCCTCCATTAGTTGGCGCCCCGATGAGATCGCTTGATCCAGATTTCCCGCGAAGGTGTGGTAGAGTATATCCGCTCGCCACCGGAGTGCCTGTTCGTCGTGGTTCTGTAATGGGACAGACGATGCGGCCGCGTATGCTGCCTCGGCGGCGGCATGGTTGAACGTCAGTTCGTGGGCGACCAGGAGTTGGCATGCGGCGCCCAGCTTGTGTGCGGCGGTGGCTCGCGGTGCCGCGATGCATCGTTCGAGACGGGGAAGCAGTTCAAGAATGGAGAGCCCTGCGAAGCGTGCGGCCTGCATTTCGTCTAATTCAAGTTCATCGTGCGGCTCGATTGTGCGATGACGCGGGCTGGCATTACGGTACTGGCCGATGGTGGCCTTAACGAGTTCATAGTCCTCTGCGATCTTGGCGGCTTCGTTCAATTGAAGTAGGAGCGACGGCGCGCGGTCCGGCTGAGCCAGATCAACGGCCCTCCCCAACAACTCACACGCCACCGTCGGCTGCCCGATCTGCACGCAGTAGCTCGCGCACGACTGCAGCAGGTCGATCGCCTTCCCCGTCGAGCCGGCGCCGTGCCAGTGCTCCGCCGCGTCCCACAACATCGCGATGTCATGCGTCGGCTCCGCCTCGGCCTGCAGCATCATCGCCGCTGTGGAATGCATGAGCCGCATCGTCACGGGCGGAAACTCCTCGAGCGCCGCCTGCGACAACAACGGGTGCGCGCTCCGAATGTCCGCCCCCTCGGCTTCCAAGAACCCCTGGCTCTCCAGGGTCTGGATCGCATTCAACAAATCGCTCTCCGCCAGACCCGCGAGACGCGTCAGACGGTCGAGCCGGCAATGCTTCCCCAGCAGCACGGCCGCCACGAACGCCCGCAGGGTCGTATCCCGCAACCGCCGCACCCGTTGCGTGAGCAAGTCAGTCAGCGACTCCGGCAAGGACGCGCGGGACGTGGTGGGCGACTCCATGAGCAGCCACCGCAAAAACAGCGGGTTGCCCGCCGCAAGCTCCAATCGCTCTTCCACCGGCTCGGGCGCATCGTCGCGACGCACGGACTTCACGAGCGACGCATAGAGCTCCCGCGCCGCCTCGGCCTCCAGCGGCCGCAATCGCAGCCATGTCACGGCGTCGGGCGCCCCCGCCGCCTCCACCTCGAGCATCTTGGAGCGCGAGGTCAACACGAATACGCACCGCCGGCTCCGCGATCCGCCCACGAGCTCCAGCAACAGTTCGGTCGACGCGGGATCCATGGCGTGCGCATCGTCCACGAGCACGGCAACGGGCTGCTCGTCGCACACGGCGTCCACGAGGTCGGTCACCGCACCCTTAATCAAATTGAAAAGATGCCGAGGGTCCGCCTCCGGCTCGGTGATCGTCGGACTGAGGTCCGGCTGAGTGAGCCGCTGCAGCTGCGTCATCGCCGAGGGCGCCACGCCCAGGCCGCCCGGCGCCGCCAGCAGCTTGGGCACGAGGTCCACGAATACGGACAACGGCCGCTGGATGTCGTGCGGCACGCACTCGATCTTGAACGACCGCGCGCCGTCCAGCGCCGCGGCGCGCAACAGCTCGTTCCCAAGTCGCGTCTTGCCCAGCCCCGGCTCCCCGTGCACCACCACGGCCCGCGGCGATCCGCCCTGCGCCGCCCGATAGGCCCGCCACAACTCGGCCATCTCGGCGTCCCGGCCCACGAACGGCCCCACGCCGATGCGACGATACCCGTCGTTGGGCACATACTCGGAGATCCGCGTCCGCAGCATGGTCGCCGGCACGTGCAGCTCGCGCCCATATGGGCCAATCTCCGCTAGATAGCCGTCAAGCAGCTGCACCGCGCCCGCCTTCTGCCCCGTGAGCGCCAGCGACTCGGCGAGCGCCAGCGTCGCCTCTTCGTTGAGCGGGTCGAGCGCCAGACAGGCGCGCGCGACGGGTTCTGCCTCGCGCCAGCGCCCCTGCCGGCGAATCGTCGACAGCTCCGTGGTGAGGCGGCGCAGGAGGTCCGACTGGATGCGCGCCCGCTGGTCCTCCACCCACTGCGCAAAAGGCCTCGAGAAGGACGGTGCGTATCCCGGCAGCACCCCGTCGGTGGCGGCCTTCACCGTCTCCGGCGGCAGCGCCCCGCTCTCCGTGATTGCGGTGTAGTCGTCGTGCACGCCGTCGGCGGGAAGAATCACCGCGTTGCTGCGGGCGGCCAACGGCGCACCCAGGCCGCGCACGCGGTACAGGAGCTGGCGAAGGTTGTGCGCCGCCGCTCGATCGCCCTGATCGGGGAAGAACAGCGACTGCAGCTCGCCGCGCGGCACTTCACGGCCGCGCTCCACGACGAGATACAGCAGCGCGCCGAACGCCCGCGTGGCGCTGGGCAACACCTTGCGACTGCCAATCTGAATGGCGACGAACCCGAGGGTGTGCAGAACGATCATGTGCGGCGCGGAGGGCGACGTGCATGGGCACGTGCGCCGGATGCGGGGGGTGCGGCGGCGCTGCCGCGATGGCGAATCCAGTATGGCGTCGCCGACGAGGTTTCGCCACCATTGCGGTCCGACGCGGCGCGACCGTCATCATTTCCCCGCAACCGAGCGCGTTTGAGCTTGGGCCAAGCGGCCGCTTTACAGTGCTCGAACCCGGGGAATGGCAGGCGAGGGGAACACGATGCTTGACATCCCGCCGCGCATGCGCCAGCGTGGGAAGACGGGCCTGTCGCCCGGCCTGAGGCACCGTCCCATGCGACAATCAGCATTCAGTGGACCCCGGTGCGTCCCGTGGCGTGCGCGCGCCACGACAACGACCCTCGTCACCGCTGCGCTCGCGTGGGCCGTGCTCCCGGCCCCGGCGCGGGCACAGACCGCACAGGTCGTCGTCACCGTGCACGATTCCGCGACGTTGGTCCCGCTCTCCGGGGTGCAGATCTCGGTGGACGGGCATCCCATCGACACCACCGACGCCGGTGGCCGAGTGCGCGCCACGAGGTTAGCGCCAGGTCGCCATATCGTTTCCGCCAACCGGTTGGGCTTCGCGAACGCGAACGTCAGCGTCACAGTCGCGGACGGCGACTCGACCAATCTCAGCGTCGAGATGCACGTCGCAGCCCGCACGCTGCCTGGCGTGCGGGCGAACGCGCAGCCGGTGGACCCGCGCCTCGAGGGCTTCATGAAGCGCATGGCCCAGGGTGCCGGCTACTTCTTCACACGCGGCAAGATCGATAGCAGCCACACGCGTACTCTCGACCAACTCCTACGGGCCGGAGCGCCGGCCAATCTGATCCAGGGGCCGGCCGGCTTGATATTCCTCGCTTCGCACGGCGCGCAGCTCAACGGGCAACCTTGCTGGGTGCAGATCTTTATGGACGGGGTGCTGATCTACAATCCGTCGCTGGACGGGTCACCGATGGGACAGCAGGACGTCACCAATCTCAAGGGCTATCTCAACAGTCAGCTCGAGGCGGTGGAATTCTACACGTCACCCGCGAGCGTCCCGCTGCAGTTTCGCGAAGGCACTCCAAGTTGTGGCACGCTGGTGCTCTGGTCCCGCATGCATTGACGGCGCGCGGCGGTGCGCGCCGTCATGCCGCTACGGCCGCGCCTGGATCGCGATGACCTGCTCCGCGCTCACGCCCTCCGCCTCGGCCTGGAAGTTGAGCACCACGCGGTGCTCGAGCACGCGCAGGGCGATGGCGTTCACGTCCTCCAGGTCGGGCATCGGCCGCCCGTCCATGGCGGCGCGCGCCTTGGCGCCCAGCACCAGGTACTGCGACGCACGCGGGCCGGCGCCCCAACTCACGTACTTCTTCACCAGTGGCGTCGCGTCGTCGCTCTCGGGGCGCGTGCTGCGGGCCAGCTTGACGGCGTAGCTCACGACCGTGGGCGGCGCGGGCAGGCGACGCACGAGGTGTTGCAGTTCCAGTAACCGGTCGGCAGTCAGCAGCGGGCGGATGTCCACTTCGGTGTCGCTGGTGGTCGCCGCGACGATCTGCTCTTCTTCGGCGCGCGACGGATAGCCCACCCGAAGCTGGAACATGAAGCGGTCGAGCTGCGCTTCGGGCAGCGGGTAGGTCCCTTCCTGCTCGATGGGGTTCTGCGTGGCGAGCACGAAGAAGGGCTTGGGCAGGGCGTGCGTCTGCCCGGCGGCCGTGACCGCGTGCTCCTGCATGGCCTGCAGCAGCGCCGCCTGCGTC
>JAGWRB010000271.1 GCA_028876725.1 Gemmatimonadota bacterium
CCGCCGCCGGCGGTCGCCAGCACGTTGCGCGCCGAGCCGAAGAACGCCTTGGGCTTGGCCATCGCCGTGGCGTCGAGGCCGCCCGACAGCGTGCGGCCGGTGCCGCGCTCCGCGGTGTTGTGCGCGCGCGCCATGCGCGTGAGCGAGTCGAGCACGATCACCACGTCGCGCCCCAGCTCCACCTGGCGCCGCGCGTGCTCGAGCACCATCTCCGTCACGTCCACGTGCCGCTGCGCGGGCTGGTCGAAGCTCGACGCGATCACCTCGCCCACCCCCCACGAAATCGCCTCGCTCACTTCCTCGGGGCGCTCGTCCACCAGCAGAATGAGCAGCACGACGTTGGGATGGTTCACGGCCACGCCTTCGGTGATGGCGTGCAGCAGCGTGGTCTTACCGGCGCGCGCCGGCGCCACGATGAGCGCGCGCTGACCGAAGCCGATGGGCGCGATGAGGTCGATGGCGCGCCGCGTGAGCTCGGGGCCGCCCTTGGCCGGCCGCCCGGTCTCGAGGAACAGCTTGCGGTCGGGATACGACGCCGTGAGCGACTGGAAGTCGGGGCGCTTGAGACTCGTCGCCGGATCGAGACCGTTGATGCTCTTGATCTCCATCACGGTCAGGCGGCCGCGCTGATCGCGGCCCAGCGCGCACTCGATGGTGTCGCTCTTGCGCAGTCCGTACTGACGCACGACCTGCGGCGGCACGTATGCGTCGCCGGGTTCGGCGAGGTAGCTCGCCTCGGCGCGGCGCAGGAAGCCGGCGTCGCGCTGCGGATCGAACCATCCCGTCTGCTCGCCCGCCGGCGTGAGCACGACGGGACCCGGCGCCTGCTGCTGGTCACGCGGCTCGCCGCGAGTGTCGCGGTTCTCCCGATTGTCGCGTCCACGTCCGCGCCCGCGATTGCGGCGATGCCGACGGCCGTTGCGCTCGTGCCGCGGATATCCCTGTTCCTGGCGCTGCGCCATCTGATCGCCGTTCCCGTTGACCGACACGCCGTCGGGCAGCGGGGGCGCCGTGAAGCCGCTCTCGGCCGGCTCGGGGCGCGGCTCTACGCCGTCGCTCACCGGTGCCGTCCGTTCGCTCGGCGAGGCGGGGGCCGGTGCCGGCGGCGCGGCGGTCTGTGGTTCGGCGGTTTCGCCCTCGGCGGACATGTCCATGGAGGGATCCCGGTACGGGTTGGGCTCGCCCGAGGTCTCGCCGTCGAGGCGCGGCGGACGAGGGCCACGGCCACGACGAGGTGGGCGGCGACGTTCGGTCATTCGATTGATGGTTGGGGAAACGAATCGTTCACAATGTGGCACACCCACGCTCAGCGGTGGGTCGGCTCTGCGGTGCGCGCACGCACTCCTGGACCCCTGCGCTCCATTGCGCATACGCTCGATGTTGACCCGGGCGAACGAATTCGCAGCGCGGTCGAGCGTGGACTGTAGGGACGTGGTGCGACGCTACTCTGGCGTTGACTTGTCTCGCTCGCGGCGCGGCTGACTCACGCGTCGGCGGGCGGGGCCCTGCGGGGCGCGGCCTGCTCGCCATCATCCACTCGCACGTGAGGGACGGGCGGTCGCGCGATCGGCCGGAAGGACGGTACTGGTCGTCCCGGCGGACGCATGGAGTATCGGCAGAAGCCGCCATTCGCGCAACCCTCGGCCCTCCGCCCCGTAGGCGGGGGCGGTCCGGGACCATAGTTTTCGGGCATGATATCTCCCAGCATCGACGCGGCCGCGGAACTGCGCGCGGCCCTGGAGGACTACGAGCGCACCGACAACATGGGCGTGCTCTTCGATCGTGTGCGGGCGCTGGCGGCGGCGGTGCCGCCTGACCGGCTCAAGGAAGCGTGTGTCCCGTTCCGGGACCGTCCGGAAGTGATCATACCCGCGTACGAACGAATCGTGTCCCAAACGCCGCACGACGCGCAGGCGCTCGTGGTCCTCGCCAACGCGTACTGGCTCACGGGGCGCGGGCCCGACGTCGTGGGCGATCTCGCGTCGCGGGCCATCGCGGCCGACGGCGCCAACCGCGGCGCGTGGCATCTGTGGGCGCTGGCCGAATCGAACGTGCGCGAGCGGGTCGCGCGCTGGCAGCAGGTGGCGCAGCGTTTTCCCGAGGACCAGATCGCGCGCGCGGCGCTCGCCGACAACGCCGCGAGCCTGGCCGGCGCCGAGCACGATCCGCTGGCGCTCGAGCTCGCGATCCGCACCTACGAGGGGCTGCTGGAGGAGTCCACGCAGCCGGCGCAGCGCGCGGCGCTGGAGACGGCGCTGAAGACTCTGCGGGAGTGGAAGCTGTGAGCGGCGCCGATTCGCACGAGCACGGCCAGTCGCTGGCCGAATTCCGCGCCTATCGGGAGCGGATGAACGCCGAGATCCTCGGCGAGAACAATCTGGTGATCAACCGCTTCTTCGCGCTCGACGGCCGGGCGTACGAGGCGGGCGCGCTCGACGTGCGCACCAAGGAACTGCTGGGGCTCGTGGCGTCGCTCGTGCTGCGGTGCGACGATTGCGTGACGTACCACCTCGTGCGCTGCGCGGAGGAAGGCGTGACGCGAGCGCAGGTGTTCGAGAGCCTCTCCATCGGGCTCATCGTGGGCGGGTCGATCGTGATCCCGCACCTGCGCCGGGCGGTGGACCGCTGGAGCGAGCTGGAGCGGACCTCAGGCTGAGGCGTCGTTGGCGCGCGGCGCCATCGAGATGAGCATGCTGACGAGGTCGCGGACCTCGAACGGCTTGCGCAGCAGCGGGCAGTGGCAGGCGGCGATGATCTGATCGGCGCGTTCGGAGATGTCGCCGGTGACGAACAGCGTGCGCCGGGCGAGTTCCGGGCGTTCGGCCTTGGCGAGCTCGAAGATCACGTCGCCGCGCATGTCGTGCACGCGCAGGTCGAGGACGAGCACGTCGACCGGCTGCTGCTTGAGCAGCGCGAGGCCCGCGTCGCCGGTGAGGGCCGTGCGGACGTCGAAGCCCGCGCGGGAGAGCGCGATGGAGAGCGCTTTGCAGATGGCGGCCTCATCGTCGATGATGAGTACCCGAATTTGAATCCCCGGCACAGCGATAACCTCCAGCATCGGAGGGAGGCCGTTCAGGGACCTCCGTCCTCGTCCTGCTGCTCGGCGCAAACCCGTGTGGTGAGCAGCGTTACAAAGGCTTCCGGAGCGAGTGCGGTGCGGACTTCGCTGGGCACCACCCCGGTGTACTCGCGCATCTGTTTCGTCAGCAGCCAGGGGCGGCTGTAGCCGACCCGGTCTGCGACCTCCTTCACCGAGCGTCCCGGATCCCTGAGGTATCCGTACGCCCGGACCAACCGCGCTGCGACGACCAGCGCTTTGACCGACGGCATGCCGGCGGCGGCCATGTGTCGGTAGAGGCCGCGGGGGGTGATCCCGCTGGCCTGGGCCAGCTCGCGCGCGCCCGGAAAGCGGCCCGGGGCCCGGAAGAGCTGTTCGATGGCCCGGGTGATGGTCACGGGGAGCCTGGCGATGGGCTCTTGGAGAGCCCGCAACATCTGGTCGCCGAGTGCGTGGCCCGGCACCCCCTCGAGGAGTTCGAGGAAGCGCCTTGGCTCGTCGTCGAAGTGGGCGAGCACGACATGCTCGATTCCGTATCGCGCGAGCTGGACGACGCTCTGCATCGCGTGGGCGTTGAGCGTCGTGTACAGGACGATGGGGAGCGAGGGATAGAGTTCCCGGAGATCCGCCAGGTCCTGGGTGTGGACCCGCCCGCTGAAGGCAGGGTCCGCGACGACGACGTCGACGATGCGGCTCTGTACCGTGGCGCGCAGCGCGTCCCAGTCCACGGGGGTGGCAAGGGAGTGCGCAGGCCCGAGTACGAGCGAGAGATGATCGAGTAGTTGCCGGGGCAGGAGGGCGACGACGTCCACGCCGAAACTAAGGATTTGGTGTCATAAAAGCGCAATTTGTTGTCACAAAATGCGAGTTTACCCACCAAACGGCGACCCTAGCTTGGCCTGCAGTCATTCCCCGTCACGGAAATCACTGCTCTCAACCTGGAGTCCGCCCGATGTCTCGCCGCAAGATCACCTACCTAGTCCTGGCCATTGCCTCCGTGGTTGTGGCCGCGTGCGCGAGTCCGACCTCGCCGCACCACGACACGTGTGGTTCCACCGCCGACAGCACCTGCGGGATCAGCGGCTTCATTCCGCCCAGCGGCTAGTCTTCTCGTCGCGCGGACTGATCCAAGTCTGCTCCGGGCCACGGCCACGTCAGCCGTGGCCCGGATTCGTTTATCCGGCCACAGCCAACTCTTCTCGCATTGCGCGAACCGCGGACGCTACTGCAGCTACCGCGGCAACCTGCCCCTGATCGGGCGGGGGAGGCGCAGGCACGCGAGTGCGCATTGCCGCCTCGGCCTCGAACAGATGCCGGTTCAGCTGGTGGTGCTCCGCCAATTCAATGGCCTTTGAGAACGCAATCTGCGCCAGGTCCTCGTGGCCAAGTTGACGATAGCTCCGCCCCAGGTGAATGAAATAGTCCGTTTCCAGATCGGGCGGCATTACCACGGTCGCGAGAGACCGACGATACTGCTCGAACGCCGGCTCGGCACCGTCTTCGGCTGCGATGGACATCAACGTCAGGAGCGCGGACCACCGCGTATACTGTTCCTGCGCCGTTGCGGACAACACCAGAAACGCATCACGCGCCGCGCTCCGAATTCCAAGCAGCTGGAACGCGGTGCCAATGTTGTGCAGAATGCGATCGCGCTCGATGGCACTCGGCGACGATTGCAGCGCGTCGTAGCCATGGCGAATCGCGAGTTCGTACTCGCCGCGAAAACCCGCGACCGCCGCCCGGCCGTCCAG
>JAGWRB010000272.1 GCA_028876725.1 Gemmatimonadota bacterium
CCGGATGCGGGACGACTTCGTCACGCCGCTTCGGTCTTGACGGAATGTGCGAACGTCAAGCCGAAGCGCTGTCGTCCGACGCCGGGCGCGGCGCTCCCGCGGGTGCGGTGGATCGCCGCCACCGTGGCTGTGAGCGCCTGGGGCACGATGAAACGCGGTAACGCGTACGGTAACAACAACCCTGCCGTTCTATGCCGCACGTGCCGCTCCATGCCGCAAGCTGCCCCTTGTGGTAAATTGCGAGGGGCATGTCACCGAACTCATAATGCCGGGGTCGTGGGTTCGAGTCCCACCCCTGCTATCGACGAAAAGGGGCGGGCCATTCGGCCCGCCCCTTTCACTTCATCCGGCACTCACCCGCTCCGGATCAGTTCGTGTTGCCGGTGCCGGAGGCCGTGCCCGAGTACTTCCATGTCTCGGTCGAACTGCTCTCGCAGTGCAAGTACGGGAACCAGTTCGTCATCGTGGTGCAGGCGTACGGCTGGTCAACGGTGTTGTCGGTGCCGGTGACGGTCGCGGCCCCCGACGCCAGGAACTTGACCCCGTTGGCATCCACCAACGTCAGGCCGAACGAGACTTCCGGGGTGATCGGGAAGGACCCGCCCATCCAAGGCTGGGCGGTCGGGGAACCGGAGTTGTTCGACCAGCTGTACGCCTGGTAGTTCTGCTGCTCCCACTGGTAGTTGCACCACCACAACACGCACGACGTCGCGGTGTATTGCATCACCCACGTGGACTCGTGGCCGTAGTCCAGCGAGTAGTAGGTGTACCCCGTTCCCATGCGCCATGTGTCGGTGGTCGTGTAGTGGCCGTCCGGTTCATCCGCACAGATCGTGGCGTGCGTGAAGTCCGTCGCGTCGTAGACGTTGCTGCACATGCCGGAGGTGGGGGCGAGCACCTGCACGCCCTGCATGCGGGCCAGGGTGGCGGACGGCGTCTGCACCGAAATCGTCAGCGTCACGGGCCACACCGCCGCGGCGTCCCGCGAGATTGTGCTCACATCGAACTGCGAGGCGGATTGACCTGACACCTGTTGCACCTGCTGGGTAATGGATCCGCACTGCTGATAATCGGTGCTGCCCGCGCACGAATTCGTCGCGGTATTCGTGTAGCTGTCCGAGAAGCGCTGCCCATCCGCCGAAGCGCGCAGGGTCCACGTCATGTCGTACGTCGGCGGCACGATCCGGATCGTGCTCGTGGCGGAGTTGTTGCTGGTGTCCCAATCGCCGGGGACCACGTGCGCGGCGTTCACCGTCAGCGTGTGCGTGCCGGCGGTCGGGATCGTCGTCAGGAACGCGCAGCTCACGCTCGTGCCGGCGTCGACCCACATGCCCAGCACCTGGTCGGCAAGCTGCCCGTCCACGTACAGCAGACAGTCCGTCGTCGCACCGACCTCGCCG
This sequence comes from Gemmatimonadota bacterium, assembly GCA_028876725.1. Classification (GTDB taxonomy): domain Bacteria; phylum Gemmatimonadota; class Gemmatimonadetes; order Gemmatimonadales; family Gemmatimonadaceae; genus JAGWRI01. The sequence goes on from JAGWRB010000272.1 coordinate 1,401, forward strand.
TTCCCCTCCGCGACCATTCCCTCAATGGCGATCTGCCGGTTGGTGAACGCCTGCGCCGGATGGCTGATCCCGGTGACGATGAGATCCGGACGCTTGTGCACGGTGGTCTGCACCGTCACCACGTCGGTCCGGTGCGGATCGATGCCGCCGACGTTGGCCTGCAGCTGCAGCCGCGAATGGTCGGGAAGCCCCATCGTGTTCAGCGACCAGTAGCTGCTCGAGAGGCGGCTGTAATTCTCCGTGTGCATCACTCGGCCGGAATCATCGAGGCTCTTGACCTGCATCTTGGAGAACGCACCGGCGCCCGAAGTGCCGGCGTCGAGTTGTCCGGTGGTGACTTCGACGAGGGTCGAGCCATCCTTGGCAGCGAGTCCGCGCGCCTCGATCGCCGCGGAACCCGAACGGCCGGTAGCCGGCTTGGCGCCGTTGTCCGAGTAGTGTTCGGAGTTCGGATGCAGGAACGGGATCGTGGAACCGGCGACGTCGCGCGCGGCCGACGGGCCCTGCACAACGGGGGCGGCAATGCGGTCCTGACTGCAGGCCGCGACGGCGGCCGCGGCGAGCGCGAGCAACGTCGCGCGCGCTGCGCGTGGGTGGTGGTGCATGCGGGGAATTCCTCGCGAGGGTTGGACCCGGCGGGCGCCGGGTGATGGCCGATCGGCGGCTGGGCCGTCTCCCGGTGTCCGGAAGACCCCTGGCTTTGCGGACCGCCCTTGCGAGCGGGGTGCCGTGTGCGATCGAGTTGGATGGGGGCGGCGCTGAGACTCCAACTCATCGCGGCACGCCCTGTCCGCGACGGTGCGCGGAAGGGGGAGTGCTTCGGCGCACGGCGCAAACATTAGGCGCCCATGCGTCAGACTGTCAAGCAAAATCTGACGAAAATTTCCCGCTTAAGTCACGCGAGGCATGATTACCACCTCGTTGGTGATGCCGATGGCCGACCCGTTGTGACGAAAGGCACGATGACCGCCAAGGGAGACCTAGACGATTCGCGGCCTGTGCCACTGCCACGCCGGTCGCCCGCCTTCCTCTTACTTCCCCGCCAACGCCGCCTTCACCGCCTCGTTGAGCTGGTCCTCGAGGTGTCCCGTGGAGCCGCAGGTGATGCGCGCGTTGGTCGTGCCGGTCATGTCCACGGCCACGGGGCGAACGTCCGTCGACAGCCCGGTATGGGTCGCGTCGACCGCCGACACGGTGGTGATCACCGAGAAGTACACTCGGCTGTTGTCGGCCCGCGCCCCGGTGGGCCCGATGCCGCAGTTGGCGTACTCCGAGATCGGGCTCCCGTTCATCCGGCCATACTTGAAGAAATTCGTATTGCCGATGCGGTGGAGCCGGGGATCGTTCACGGCCACGGGGATTCCCAGCTGGGCGTAGGCCTTCTCGAGCGCCGGCCACACGGCGGTCGCCGGCGCGTCGATCTCGTGACTCGCCGCCGGCGTGTTCTCGGTCTGGATCATCGCGCCGTCGGCCACGGCGGCCACCCGCTGATTGACCGGGTCCTGCTGCGACGTGTTGGCGGTCGCGCAGGCGGAGAGGGCCGCGGCCGCGACGGTGCAGAAAAGGCGCTTCATCATGTATGCAATCCTGCGTTCGAATGGAGTCTCGCGACGTTCGCTGCGGGACCGCGAACCGTCAATGGGATTTCCGGGCAACGGAACGGCGTCCTGATATCTGTCACAAGCGGTCAATATGTCCTATGAATTGGAGCGTACAAGGCGCTAATTCGGTCAAATTATCCATGCAACCGGTATTAATGTCACTGTCAACCGCTAACTATACATGGTAAACTGTTTAAACAATTGACAGTCTAGAGAAAATCGCGATCCTTCACTCCGTACAGCGCGACGACGCGCCCACGCAGTGAATCGCCCTCAGGGCGAACCCGGGCTCCGCGATGTTCTCCCAGCAGTGCACGCAGCGTCAGCAGGCCACCAACCGCCAGCCGGCCGCTCGCAACACCCGCCGCGCCGCGCGCACGCTGCGGTCCGGCGCGCTCTGGGTCGCCGTCGCCGCGCTCGCGTCCACCGGCGCCTGCACCTCGCTCCCCATGGCCGAGTCCGGCTTCGCCGCCGCGCGCTACTCGACGCTGGCGCCCCTGGCGTCTGCCCCAACGGCTCCGCGCATCGAGAACGTCGCGCTCCCGACCGCGCGGCGCAGCAACTCGCTCTACGCCCCCAACATCGCCATCGGCGATTCGCTGCTGGCGGCCACGGTCACGCGCCTCCGCCGGATGTCCCCGTCGTTCGACTCGGCCATTACCGCCATCGAACAGTCGGGGATCCCGGTGGTGATCGGCACCGAGTCGCAGCTCCGCAGCCAGCTCCCCCCGGGATACGGCTACGTGAACGGCTGGCAGGCGCTCACCGCCGTGTATCCGCTCACGCCGAACGGCGCGCGCGGCAAGCCCATCGATCACTTCGCGGTGATCGTGCGCATGGGCGACCTGCGCGCGGCGCTGGCGGCGAGCACCACCCACGCCGACTCGTCGCTCTTCAACCGGTACGTGGAACGGGTGCTGGCGCACGAGATCTACGGGCACCTCCTCCCCCAGCTCGAGCTGGGCAAGACGGCGCCCATCGCCTGCGACGACCCGACGAGCGGCGCCGACTGGTATTCCGCCTGCGTCATGCAGCGCGAGCGGCGTGTGATGGCCCAGCTCGTGACGGCCCGCGGCACCTACGCCACGCTCGGCACGCACTGAGCCCGGCCGAGCGGCCGCGAGGCGACCGCTCCGCCCGCCGTCTCAGTGGCCGATCCAGTACGTGGCCTTCAGCAGGAACACGTTCGTGGGCGCGGTGCGGAAGATCGCGCCCAGGTCGCGGCCGGTCTCGAAATCGCCCACCGGCGCGTAGCCGCTCCGCTGCTGCTGCCACACAAGATAGAGCACCGATCCCGGACGATACTCCCACCGGAGGACCGCGTTCCCGCGCAGGCTCCGCACGTTGAAATTGGGGTTCGGAATGGCGAACGCGGCCGACGGGCCGGCGCCGTCGGGATCCACCGTGTACGCCCCCTGCGACGCGTCGTACGCGATGGTGCCGCGGTCGCGCCCGTAGACGGCGAAGGCGAACGCGCCCGGCGTGGTGAACTCCTTGAACGATGCGTAGGCCCCCGACGACACGAACGGCTGCAGATACGACTGCAGGCTCAGTTGCGGGGTGAGGGTCCACTCGACGCGCGTGTCCATCGACAGCGTGGTCTGCCGGAGATTCGCGAACACGTATCGCGCGCCGTACGTCGCCGCGGCGTGGGGGTCACTCACTGCGGCGAGGTACTGCGCCGTGGCGCGCCCCACCGAGAGCTCGGGGCCAAGCGACACGTGCACGGTGCTGCTGGGGCGCATGTCGAAACTGAGCGACACGTCGGGCGCCTCGGCACCCGAGACGTCGCGCGAGTATGAACCCGAGGCGGTGATGATCACCGGCCATCGCGAGTCGGTGGTGACGTTGCCGTTGGCGGTCCATCCCGCCGGCGCCTGCGCCAACGGGCCGCCGCGCAGCAGGCGGTCGGAGTAGGCGCCGAGCTCACGGGTGAATCCGGCGCCCATGGTCCACAGCGAGTTGTTGGTGACGCTGGCCCGGCCGGCCACGGCGCGATAGATGGGGGTGCCGCCGAAATTCCACGCGTCGTTGGTGTAGATGAAGGCGTTGTAGCTGCGGAGATGCGCGCCCGCCTGGTAGTCCTGATAGCCCACGAGATTCGACACCGCGCGGTAGTCGCCGCGCCCCACGAATCCCAGATCGTTGATCTCGAACGTGGGGTTCATCTCCTTGTAGGCCACCGAGCCGAACAGGTTGCCCGATTTCTGCAGCGCGATCTCGTCTTCGTAGCCGGAGAGCGACGTGCGCGTGGGGTCGTACGTGAGGTACGAGGCGTCGGGGCGCTGCAGGTAGTGCGTGCTGTTGCGCTGGGTGAGGTCGATGGCGCGCGCCGAGCCCTCGACGCGGCTGCCGGCCAGGAAGCCGCTCACGATCCAGTTGCGGTGCTGCATCCCGTGCTCGAAGTCGACGCCGCCCAGGGTCGCGTTGTCGCGCAGCACGGGCTGGAAGACGCTGTCGGACATGCCGCGCACGGTGGACGTGAGCATCGCGCCGATGAACGACGCGCCCTGCCGGAAGTCGCGCTTCACCCGGCCGGCGAAGTAGTTGGTGAGCGGCTCCACGGGCGCGGTGGCGCGCGCGCCCGAGGTGAGGGCCACGCGCGCGTCGGCCTGCGTCGTCACGGCGTCGAGGAAGCCGACCGACCAGGGACCGGCCTTGCCCGTGACCTTGGCGGCGCCCGCGATGGTGGTCTGGTCGGGCGAGTCGGCGTAGCGCACGCCGGGCCCGTACGGGCTCAGTTCCGGGGCGCGGCCGATGCGGCGGGAGTAGAAGAAATACTGGCTGCCGAAATCGTTCTGCCGGCGCACGGCGCCGAAGTCGAAGATGTCGGCGCCCTCGAGAAAGAACGGGCGCTTCTCGGGGAAGAACGTCTCGAACGCCGACAGATTCACGACGGCGGGATCTACTTCCACCTGTCCGAAGTCCGGATTGACCGTAGCGGTGAGCGTGAGCCCCGCGGGGAGCCCGTAGCGCACGTCGGCGCCGACGGATGGCCGCGCGTTGGTGGCGCGGTAGAAGGGATCCGCGGCGCTGCCCGGCGCGCGGGTTACCCTGGTGCTCGCGTACGGCACCACTTCGAGACGCTCCGGCGCGGACACGCCGCGCAGACCGGTGAGATCGCCGAAGCGCGAGACGAACCCGGGGCTCTGCGGCGTCCACGGCGACCAGGAGTCGCGCTCGTTGCGGCGCGCAATGTCGCGCATGACCTGGATCCCCCATAGGCGATCCCCGCTCGCGGGCGCGGGCCCGAAGCGGAGCTGCGAGAGCGGAATGCGGTACTCGGCCACCCAGCCGAGCGAGTCGATGCGCGTGCCGACTTCCCAGACGGCGTCCCAGTTGAGGTCCTCGTTGCCGTCGTTGGAGGTGTACACGTCCTTCTCCACGCCGCGCGGATTCACGGAGAAGCGGAACGCCGTGCGCCGGTCGTGGTACGAGTCGATGACGAGGTGCACCCAGTCGGAATAGATGCCGCTGGCGTCGCGCCGCGCGAGCTGGGCGGCGATGGAATCCGGATGCGCGTCGTACATGCGGATCCCGACGTAGAGCGCGGCATCGTCATAGAGCACGCGGACCCGCGTGGAATCCACCGGCGCGGCCCCGGGGTTCGGGTAGCTCTGCGTGAAGTCTCCGGCCACGGGCGCGGCGCGCCACGCCGGCTCGTCCAGCCGGCCGTCGATCACGATGGGGCCGGTGCGCCGGGCGGCGTGCATCACGCGGACGCCGGTGGCGGCGCGGTGCGCGCCCAATTCCGCGGAGGCCTGGGCCGCAGCGATGCGCGGGGCAAGGCCGGCCATGGCGAGGAGGAGGAGCGCGGCGCGGGCGCGCCGCCGGTGAGCGGCGGCTGGAGGGCTGTGGGCCATCGACTTGGGGGAGTGAAGGGTGGACGGCTCCGCGGGCGCAGAGCACGCCCACTCATTCGCATTGGACAGCCGGGAGGTTTCAAACGGTTTGTCCGGAAATTGTCAGGCGCGCCGCGGGGACGCGGGGTCTGCGCCTTTCCCTTCGCGCGCCGGCGTGGCATCTTCGCCGCACGCCACGCGGCGTCGTGGCCCGATTGACGGAGACCGGATGCGGGTACTGATCGTGGAAGACGACCCCGAGCTGGCGAATGCGCTGCGCGAGGGGTTTCGGGACATGCGAATCGAGGCGACGACCGCGGCCAACTTCGCCGAGGGGCGGGAGCGCGCCGTGCTGGCCTCGCACGACGTGATCGTGCTCGACGTGATGCTGCCCGGCGGGTCGGGATTCGACCTGTGCCGCGAGTTGCGCTCGCGCGGCGTGGACACGCCGATCCTCATGCTCACGGCCCGCGACGGGGTCGACGACCGGGTGCAGGGGCTCGACGCCGGCGCCGACGACTACCTCACGAAGCCATTCGCGTTCAAGGAGCTCGCGGCGCGGGTGCGGGCGCTGGTGCGCCGTCCCGCGGCGCTGGCCTCGGAGCAGGTGCAGGTGGCCGACCTCACGGTGGATCTGGCCACGCGCCAGGTGCGCCGCGCGGGGCGCGAGATCGAACTCACGGCCAAGGAGTTCGCGTTGCTCGAGGTGTTCGTGCGCCATGCGGGGCACGTGCTCGATCGCGCGGCGATCACGGCGCACGTGTGGGACGAGAACCACGATCCGTTCACGAACGTGCTCGAAGTGCTGGTGCGGCGCCTGCGCCGGAAGATCGACGATGACTTCGAGACGAAGCTCATCCACACGCTGCGCGGCGCCGGCTACCGGTTCGGTCCCTGACCATGGCGATGCAGCCGCTCACCGCGCTGCGCCTGCGCCTCACCGCGTGGTACGTGGGCACGCTGGGCGTCATTCTCGTTCTCCTCGGGCTGGGATTGTTCGTCGTGGTCCGGCATCAGTTCGGCCGCCAGCTCGACGCGTCGCTGGAGCAGGCCACCCTGGAGCTGCGCCGCGCCGCGCGAATACGAGAACAAGAAAGTGAGTCGGCCAAGGGCGCGGTGGTGGACGCCGTGGACGAGCTGCACATCCCCGACCGCCAGCTGTACCTGCTCGACACCGCGGGCGTGCCGGTCAAGCCGCCGCTCGCCGACCCGTGGATCCGCGAACAGGCGCGCCGCGCGGCGGTGGAGGGGCAGGTGGACGCCCGGCGGCACGAGCGGCGCGGCGGCACGCTGCGCCTGCACGCCGAGCGGTTCACGCTGCCCAGCGGCACGCCGATGGTCGCGGCGACGGTGGCCGACCAGGTGGAGCTGGAAGACCAGTACGCGGCGCTGATCGTGGCCTTCGGCGGCGCGGCGCTCGCGGCCCTGGTGCTCGTGGCGGCGGGCGGATACTTCCTGTCGCGCAAGTCCACCGAGCCCGTGGAGCGCAACATCGCGCACATGCGGCGGTTCATGGCCGACGCGGCGCACGAGCTGCGCACGCCGGTGGCGGTGATGCGCACCACGGCCGAGGTCACGCTGCAGCAGGAGCGCGGGCCCGAGGGCTATCGCGACGCGCTGGGCGTGGTGGAGCGCGAGGCCGAGCGACTGGGCGGCATCGTGGACGATTTGATGACGCTGGCGCGGGCCGACGCCGGGGAGCGCGCGGTGCGCCTCCAGCACGTGTTCCTCGACGACATCGTGCTCGACGCCGCCGACGCGGCCCGCACGCTCGCCGTGGCAAAAGGGGTGACGCTCGAAGTGGGCACGTTCGAAGAGGCGCCGCTCAACGCCGATCCGACGCTCGTTCGCCAGCTCGTGATGAACCTGGTGCACAACGCCATCAAGTTCACGCCGCCGGGCGGGCACGTGCACGTCGATGTCGATGTGCGCGATGCGCACCCGGTGTTCGTGGTCGCGGACACGGGCATGGGGATCGCGCCCGAGCATCTGCCGCACGTCTTCGAGCGATTCTTCCGCGGCGATCCGGCGCGCGTTCGCGCCGAGGGCGCGGGGCTCGGGCTCTCCATCGCGCGCTGGGTGGCCGATCTGCACCACGCGGAAATCGCCATCGCTTCGGCGCCGGGGCGCGGCACGCGCGTGGAAGTGGTATTTCCGCGCATTCAGAAACCGCCGGTGTCATCGGCCTGACAGGTCGCCGGAATAGGGTTCGGGCATTCCATGACCGATACCCGATTCATTCGCCGGTGGCTCGCCGCGGCCGCGGCCGCCTTCGCGACGCCGCTCGCCGCGGCGCGCGCGCAACAACTCGTGACGCGAAATCAGGCCATCGCGGCGGCGCTCGCGCACGGCCCCGCGCTGTCGCTGGCCGCCGCCGACACCTCCGCCGCGCGCGCGGCGTTGCTGGGCGCGCGGGCCTACGCCAATCCGACGCTCAATCTGAGCGTCACGAAGGACGCGCCGCAGCGGCACATCTACGCGGACATCCCGCTCGACTTCCCGTGGCTCCGCCGCGCGCGCATCGGCAGCGCCACGGCGGCGCAGGCGTCTGCTCGCGACCGGTTCGCGCTGCAGCGCGCGGCCATCGCCTTCGACGCGGACACGACCTACGTGAACGCCGCGGTGGCCGGCGCGCAGGCGCGACTGTCCCGGCGCAATGCGCAGGACGCCGATTCGCTGCGGGCCATGGCCGCGCAGCGCCGGGCGGCGGGCGACGCGAGCGACCTGGACGTCGAGCTGGCGACCGTGGCCGCGGGCCAGCAGGACAATGCCGCGCTCGCCGATTCGCTGGCCGCCCAGGCGGCGCTGCTCGATCTGCAAACGGTCATGGGCCTGTCCGCCGACCGCGTGACGATCGCGCTCGCCGATACCCTGACGCTGGGGGATTCCGTGCCCGCGGCCGCGGGCACGCCGCTCGGGGTGCGCGCGGCCGAGGAGGACGTCACGGCGGCCGATCGGGCCGGGGCGGCCGAGCGGCGCAGCATCTGGGGCTCGGCGTCGCTGCAGGTGGGCGTGGACTACCACGACAACACGCAGCCCGGATA
>JAGWRB010000273.1 GCA_028876725.1 Gemmatimonadota bacterium
GAGGTAGTTGAAGTAGCGCTGATTGAGCGTGAACGAACCGTCGTCGCGCAGGTTCACGAGCTCGCGGTAGATGGCCTCGACGTATTTCGGCGCGCCGTACGGCGCGAGGCCCATGAGCTTGTACTCGCCCGAGTTCACTTTGAATCCGGCGTGATAGGTGAACGCGGAATAGAGGAGGCCCAGCGAGTCGGGCCAGTGCAGCTCCTGCAGGAGCTGAAGGTCCGCGCCGTGGCCGGCGCCGATAGACGCGGTGGCCCATTCGCCGACGCCGTCGACCGTGAGGATCGCCGCTTCGTGGAACGGCGACGGATAGAACGCGCTGGCGGCGTGCGACTCGTGGTGCTCGGCGAACAGCACGGGCCCGGCGTAGTCGTCGAGGCCGCGGCGGATCGTGCGCTCGATGTCGAGGCGTTCGCGCGCCCAGAGCGGCGCGCCGTGGCGAAACGCGGCGAAGCCGTCCGGCGTCGTCCAGAGGAACGTTTCGAAGACGCGGTCGAGTTTGAGCAGCGGCTTGTCGTAGAACGCCACCGCATGGAGGTCCGACGCGCGCACGTGGGCGCGCTCGAGGCAGAACGCGATGGCGCGCGCGGGAAACGATTCGTCGCCTTTGCGCCGCGAGAACCGCTCCTCCTGGGCGGCAGCCAGCAGGGCGCCGTCCTGCAGGATGCAGGCGGCGCTGTCGTGATAGAACGCGGAGATGCCGAGGACGAAGCGGGGCAATCGCGGCGGCCGGAGGGCCGGTCGTTCGAGGCGTGAAAAGGAAGGCCGGGGCGGGAATGGCGGGGAACGCGTGGCCGGTCGGGAAGGTACGACGATCCGGCACGCGGTGAAAGGCACGGAGTGCCGTGGGCCGCAAACGGGCGGCGGCGCCTTGCCTTGAACCGCTTGCCGCGTTCCGATAGCTTTAGCGTTTACCCGCGCGCGTAGCTCAGCTGGATAGAGCGTCGGCCTCCGGAGCCGAAGGTCACAGGTTCGAATCCTGTCGCGCGCGTCGTTCCTTCTCCAATCGCATGGCCGCGCCCGGCGGGTCCCGGGCGCATCCGCTCCGAGGCAGTTCCCCCCAGCGGCGTCCCACGCCGATTCCGAATCGGCGCCGACCCTCCCTCGTCTGGTCATCCGTCGCACCCCGCGAGTCTTCAGCCGTCCCATGTCATCGCCGTCGCCGTCAACGTCTCCGGCCGTGGTCAGCATCGCCGAGCTCAAGCGGAAACCGCTCCCCGCCCTTCTGGATCTGGCGCAGGAGCTGGGGCTTTCCGACGTCGAGACGCTGCCGCGCCACGATCTGACGTTTCGTATCGAGCAGGCGATGCTGGCCGAGGGGGGCGTGCTCACCGGCCAGGGGGTGCTGGAGGTGTTGCCCGAGGGGTACGGGTTTCTCCGGAGCCAGGATTACAACTACTTGAATGGCCCGGACGACATCTACGTGTCGCCGTCCCAGGTGAAGCGGTTCGGCCTGCAGACGGGCGACACGGTGCAGGGACAGGTCCGGCCGCCCAAGGAGTGGGAGCGCTACCTGGCGCTGCTCAAGGTGGAGTTAGTGAACGAGGGCGATCCCGAGTTGGCCAAGGAACGGACCGCGTTCGACAACCTGCGGCCGCGGTATCCCGAAGGGCGCCTGCGGCTCGAGGTGGAGAGCGGCGATCTCTCGATGCGCGTGATGGATCTCATCGCGCCCATCGGCAAGGGACAGCGCGGGCTCATCGTGTCGCCACCGCGCGCCGGCAAGACGATCCTCCTGCAGAAGATCGCCAACGCCATCGCCGAGAATTATCCGGAGGTCGTGCTCATCGTGCTGCTCATCGACGAGCGGCCCGAGGAGGTGACCGACATGAAGTTCACGGTCCGTGGCGAGGTGATCAGCTCCACGTTCGACGAGCCGCCGCAGCGGCACGTGCAGGTGGCGGACATGGTGATCGAGAAGGCCAAGCGGCTGGTGGAGAGCAAGAAGGACGTGGTGATCCTGCTCGATTCCATCACGCGGCTGGGGCGGGCGCACAACGCCGTGGTGCCGCACTCGGGCAAGATCATGTCGGGCGGCGTGGACGCCAAGGCGCTGGAGAAGCCCAAGAAGTTCTTCGGCGCGGCGCGCAACATCGAGGACGGCGGCTCGCTGACGATCATCGGCACGGCGCTCATCGAGACGGGCTCGCGCATGGACGAGGTGATCTTCGAGGAGTTCAAGGGGACGGGCAACATGGAGCTCGTGCTCGACCGCAAGATCGCCGAGCGGCGCATCTACCCGGCCATCGACATCAACCGGTCGGGGACGCGGAAGGAGGAGCTGCTCTTCACCAAAGAGGAGCTCAACCGCGTGTACCTGCTGCGCACCTTCCTGGGCGACATGCCGGAGACGGAGGCGATCGAGTTCCTGCTCAAGCAGATGTCGCGGTCCAGGAACAACAAGGAATTCTTCGCGCAGATGGCGCAGGGCGGATAGCCATGGCGGGCGATCGGGGCCGGTGGCTCGCCGTGGACTGGGGGGAGCGGCGCATCGGACTCGCCGTGAGCGACCCCACGGGGACGATCGCGTCGCCGGCCGGATTCATCCAGCGCCGCGCGGGCAAGCGTCCGCCCATCGCCGAGGTCATCCGCCGCGCCGAGGCGCTGGAGGCGCGCGGCTTCGTGCTCGGCCTGCCGCTGGACGGCGAGGGGAACGACACGCCGCGCGCCGGGGAGGTGCGGCTCGTGGGCGCCGAGCTCGAGAAGCGCACGGGGCTCCCGGTGCGCCTGCTCGACGAGCGGTTCACGACCGCGGCGGCGCGGCGGGCCATTCACGAGATGGGCGGCACCCCGCGCGATCGCCGCGGCGACGTCGACGCCCTGGCGGCCACCGTGCTGCTGCAGCACTTCCTGCGCCATGACGCGTAGCCGGCGGTTCCGGGGCGGCCTCGCGCTCGCCGGCGCGCTCTTCCTCGCCGCCTGCGCCACCGACGACGCCTCGACGGCGCGCGTCGTGGTGCCGAACGGCGCCTCGGTGCGCACCGCCGCCGACTCCCTGGCCAGCGCCGGCGTGGTCCGGGCGCCGCGCTTGTTTAGAATTTACTCATGGGTGCGCGGCGGCGACCGGCGCATCCGCGCCGGCACGTACGAGTTCCGCCGCGGCGCGAGCTGGGGCACGGTGCTCGACATGCTGCGCGCCGGCCGCGGCATCGTCATCACGGTCACGATTCCCGAGGGGTTCGCGCTATCGCAGATCGAGCCCCTGCTCGCGGCGAAACTCGGCGCGCCGCTCGATTCGGTGAAGGCCGCCGCGCGCGACACGGCCCTCCTCGCGCGGCTCGACCTCCCCACGCCCACGGTCGAGGGATACCTGTTTCCCGACACCTACACGTTCGCGCAGGGCACCACCGCGCGTGAAGCGGTGACCGACATGGAACGGCGGTTCGAGCACGAGTGGAAGCCGGCCTGGACGGCGCGGCTCGACTCGATCGGCATGTCGCGGAACGACGTCATGACGCTGGCGTCGATCGTCGAGAAGGAAGCCCGGCTCCCCGAAGAACGCCCCGCGATCGCCGCCGTATACATGAACCGCCTGCGCGCGGGCATGCTGCTGCAGGCCGATCCCACGGTCCAGTACGCCCTGCATGCGCACGAGGCGCGCGTGCTGTATAAGGACCTCCGTGTGAAGTCGCCGTACAACACGTACCTGCACCCCGGGCTTCCGCCGGGCCCCATCGCGTCGCCCGGCGCGGCAAGCATCCTCGCCGCGCTCTACCCCGCGCACGTCCCGTACCGCTACTTCGTCGCCGCGCCCGACGGCCACCACGAGTTCCGCGTCGACTACCGCGAGCACGAAGCGGCGGTGCGCGCCATGCGCCGCGCGCGCGCCGAGCAGACGCGAAAGCCCAAGACCGCGCGCGACACGAACCCCGCAGGCGCCGCCACGCGCGCCCGCCATCCGTAGGCGCGATGACGCCGCAAGCGACGGTCTCGAACAAGGGCGCCCGGCGTTGGGCCCACGGCCACCCGTGGATCTATCGCAGCGACGTCATCGAGCGTCCCGACGCACCGGCCGGCATCGTGCCCGTGGCCGACCAGCGCGGCAAGCCGCTCGGCTGGGCCCTCTGGAGCCCGAAGTCCGAGATCTCGCTGCGCCTGCTCGAGGCAAACCCCAACGCGTCGATCGACCCCGCCTGGTGGCGCAAGCGCCTCGCCGCCGCCATCGCGCGGCGCGATCCGCTGCGCGCCGAAGCGAACGCGTTCCGTCTGGTGCACGGCGAGGGCGACGGCCTCCCGTCGCTCGTCTGCGACCGCTACGACCGCTGGCTCGTGGTGCAGCTCATGAGCGCGGGGCTCGAACCCTCGCGCGGCGCGATCGTCGATGCGCTGCTGGACCTCGAGCGTCCCGAGGGCGTGCTCGCGCGCAACGACGTGTCGCTGCGCGAGAAGGAGGGGCTCCCCCGCGCGGTGGAGTTGCTCGTCGGCACCGTGCCGCGCGAGATCGAGGTGCGGGAGCACGGCGTGCGCTATCTGGCCGCGCCGTGGGACGGCCAGAAGACGGGCGCGTTTCTGGATCAGCGCGAGAACCGGGCGCGGATCGGCGCCCTGGCGCGCGGCCGCGCGCTCGACTGCTTCAGCTACCACGGCTCGTTCGCCCTGCACCTGGCCCGGCACGCGTCGCACGTGACGGCGCTCGACAGTTCGGCGGCGGCGTTGGAGCGTGCGCGGGCCAACGCGGCGCTCAACGCGCACGCCAACATCGAGTTCGTCGAAGCGAACGCGTTCGATTACTTGAAGCAGGCCGAGCGGACCGGCGAGCGCTTCGACACCATCGTGCTCGACCCGCCGGCGTTTGCCAAGACCAAGAGCGCGCTGGCGGCCGGCATTCGCGGGTACAAGGAGATCAACCTCCGCGCGATGCGCCTGCTCGCGCCGGGCGCGCTGCTGTTCACGGCGAGCTGCAGCTTTCATCTCACCAAGCCGCTGTTCCTGGAAATGCTCCACGACGCAGCGGCCGATTCGGGGCGCCGGCTCGCCCTGCGCGAGATCGTGGGCCAGCCGCTGGACCATCCCGAGATCCTGACCGTTCCGGAGACGGGGTACATCAAGGGCGCGATCGTCGAAGCCATGGATTGATGACCGCGGGCTCTGGCGCTCGCGGTCCGGCGGCCCCATGCTATCGGCCGTCCTTCCACCCCGCATGAATCCCATGAAAATCCACTCGACCATCCGCCCCGCCGCCGCGGTCGCGTTCGCCGTACTGGGCGCCGCGCCGCTGGCCGCCCAGCAGCTGCCGGTCCCCACTCCACCGGCCGCCATGCAGCTCATCAAGGAATCCGAGCTCAAGAGCGATCTCTACTACCTGGCCAGCGACGCCATGCGCGGACGCGAAGCCGGCACCCTGGACGAGATTCGCGCCGCCGCGTGGGAAGCCAAGCGCGCCCAGGAGGCCGGCCTGCTCCCGGCCGGCGACGACGGCACGTACTTCCAGTGGTGGAACATGCAGCGCACGCGCCTCTCGCCGGCGAGCGAGATCACGGTCGGCAGCCACACGCTCGTCCTCTGGAAGGACGCCGCAGCCATGGCGACGATGGCCACCGCGGTCGACGCGCCCACCGTATGGGCCGGCGACGGCAGCGACACGACGATCGACGTGCGCGGGAAGGTGGCCGTGGCGCAGCTCGTGAAGCCGCCCGCCAACGCGCGGAAGTTCGAGGGCGTGTACTCGCCGGAGTGGCATTACGCCACCGCGTCCATCGGCGCGCAGGGGCGCGCGCTCGCCGAGCGCGGCGCGGCGGCCGTGATCCTCGTGGCCGACTCCATCGGCGACGTCGCATTCGACGCCGTCGCGGCCAACTCGTCGCGCGGCATGTACGACGTCGACGATTCCGCCACCAACGCCGCCGGCGGCCGCTACGGCCGGCGGCCGTCGGGCCCGCCGGTGTTCCTCGCGCGCCGTGCGCTCCTTGGCGCGCTCCAGGCGTCGGGGCAGCCCGCGCACATCAAGCTGATCACCGAGACGTTCGACTATCCGTCGGTGAACGTCGTGGCCATCGCGCGCGGGAGCGATCCGAAGCTCCGCCACGAGTACGTGCTGTTCAGCAGCCACACCGATCACGACGGCGTGCGCTTCCCCATGGACGGCGATTCCATCTGGAACGGCGCCGACGACAACGCGTCGACCAGCGTGGCGATTCTCGCCATCGGCCGCGCGTTCGCGAAGCATCCGGGCAAGCGCTCGGCACTGTTCGTGTGGCACGGCGCCGAGGAGCGCGGCCTGCTGGGGTCGCGCTACCACGCCGTGCACCCCGTGGTGCCGCTCCACGACATCGTCGCCGTGATCAACGGCGATCTCATCGGGCGCAACAATCCGGACACGGCGTCCCTGCTGGGCGTCCAGCCCCCGCACCGCAATTCCACCGACCTCGTGCGCATAGCGCTCGAAGCCAACGCCGCGACCGGCAAGTTCGTGCTCGACTCCACGTGGGATCGGCCGACGCATCCCGAGGGCTGGTACTTCCGCAGCGACCACGTGCCATACGTGCGGCACGGCATTCCGGCGGTGATGTATTCCACGAACCTTCACGTGGATTACCACACCCCGCGCGACGAAGCGTCGCGGATCAACTACGCCAAGCTCAAGCGGATGACCGACTGGATGTACGAGACCGGCTGGCTCGTGGCGAATGCGCCGCACCGGCCCAAGGTCGACCCGGGGTTCAAGCTGGAGCGGTAGTCCGCGCTACCGCTGGCAGCTCGGGCAGTAGAACGTGGAGCGCCCCGCCTGCACGATGCGGCGGATGGGCGTGCCACAGCGACGGCAACTGCGCCCCTCGCGATCGTAGACGTTGAGGCGCGCCGCACCGATCTCGGTGTAGCGCGCCCCCGTCGCGCGCGCGATCACGGCACGAATCGAGTCGAGCAGCCGCTGGAGCCGCGCCTCGGACAGCGACGCCGCGCGTACGCGAGGGCTGATCTTCGCGCGCCAGAGCGCTTCGGCCGCGTAGATGTTGCCGATGCCCGCGATGACGCGTTGGTCGAGCAGCACGGGCTTGATCGCGCCGCGCCGGCGCTCGAGCGTCCGCCGAAGCCCGTCGGCGGTGAGCGACGGATCCGTGGGCTCCGGGCCGAGTCCCAGGTCGAGCGGCGCATCGGCCGGATGCACGTCGAGCGTGGCCAGCGCGCGCGAATCCTCGAGCACGAGCCGCCGGCCGTCGTCGAGCGTGAAC
>JAGWRB010000274.1 GCA_028876725.1 Gemmatimonadota bacterium
CGCGCGGCGCCCGGCGAGCGTGCGCGCGGCATCGGGCCGCGCGGGCGGGAACCGGTGCGCCGGAATTCCCACGAGGAGGTTGGGGTCGGGACACAGGGCCGTCCACGCGGCGCGCTGGCTGGCCGCGCCGACGCCGGGAAAGTCCACCCCGAGGTCCAGCAGGTCGACGATGATCTGCAGATGCAGATGCGGCGTCCACCCGCCGTTCACGTCGGCCGCGCCGAGCGTGGCGATGCGCTGGCCACGCGATACGCGCTGGCCCCGGGCCAGACCGTGCAGCGACTCGCGACTCAGGTGGCCGTACAGCGTGTAGAATGGCGTGCCGTCGCCGGTCTCATGGCGGAGCACGATCACGGGACCGTAGTCGAGCGCATTGGCGTTGTCGTGCCACGTATGCACGGTGCCGTCGAGGGGCGCGTGCACGGCGGCGCCGGCTTCGACGAACAAGTCGAGCCCCAGATGAATCGTGCGGCGCTCGTCGGTGACGCGCGCACCGCCGGAAAAGAGCGGCGTCACGTAGAGCAATCGCGGCTCGTCGTACCGGCCCACCGCCACCCGCGCGCCCGCCTCGCGCATCGCGGCGACGATGGCCGGCGTCAGGTGCGGCTCGTCGCGTTCCGCGGGATCACCGCTCACGAGCGAACTGCCCACCGAGAGGTCGAGCACGAGACACGGTTCGTGCCGGAGATCGGCCTCCAGGACGGGCGCCGCATGCCGCCCATGGTCGCGCAGCCAATCGACCACGCGCGATGCCGCCGGCACCGGCGCCAGACCGCACGCCTCGCGGAGCACCGCCCCGGCGAGGCCGAACGGAACGGCGGCGATGCGCGGCAACGCGTCGGCGATGCGCTGCTGGCTGATACTCAGGTATTCGTTGTCGGGCCGGGTTCTCGTCTGCTCCGCGGCCATGCACGCGCTCAGGCAGAGCCGCATGGCCGCCAGCCCCCACACCGCGGCAATTTCGTCGTCGGAGAGCGGCCGCTCGGCGTGATACGCGCCGGCCATGATCGCGGCGGCCGCGAGCGGATCGCGCGCGTCGAGCACGGCGTAGGCGATCGCCACCGCGAGTTCCGCCACGGCGACGCTGTGCACCATGTCTCCGAAGTCGACGATGCCGCTGACGCGAAGCCCGGCGCTCGCGCCGACGTCGGACGCGACGAGCACGTTGTAGTCGTTCAGGTCCCCGTGGACCACCGTGCGCGGCAACCGGGCCAGCACCGGCGCCGTGGAGGCGTCGAACGCCGCGACCACGCGGTCGATGGTTGGCCCGAGCTCCGCGCCGGCCATGAGCGGGCGACGCTCGGCGATCGCCGCGCGTGCATGCGTCAGATCCCACGCGAAGGCGCGGTGGACCGCGGGATGGTCAAACCCTTCGAGCGCCGCGGCCAGGCGCGCCACGACCCGCCCGTAGTCCGCAGGCAGCGCCGGCGTAGGCGCGCCCAGCGAGGCGAGGGGCCGCCCGTGCAGCCGCGTGAGCGCCCAGAGCGCGTGGGCACGACCATCGGGTCCGGGCGTGGAGTGGAGCAGCCCGCCGTCGAGCGCCGGGATGACGCGCGGCGTGAGCGCGAAGCGTCGCGCCAGGTGCGCCAGGACCGCCTGTTGCGCTTCGAGGAACGCCCCGTCTTCGCGAGCGTTGGCGATTTTGAGAACGGCGTCGCTCTCGGCGAACAGGAAATTCTGGTCGCGCTCGCTCACCAGGCGGGTGGGCGCACCATGGAACCCGAAGTGCACGCGGCCGATTTCTGCCGCGGCAGACGCGTCGAAGCGGGGAGCAAATTCGAGCATGCAACACGCTACACCGGCGCGACCGGCGCGTCCATCGGCTCCCACTTTACACCGGTACTACAATTCAATCATGACCCAAACGACCGCTGCCTCTGTCCTGTTCTCGCCGCTCACGTTGCGCGAGATCGAATTTCGCAACCGCGTGTTCGTCTCGCCGATGTGCGAGTACTCCAGCACCGATGGGATGCCCAACGACTGGCATCTCGTGCACCTCGGCAGCCGCGCCGTGGGGGGCGCGGGCCTCGTGCTCACCGAAGCGACGGCCGTGAGCCCGGAGGGTCGCATTTCACCCGCCGACACCGGGCTCTGGAACGGCGCGCAGGCCGCGGCCTTCCGCCGTATCGTGGATTTCATTCACGGTCAGGGCGCCGCGGCGGGCGTGCAGCTCGCGCACGCCGGGCGCAAGGCGTCCACGGCGCGGCCGTGGGAGGGCGGCGGGCCGCTCACCGCTGAACAGGGGGCGTGGCGCACACTGGCGCCGAGCGCGATTCCGTTCGACGAGGGATATCACACGCCGCACGCGCTTTCCGTCGCCGAGCTGGACGAGGTGGAGGCGCAGTGGGTGGCCGCGGCGCGGCTGGCCATAACCGCGGGGTTCGACGTCATCGAACTGCACATGGCGCATGGGTATCTGCTGCATCAGTTCCTGAGCCCGCTGAGCAATCATCGTGACGACGAATACGGCGGGTCGCTGGAGAATCGGATGCGGTTCCCGCTACGGGTCGCGGCGGCGGTGCGCGAGGTATGGCCGGCCGGGCGCCCGCTGTTCGTGCGCATCTCGGCCACCGACTGGACGGACGGCGGCTGGGACATCGAGCAGTCGGTCGTGCTCGCCGAGCGGCTGCGCGCCCTGGGCGTGGATCTCATCGATTGCTCGACGGGCGGGAACGTCCCGCACGCGAAGATCCCGGTGGGTCCGGGATATCAGGTGCCGTTCGCCGCGCGCGTGCGGCGCGACGTGAAGATCGCGACCGCCGCCGTGGGGCTGATCACCGAAGCCCACCAGGCGGAGGAGATTGTGGCGTCGGGCAACGCCGACGCCGTGATCATGGCGCGCGAGCTGCTGCGCGATCCGTACTGGCCGCTGCACGCGGCCCGGGTGCTGGGCGCCGAGGTGCGGTGGCCGGAGCAGTATCTCCGGGCAAAGCCGCGGGAGTGAATGGCCGTGAGGCCGTAAAGCGGTGAGGCCGTGAAGCGGTGATGCGGACCCGGCGTCACCGCCTCTCCGGGTCAGGGGGCAACCGAGAGCACGAGCTTCCCCACGTGCTTTCCTCGCTCCAGCTCGGTGTGCGCGTCGGCCGCCTGTTCGAGCGGGAACACCTTGTGGATCACGGGGCGTATGGTGCCCTGCTCGAACAGGGGCCACACCTTTTCGCGAAGCCGCGCGGCGATGGCCCCTTTGAACGCCGGCGACCGGTTGCGCAGCGTGGAGCCGGTAATGGTGAGGCGCTTGGCCATGACTTCGCGAATGTTGAAATTCGCCTTGGCGCCGCCCAGCGTGGCGATGAACACCAGGCGTCCCTCCTCGGCGAGGAGCGACAGCTCGCGCGGCACGTAGTCGCCCCCCACCATGTCGAGGATGACGTTCGCGCCGCGGTCGTGCGTGGCGTCGCGTACGACGGCCACGAAGTCCTCGGTCTGGTAGTCGATGGCGCGCTCGGCGCCGAGCGCCTCACAGGCCTCGCACTTGTTGATGCTCCGCGCCGTCGCGAAGACGCGGGCTCCGAATGCGCGTCCCAGCTGAATGGCCGCGACGCCGATCCCGCTCGCCCCGCCCTGCACCAGCAACACCTCGCCTTCGCGCAGGCGCGCACGATCGAACACGTTGCTCCACACCGTGAAGTACGTTTCGGGAAGCGACGCCGCTTCCGCCATGGAGAGCCCCTTCGGCACCGGGAGCAGCTGCTCGGCCGGCACCAGGCAGTATTCCGCGTAGCCCCCGCCGGCGACGAGCGCGCACACTTCGTCGCCGACGTTCCAACCCTGGACCTGGGGCCCCACCGCCGCGATCCGTCCGGCCACTTCGAGCCCCGGGATGTCGCTGGCATTGGGCGGCGGCGGGTAGGCGCCCTGTCGCTGCAGAAGGTCGGGCCGGTTGACACCGGCGGCCGCGACCTCCACCAGTACTTCGTTCAGAATCGGCGACGGGCGGGGCCGCTCACCGGCCCGCAGCACCTCCGGGCCCCCGGGCGCCGTGATCTCCACCACGCGCATGGGACGGAAGTTCAGAACTCTCGCATCGGCTGCCATTCCCATCTCCACAGTATATCAATACAAGATGTGTAACACTCGCCGGCGGCGATCGCCAGTCGCGGAGCGCGACGGCCTCTCGGACTCGCAGGCACCGGGCGGCGCGGGAGGGGGCGCGCGATGGGTCGTGACAAGATAAGCGGGCATCCAACGATCGCGGGCCGCCGTCCATCGGCGGCCGACGTGCGGGCCGCGGCCGGTCGCACGCTGCCCGACGTGATCGCGCCGGACCTGCGCGTCCTCTTCTGCGGCATCAATCCGGGGCTGTACTCGGCCGCCGTGGGGCACCATTTCGCGCGGCCGGGCAATCGATTCTGGCCGGCCGTCCACCGCGCGGGGTTCACGCCTACGGTCTACGAGCCGCACCAGGACGGAGAACTGCCCGCGCTTGGCCTGGGACTCACCAACCTGGCCGGCCGCGCGACGGCGGGAGCCGCCGAGCTTTCGCCCGAAGAGCTGCGCGCCGGCGGCGAGCGGCTCCTCGCCAAGCTCGATCGCTATCGACCGCGGTGGGTCGCGTTCCTCGGCATCGGCGCGTATCGCGTGGCGTTCGGCCACCCCAACGCCGTTCCGGGCCGGCAGTCGCACACCTGGGGCCGCACGCGCGTGTGGCTGCTGCCGAGCCCGAGCGGTGCGAACGGCTCCTATCCCCTCGAGGCGCTGGTGCGGGAGTTCCGCGCGCTCGCGCGAAACTCCCGGTAGCGCCGCCGAATCAGTGGCGCGCGCGCCAGCGGTCGTTCGAGCGGTCGATGTCGGGCAGCGCCTGCCGGGGGTCGACCTGCGCGGCCACGACCGATTGCCGCTCCGGCACCCGATAGACGAAAGTGCTGCCAAGATTCCACATCTCGATGGGAAGCTTCACCGTAGACGTGGAGCCGTCGGCGAAGGTGAGGGCCAGCTCCACGGGCATGATCATCGTGCCGCGACTGGAGAGGTACACGCGGGCGCCGTCCGGGCCGTTGGCCACGGAATCGACGGCCTGATCGAGGCGCGCGGTGGTGTAGATCCACTCGCGCCAGTACCAATCGAGATTCATCCCGGATTCGTCGCGCATCACGCGAAAGAAGTCGGCGGGGGTGGGGTGCTTGAAGGCCCAGGCGCGGATGTAGGCGCGGAAGGCGTCGTCGAACCGTTGCGGGCCCAACACTTCGGCGCGCAGCGTCTGCAGCATGAGGGCCGGCTTCTGGTATCCCGTCCAGAACAGGTCGCGGACTTCAGTGGGGTTCTCGATGAGCGGCTGCTCGTTGCCCGGCACGCCATGCTCCGCGTACAGGTGCAGCGGGTGCGACTCGATGGAGTCGCCGTAGGCCGTGCCCGCGAAGTAGAGCGCCGCATTGTGAAGATCGATGAAGGTGTTGAACCCCTCGTCCATCCACGGATAGAGGCGCTCGTTGCTGCCCACGAGCATCGGGAACCACTCATGCCCGAACTCGTGCGCCAGGGCCCACTGCTGGTCCTCGCGCGTGGGGCTGTTGGGCACGAAGGTGAGCATCGGGTATTCCATACCTTGGATGGGCCCCTCCACCGTGGTCGCGTGCGACCATGGATAGGGATACCACTGTTCGCTGAAGTACTTGATCGTGGCACGCGCCATCTTGATGGCCTCGGGCCACTTGTCGGCGGAGCGGCGGTAGAGCGTCTCGATCAGGATGTGATCCCACCCGGTAGCGTCCCACAGGAAATCGGGACCGGCCGCGAAGGCGAAGTCGCGCACGTTGCGCGCCGTGTAGTGCCAGGTGAGCGTGCCGCTGGCGGCAGGCCGGATGGCGGCAAAGCTCTCGAGTTCGCGGCTCGTGATCACGTGCACCGTGGTGTCGGCGTCGCGCGCCGCCGCGAGCCGGGCAATTTCCGTTGGGGTGAGCACCTGCCGCGGATTCCGGAGTTCACCGGTGGCGCGCACGATGTAGCTGAACGGCACCGTGAGCGAGACGTCGAAATCCCCGTATTCCAGATAGAATTCGCCGGCGCCGATGTACGGCTCGTGGTTCCAACCGTGCACGTCGTCGTACACGGCCATGCGCGGATACCATTGCGCGATCTCGTATAGCGGGCCGTCGTGCCCCATTCGTCCTCCGCCCTGCTCGGGCACCTGGAAGCTCCATGCCGCCTCCAGCGTGATGGACGCGCCCGGGGCCAGTGGGGTCGCGAGGTCCACGCGCATCGTTGTGCCGTACACGGCGTGCCTGGCATCATGCCGGCCAACCCGGACGTAATCGAGCGTGAGGCCGCCGCGAAATCCCTGGCACGAGAAATCGAACTCGCTGCCCAGGAATTTGAGCGGCGGCTGATTGAGCACGTTCGTGACGCTCGTGGGCGCGCACAGATTCTGCTCCAAGAACATCCACAGGTACGGCAGCGAGTCCGGCGAGTTGTTCGTGTAGCGGATGGTCTCGTGCCCCGAAATCCGGTTCCGCGCCGGATCGAGCGTGGCGGCGATGGTGTAGTCCACCTTCTGCTGCCAGTAGCGCGCGCCCGGGCGCCCGCTCGCGGTGCGCACGCTGTTGGGCGTGGGGAGCACGAGGGGTCGAAACGGCGACGAGTCAGCCACCGCGAGCTCGGCGCGGGACTGGGCGGCGAGGGAGGCGGGCGCGGCGGCGATCAGCGCGAAGCCGGCAAGGGCGAGGGAGAGTCTGCGCACGGGTACGGTATGGCTGGAGGGCGAGAGAGAGGCGGGCGGCCGTCGGGAGTAGCATCGCCCGGTTCGCCACCGCCCGCAATGCCGCGCGCCCCTGGACGCTCGGCGCCCTCCGCGGCCATTTTGGAGCATGTCCGACCCCGTCCTCGACGCCCTCGCCGACCGCCTCGATGCGTCGCCCGATTACCACGTGCTGCGGCGCTTCGATGCCCCGCGCACGTACGCGACGCCCACGGGCGGCGAACACCTACGCACGGCGGCCGCCCTCGACGTCGAGACGACCGGCATGGATCGCCGCGCCGACGCCATCATTCAGCTCTCGATGGTGCCCTTCACCTACGACGCCGAGAGCGGGCGGATCTTCGAGGTGGGCGCGACCCTGAACTTCTTCGAGGATCCTGGACGGCCCATTCCGCCGGAGATCGTTGCGCTGACGGGGATCACCGACGCGCAGGTCGCCGGACAGCGCATCGACGAGGACGCCGTGCGCCGGTTTCTCGAACCGGTATCGCTCATGATCGCCCACAACGCCGACTTCGACCGGCCGTTCATGGAGCGGCGCATGGCGGAGTTCCGCGACAAGGCCTGGGCGTGCTCGGTCCGCGACGTAGACTGGCGGGGACACGGCCTCTCGTCGTCATCGCTCGAATACCTGCTCATGAAGCGCTGCCGGCGCTTTTACGGCGCCCATCGCGCCGACCAGGACGCCGAGGCGGTCGTGCATCTGCTGGCCACGCCGTTCGACGACGGCACGCTGCCCATGGCACTCCTGCTCGCCAACGCGCGGCGCGGCACGGTGCGCATCTGGGCGGAGGGTTCGCCGATCGAGACGAAGGACCTGCTCAAATCGCGGCGGTATCGGTGGAATCCGGGCACCGACGGACGACCCAAGGCCTGGTATCGCGAGCTCGACGCCGAGCAGCAGGACGCCGAGCTGGAGTGGCTGTTCGCCAACGTGTTCGGCGGCGAGCGCCGCCGGCTGCGCATCGACGCCATGGATGCCCGCGTGCGATATTCGGAGCGCGGCTGAGCGGGCCCGCCCGGGAAACCCGCCGCGCATCGCCGCCGTACGGATCCGCACCGCCAACCTCGAGCCCCACGATGGGAGACCGGCCGTGAACGAGATGATTTTTCAGGACTTTCTGGTATTCGCGGGGCTGATGGCCCTGCTCGGCACCATCGCGAAGATCACCCTCACGCTGATCACGCGGAAGCGCGGCGGCGCGCTGCCGAGCGTGGACGCCAAGGTGCTCGAGGAGATCAACGAGCGGCTCGCGCGGCTGGAACAGGTCACCGACGCGACGGCCATCGAGATCGAGCGCATCGGCGAGGGCCAGCGCTTCACCACCAAGCTCCTGAGCGAGCGCACGCCGGCCAAATAGCCCCGCATCCCTTTGCCGGGAGGGGCCGGGCCGGCTAGAATGCGCCAACTTCATCGGAATCCCATCGGATGCGCGTGGCGATCGTCGGAGGCCCCGGAATCGGCAAGAGCACGCTGGTACGCCAGCTTGCCGACCTGTACCACAACGGGTCGTACGGAGAGGGCGAGAAGGGCGTGTGGGATCCGCGCGTGCTGGCGGACATCGAAGCGGGGCGCAATCCCGTCGGCGTCACCGCCTACTTCGGCCGCCTGTACGACGCCAACTATCGTGACGCGCTGGAGCACGATCGCCCGGGCCGCGTGATCTTCTTCGAGGGCGCGCGCATCACGCTCGAAGCGCACCTGGCGGAGTATCCGGCGGAGCAGCACGAAGAGTTGCGGCGCGTGCTCGCCATCGGCGACTGGTGGAAGCCCGACCGCACGATCTGCCTCACGTCGAGCACCGACACGATCGAGAAGCACATCAAGCTCCGCAACCGGCCGCACGAGAGCGTGGAGCTGATGGTGCACCGCTTCCGCCTCATCGACGCCGAGTTCCGGCGGCTGGCGGCGCTGGAGCCGGGCGCCGTGATCATCAATCGGGACAACATGGAGTTCCACGAACGCGCGGACCTGGTGCGGATCATTCAGGGCGCCGGACTTCCGATGTTCACCGAGGTTCCGTACGAGATGATGGAGCGCTTCTCGTCGTAGGCGCGCGGCTCGCCCGGGCGAGCGCAGGGTGGTATACTCGAAGCGGAGCGATACAGCGCTCCTCCGTTCGAACGCCTCACCCACCCGACATGCGCTCCCTCCCTGCCCGTTTCGCGGCGCGCGCGTACGCCGTCGCCGCCGTCACCGCCCTCGTCGCCGTTTCGGCATCCGTCCTCGCCGCGCAGTCGCCGGCCCCGACGCCCACCGGCGCCTCGACGTTCGACTCCACACGCTTCGGCGGGCTGCACTGGCGCAGCATCGGTCCCTACCGGGGCGGCCGCGTCACCACCGTCGCCGGCGTGACGCAGGATCCGCGCACGTTCTACATGGGCGCGACCGGGGGCGGCATCTGGAAGACCACCGACGCGGGGGCGAACTGGCGCAACGTGTCGGACGGGCAGATTCGCATGGGCTCCATCGGCGCGCTCGCCGTGGCGCCGGGCGATCCCAACGTGGTGTACGCCGGCATGGGCGAGTCGGAGCCGCGCGGCCAGTCGTCGAGCTGGGGCGACGGCATGTACCGCTCGACGGACGCCGGCAAGACGTGGACGCACATCGGCCTCGACGCCTCGATTGCCATCGCCAAGGTGCGCGTGGATCCGCGCGACCCGGACGTGGTGTACGTGGCCGCGCAGGGGAGCAAGTGGGCGCCGGGGCCGCATCGCGGCATCTACAAGAGCACCGACGGCGGCGCGCACTGGTCGCTGGTGCTCCATCCGAGCGACAGCGCGTCGGCCATCGACCTGAGCATGGACCCGTCGAATCCGCGCATCCTGTACGCGGCGATGTGGGACTTCCAGCGCACGCCCTGGCAGATCCGGAGCGGCGGGCCCTGGAGCGGGATCTGGAAGACGACCGACGCCGGCGCCACGTGGACCCGCCTCACGGGGCACGGCCTGCCGACGGGCCTCGTGGGACGGATCGGCGTCTCGGTGTCGCCGGCCAACCCGAACCGCATCTTCGCGCTCATCGAGGCCCGCGGCGACACCGGCGGCCTCTACCGCAGCGACGACGGCGGGTCGAGCTGGCACCACTTCAGCGCGCAGCGCGAGATCCGCGACCGCGCGTGGTACTACACGAGCGTCATCGCCGATCCGCAGGACGAGAACCTGGTGTACGTGATGAACGCGCCGATCATGAAGTCCATCGACGGCGGCAAGACGTTCCAGGTGCTCCCGGCGCTGCACGGCGACAATCACGATTTGTGGATCAACCCGCAGCACCACGACGATATGGTCAACGGCAACGACGGCGGCGCGTCGGTGACCCTCGACGGCGGGCGCTCGTGGTCCACGCAGGACAACCAGCCCACGGCGCAGATCTATCGCGTGAACACCGACGCGCAGTACCCCTACTGGGTCTACGGCGCGCAGCAGGACAACACGTCGATCGCCACGCCGAGCGCCGCCCCGGGCGGCATCACCGCCGCCGACTGGTATCCCGTGGCCGGCTGCGAAAGCTCGCACCTGGTGTTCGACCCGAACGACCCGCGCTACATCTACGGCGACTGCTACCAGGGCATCATCGAGGAGTTTGACCGGACGACTCGGCGGTCGCGCAGCATCTCGCCGTATCCGTCGATGAATCTCACGGAACGCACCGATTCCACGCGGTATCGGTTCAACTGGAGTTCGCCGCTCGCGGCGTCGCCGCAGAATCCCCGCGTCATGTACTGGGGCGGCAATGTGCTCTTCCGCACGAGCGACCGCGGGCAGCACTGGCAGGTGATCAGCCCCGATCTCACGCGCAACGAGAAGGCGCACCAGGGGTGGGGCGGCGCGCCGATCACCAACGAGGGCGCGGGCGGCGAGACGTACAATACCATTTACTATATCGCGCCGTCCCCGCACGACAGCGGCACCATCTGGGTAGGCACCGACGACGGACTCGTGCAGCTGACCCGCGACGGCGGCCAGACGTGGAGCAACGTCACCCCGAAGGGCGTGGGCCCCGGCTTCGTGAACGCCATCGAAGTCTCTCCGTGGGAAGCCGGCACTGCGTACATCACGTACGACGGATACAAGTGGAACGACCGCGCGCCGCACATCTTCAAGACCACCGACTACGGCCGCTCGTGGACGGAGCTCGTGCACGGGATTCGCGCCGAGGATCAGGTGCGCGTGGTGCGCGCGGACCACGTGCGCCGCGGCCTGCTCTACGCCGGCACCGAAACCGGCGCCTACGTGTCGTTCGACGACGGGCGCGACTGGCAGAGCCTGCAGGCCAATCTCCCGTCGGTGCCGGTCACCGACCTGCAGATTCGCAACGGCGACCTCGTCGCGTCCACCGAAGGGCGCGCGTTCTGGATCCTGGACGACCTGTCGCCGCTCGAACAGAACGCCGAGGCGGTGTCGGCGTCGGACACGAAGCTGTTCACTCCGCGTGACGCGTTCCTCACGGAATGGGGCGGCGGGTTCGGCGGCGGTGGCACGGGCGCCAACCCGCCCAGCGGGGCCGTGCTCTACTATCACATTGCCGCGGGCACCGATTCCACCGGCGTCACGCTGGAGATCCTCGGCGCCAACGGCGCGCTCGTGCGGCGCTATGCCGCCAAGCCGGCCCCGGGCGAGGGGGCGATCGCCGGATCGCCGGGGATGCATCGCGCGGTCTGGGACCTGCGCACGACGGGGCTCGACGCCCCGCATGGCGTCAACTTCTTCGGCTCCACCGCCGGGCACCTCGTGGCGCCCGGCACGTACACGGTGCGCCTCTCCGCCGGCGGCAAGACGGTCACGGCGCCGCTCACGGTGCGGCAGGATCCGCGGGATCACCTGACGGCCGACGAGATCGCCGAGCAGCAACGCGTGCTCACGGCCATCGACGGGCGGATTACCGCGATCTTCCACGACGCCAAGCGGCTGAACGACGTGCGCGACCAGGTGAAGGCCATCACCGGCCACGCCAACGACCTGCCGAACAGCGATCAGGTGTCGAC
Source organism: Gemmatimonadota bacterium (assembly GCA_028876725.1). GTDB lineage: Bacteria > Gemmatimonadota > Gemmatimonadetes > Gemmatimonadales > Gemmatimonadaceae > JAGWRI01. The sequence goes on from JAGWRB010000274.1 coordinate 11,680, forward strand.
CACCGGCGCGCAGCTCGCCGGCCGCCTGGACTCGCTGAGCGTGCGTCTCGTGCAGCCGCAGCACACCACGGGCCAGGACATCATCAACTTCCCCAACGGCGTCGTGGATCAGTGGGTGTACCTGGCTGGCCAGGTGGACGGCTCGTACATGCCAGTGACGGGCGGCGTGACGCAGCGCCTGGCGGATCTGCAGGCGCAGTGGCCGGCGATTCAGGCTCGGATCGACGACCTGCTCGGCGCGCAGGTCAACGCGTTCAACGCCCTGCTGCAAGGGAAGGCCGCCGTGATCGTGCCGCCGGCCGCCGACAAACCAATTCCGTGAGTCCCCCCATGCGTATCGCTCGCATCCTCCTCGTGTCCGCCGGCGCCGCCGCTCTGCTCGCATCCGCGCCCGCTGCGGTTCGCGCCCAGGGACGCGGCCGCGCGCGCCCGGCGCAGCCGCGCCAGGCCGAAGACCCACGGTATTCACAAACTGAAAAGCCTCCGCTCCACGCCAGGCACTGGCTGGCCATCACGGGAAAGCCGCTGTCGGCCACCGCGGGCGCGCTGATCTTCGCCAGGGGCGGTAACGCCGTGGACGCGGCGGCGGCGATGCTCGCCGCCGGCTGCACGATGTGGGACACGCTATCGTGCGGCGGCGAAACCCAGGCGCTCATCTACGACCCGCACACGCGCAAGGTGATCGGCATCGACGCCCTGGGCGTGGCGCCCACCGGCGCGACGGCCGAGTTCTATCACGCCAGAGGCTATCGCTTTCCGCCGGAATACGGGCCGCTCGCGGCGGTCACGCCGGGCACGGTGGGCGGATTGCTCACGATGGAAGCGGAATACGGCACGCTGTCGCTCAAGGAGGTGCTCGCCCCCGCGATCCAGATGGCCGACGGCTACGCCATCGAAGCGCAGATCTGCAATACGATTCAGCAGTACAAGGACACGATCGCCCAGTGGAAGTATTCCCGTTCGGTCATGTTCCCGCATCCGGGCACCGATCATCCGGGTCCGTACGCAGGCGAAATATTCCGCCAGCCGGAGCTGGCGGCCACCTGGCGCAAGCTGGTGGAGGCCGAGCAGCAGGCGTTGAAGGCCGGCAAGAGCCGGAAGCAGGCCATCTACGCGGCCTATGACCGCTTTTACAAGGGCGACATCGCCCGCGAGCTGGTGCGCGGCGTGCGCGAAGAGGGCGGCCTGTTCACGCTGGCCGACCTCGCGAACTGGAAGGTGCGCATCGAGGAGCCGCTGCACACCAACTACAAGGGCATCGAGGTATACAAGCTTCCGATTTGGCAGCAGGGGCCGGTGATGCTCCAGGCGCTCAACATGCTGGAGAACGCCGACCTCAAGGCCATGGGATACAACTCGCCCCGCTACCTCCACACGCTGTACCAGGTGATGAACCTCGCCTACGCCGACCGCGACTTCTACTACGGCGACCCATACTTTCCCCCCACGGAGCCCGTGCAGGGACTCCTTTCCAAAGCGTACGCCAAGTCCCGGTTCGCCGAGATCGACTGGACGCACAACGATTCCACCGTGAAGCCGGGCGATCCGTACCCGTATCAGGGCGGCGTGAATCCATTCAAGGATTTGCTGGCGGAGTGGAACCCGCTCGCGTTCGAGCCCAAGGCATCGCAGCCGCGCAGCGGCCAGCAGGACCGCATGCCGGTGCGCCCCGATACGAGCGCCATGCGCATGTCGGGGTCCGCCGAATTCTTCCCCGACGGCGCCACCCGCGCCGACTCGTCGTTTGACGACGACTTCTACAAGGGCACGACGTCCATCGAGGCCGCGGACGCGGACGGCTGGGTGGTCTCGGTCACGCCGAGCGGCGGATGGGTGCCGGCCGTGATCGCGGGACACACGGGCATCGGCCTGAGCCAGCGCGCCCAGAGCTTCGTCACCGACGCCAGCGACGGGCCGTACAACGTGATCGAGCCGGGCAAGCGCCCCCGCGTGACACTCACGCCCACCATCGCCCTCAAGAACGGCGCGCCGTATCTGGCGTTCGCCGTGCAGGGCGGCGATTCGCAGGATCAGAACCTGCTGCAGTTCTTTCTCAACGTGGTGGAGTTCGGCATGACGCCGCAGCAGGCCAGCGAAGCGCCGAACTTCAACAGCTATCAGATGCGGTCGTCGTTCGGCATGCACGAACTCGAACCCGGCAAGATGCTCGTGGCCACCTCCCTGCCCGACTCCACGCGCCGCGCCCTGCAGGCCATGGGCTACACGCTGCAGTTCGCGCCGCGCACGTCGGGGCCGATCAACGCCATACTGTTCGACGTGCTGCACCACACGATGTGGGGCGCCTCGAGCAACCATGGCGAAGACTACGGGATCGCCTGGTAGCGCTCCCCGCGGCGCGCATCCGCTGCGGAACGCCTACCGGGCGTTCCGCAGCGAGTAGACGAACGCCGCCACCGCCGCCACCTGATCGGGCGTGAGCTTGGCGCCGCCCTTGGGCGGCATCGGCGCCATGGCCTGGATGGGCTTGGGCACGCCGTTCGTCACCGTCTTCACGATGAACGCGTAGCTGCCGTCGCCATGCAGCCACTGCGCGTCGGTGAGATCGGGCGCGAGCCCGGGCGTGCCCTTGGCCGCCGGGCCATGGCACGTGAAGCACATGCCGCCGGCGGCCCGCCCGTGAAAAATGCTGTCGCCGAGCGCCAGCGTGGCCGGGGAAAACGTCGTGTCGGCCGCGGCGACCGGCGCCGCCCGCGGCGATGGCACCGGGTGGCCCATCGATGCGCCTACGGCCCCCAGGACGCCGCCCGACATCGCGAGCAACATCAACGTGCGTCTCATCGGATCCCTCCCCTATCAGAACGCGAGCACGGTGCCGGCGATGATCCGGCCCTGCTCCCGCTGGAAGTCGTAGCCCAGCTCTCCCATCACGCGCATGTTGCGCCGGAACCAGTAGTGCGCGCCGGCGCTCACGGCGTTGTACTTGGACAGATACCCGGGCGCGGTGCTCTGCTCGCCAAGGCGCAACGACACCACGGGGCGACCCGAGTACACCCAGTTGTAGCTGCCCGTGAAGTACAGGCGGCTCGTGGGCCCGTTGGGCCAGACGGTCGCTTCGGCGAACGCGGCGTCCACGGTGGTGCCGAAAGGCGCGGTGGCGCCGCCCGGACAGGGCGTCGCCGCCGAGCACGAGCCATAGAACGGATCGGTATCGACGCGGCGCAGGAACTGCGCGTTCACCACGCCGAACGAGCCCATCTCGAGGGACGCGTCGGGGCCGTAGACGTCGATCGTGTTGTCCACCCCGGCGGAGCGCTCCACCCCGTGGTAGCCGAGGCCCCCCACGCGCACCGGCCCGAACTTCTGCGAGAGGCGAAGCGCGACGTTCTTGGGCGTGTCCGGATCGTACTGGCGTTCCGCGGTCGCGGGATCGAGCCCGCGCCCGTTGACCACCGAGACCGACCAGTCGGCGCCCTCCCACGGCGAGTACAGGGCCATGACGCCGCGATCGTAGGTGAGGTCGGGCGTCGCTTCGCCCACGCGCACCCGGAATTGCTGATAGTCCTCATAGCTCAGCCGCAGCTCGCGCTTGAAGATCGGATCCGAGACCTGAAATTGCCCCACGATGAAGCTGAGCCCGGTGTGGCCGACGTCGGTGAATTGCAGATAGGCGTCCTCGAGGCCGGCCACTTCGCCGCGTTCGGTCATCAGAAAATACGCATAGTAGCTGATGTGGTCGGCCACCTGGCCGCCGCTGAGCAACTTGATCACCCACGGGGTCTGCAAATCGGCCTGGCTCTGCCCCGGCTTGGGGTTCGAGAACGCGGCGGCGTACAGGTCCATGCGGACCGCCAGCGGGAGCGTGTTCTGCAGACGGAGCAGCGGATCGCCGGTGTTGATCGTGTCGCGCGGCGGCTCGCCGGGCATCATCTCGAACCCGTTGGCCGCGAACTTCTCGCCGAACGCCGTGAGGCGCGGAACCGGCGCGTGGCAGAGCGCGCAGCTCACCCCATACTTGCGCGCGAATGCGGGAATGGCCGATGCCGGCCGCGGCGCGGCGGCCAGTGCCACGAGAGCGAACGCAGCGAAGCGCATCGTGAGGCGCATGGCGGTCTCCGTTTCCGAGGGAACGTCGCGCACCGGGAGGTGCGGGTCTTCGGAAGGAGGGATACGCCTCTTGCGCCGCGGCGCCCATCGGGCGGCGCCCCACGCCACGTCGGGGTTCCGCCGCTCAGCGGCGCTCCCCGGCCGGCGGCGCTACGCGCCGTCGTCCGCCGCGCTGCGGTTCGCCCACGTGAAGAAGAGCCCGGTCATCACCCCGAACACCACGACCAGCCCCCCGAGCTCCATGATCCCGCCCGCGATCTGCAAGTCGGTCATCGGCGTGAGCCCGCGCATCGGGGGCGCCAGCTGGTAGATGCCGTAGATCGGGAACTCGGCGAACAGCATCACCACCGCGATACCGGAGTGGATGAGCGTGGCGAGGAAGAGATACAGGAGTTTGAATGGCACCGGAAACTGGCGCGCCGGCCGGCTCATCACGATCGGCCACCACAGGGCCAGCCCGGCCACGATCCACGACAGATCGAGGGCAAAGGAGCCCAGCTGCGAGACCATGAATCCATCGACCACCGCCGGGACGTGCGTGGCCCCGGCAATGATGTTGAAGATGATCGCGGCCACGAGCGGCGAGGTGAGCACGCGCAGCACGCGCCACCACCAGCCGGCCGGCTCCGGACGCGCCGCGAGCCCAGGCGCCAACCCGACCAGGATGAGCGGACTCACCACCATGGTGAGCAGGAGGAACTGCAGTGCGTGCGCGCTGGCGAGATATCCGGTGGCCAGGGGACCGAGCGGCCAGTCGAGGGAGAGCCAGGCGAGCACCACGCCCGCCCATCCGATGGCGCGGCGCCTCCGCGCCGACGGGGTGTCGGGACCGCCGCGCACCGCCGCCCAGTAGCCGCCGGCGATGGCGAGCGCCACGAGCCAGATGCCGGGGTACGCACGCCAGTTCCAGGTCCAGCGCGTGCCCTGCGCCGAGCACCACCACTGCACGTTGCTGGCCATGGGTTAGTCGCCGCTCAACGGCCGATTAGTGGGCGCCCCGCAGCAGCTCGGGCAGATCGTGGGCCCAATCCTGCTGCAGTGTTCCAAAGGGATACGCGCGGTGCGCGCTGTCGTCGGCGGTGAAGGCATAGACCTGGGCGGCGTGGCCCACGGTGTAGTTGGTGTCGCCCGGCGCGCTGGCCTCGCGGGTGGCCAGGGCCACGCCCACGGCCTGCTCGGCCCGCGTGATTTCGGCGTCCGATCCGCGCAGGCCGATGAACGCCGGGTTGAAGTTGTCGAGCCAGCTCCGGAGCCGCTGCGCGGTGTCGCGCGGCGGGTCGGTGGTGACGAAGACGACCGTGATGCGCTGCTGGTCGGCGCGCGACAGCTTGCGCATGGCCGCGGCGATGTTCGCCATCTGCACCGGGCAGACGTCCGGACAGTTGGTGTATCCGAAGGCGAGCAGCGTGAGCTTCCCCTGCGTTTCCTGGCGGAAGTGGAAGGGCTGCCCGCGCGTGTCGGTCAGCGTGAAATCGGGACGCGCAATCGGCTGGGGGAGCGCTGCGCCGTGCAGATCCTGCGAGTTGCGCGCCGGCCCGCCGCACGCGGCGAGCGCCAGAACGACGGGCAAGATCCGAAGAGTGCGCGATGGGCTCAATGCGATGGACATCCTCCCTGTCTGCAACGTAATGCCCGCGGCGCGAGGCTGGTAGCCGCGCGCCGCGGGCACGCCGTCGAGGGATCCCGCGGAGGTTCCTAGAGTTCTGACGCGCGCGGATCGGGCTTCATGGTGAACGTTTGCTCGTACGTCTGGCCACCCACCGTGAGCCGGGCCGTGAAGGCGCCGACGGTCTGCGGCGGCGGGCCCGACGGCGCGCCGCGTCCGCGCCGGCC
>JAGWRB010000275.1 GCA_028876725.1 Gemmatimonadota bacterium
GCAGGCCAAGTTCGGCGAGCTGCGCGTGGGCGACACCGGCATTCGCGAGGCGACCATCATCGGGCAGGCCATCGGCATGGCCGTGCGCGGGTTGCGTCCCATCGCGGAGATCCAGTATCTGGATTATCTGCTGTACGCGCTGCAGGTGATGTCCGACGATCTCGCCACGCTGCGCTATCGCACGGCGGGCGGGCAGAAGGCACCGGTGATCGTGCGCACGCGCGGCCACCGGCTGGTGGGCATCTGGCATTCCGGTTCTCCTATGGGGATGGTGCTGAACTCGCTGCGCGGGATGCACGTGCTCGTGCCGCGCGACATGACGCGGGCGGCGGGGTTCTACAACACGCTGCTGCAGTCGGGCGATCCGGGGATCGTGGTCGAGGTGCTCAACGCCTATCGCGTGAAGGAGCGGATGCCGGCCAACATCGGCGCGATGACGGTGCCGCTCGGCGTGCCCGAGGTGCTGCGCGAGGGCACGCACGCCACGGTAGTGACGTACGGCGCGTGCATCCCGCTGGCGCTCGAGGCGGCGCGGCTGCTGCAGGAGAACGAGGGGATCGAGGCCGAAGTGATCGACGTCCAGTCGCTGCTGCCGTTCGACGTGAACGGGATGATCGTCGAGTCGCTGAAGAAAACGAACCGGGTGCTGTTCGTGGACGAGGACGTGCCGGGCGGCGCGACGGCGTACATGATGCAGGAAGTGCTGGAGCGGCAGGGCGGATTCTACTGGCTCGACGCGACGCCGCGCACGCTCACAGCGGCGGCGCACCGGCCGGCCTACGGGCGCGACGGCGACTACTGGTCCAAGCCCGGGGTGGAGGACATCTACGACGCCGTGCTGGGGCTCGCGCGCGAGTAAAGCGAAACTTCGGCGGGGCGGGCTCCGTTTGATTCAGCGCCGGCGCGGAAATCCTCCGCGCCGGCGTTTGACGTTTCATTGGGCAGGCGGCACCGTTTGTTTGGCGCCGCGCCGTCCAAACCGCGGCGCGTGCACCGCTGTCTCATGGGTTCCGCGGCTCGGATACACACGTTCGAGCACCGCGGCCGCATCCGCGGATCGGTTCTTCACCATCCATTTCCGGGACCCCCCACATGACCGGCTACAATCTCGCACTGTTCGTTCACCTGCTGGCGCTGCTCGCGGCCACGGCCGCGTCGGCCCTCGTGCACTTCGCCGCCCATCGACGCGCCGAGGCGCCGACGCTCCGCGAGTCGATGCAATGGGCGGGGCTCATCGGCAAGACGTCCAAGGTGTTCCCCATCGCCGTGCTGACGCTCGTTCTCACCGGCTCGTACATGGTGCACGCGCACTGGACGTGGCAGGTGGGGTGGGTCGAGGCCGGGCTCCTCGGCGCGATCGCGCTGCTGGCCACCGGCGCGGTGCTCGGCGCGCGCGGCGGCGCTCAGGCGCAGCGCAACGTGGCCCGCATGAAGGCGGCCGCTGGGCGGGAGCTGCCCAACGACGCGGCGGTGGATCGGGTCTCGGCCGTGTTGAGCGACATGAACACCTGGCTGGCGATCTCCATCGTGCTCGTGATGACGGTGAAGCTGGCGCTGGGCGGTTCGCTGGCGCTCATGGCCGCCGGTGCGTTCCTGGGCGCGATGCGCGGGATGCGCCGTGCCGGCGCGGCGGTATCGGAGTCGGACGCCGAGGCGGAAGCGGCCTGACCGCCGGGTACCCGGCGAAATCTTCATACGTTGTTTGTGCGCGGCGGGCGTGAGGCATTCAGGTTGAAAAGGATGTGCCTGTCATTCGGCAGGCGCGACCTTCGACTGCGGGAGCCGAGGTGCTCCCTTCCGGATGCCTACGCCCGTTCGCCGCTTGAAGACCCTGCTGTTCGGCCGCGCGCTCCCCAGTGAGCGACTCGAGCACGAACGGCTGAACAAGAAGACGGCCCTCGCCGTTCTCTCGTCCGACGCGATTTCGTCGGTGGCGTACGCCACCGACCAGTTCCTGTTCGTCGTCGGGGGTGCCATTGGATTCGCCGCGCTGGGCTACGTGGTGCCCGTGTCGGCGGTGATCGTGGGGCTGATCGCGCTCATCGGGGTGTCGTACCGGCAGACGATCTTCGCGTATCCGAACGGCGGCGGGTCGTACACCGTGGCGCGGGAGAATTTGGGGACCGGCGCGGGGCTCGTCGCCGCGGCGGCGCTGCTCACCGACTACATCCTCACCGTCGCGGTATCGATCTCGAGCGGCGTCGCGGCCATCACGTCGGCGTATCCGGCGCTGCAGCCGCACACGGTGGCGCTGTGCGTGGGGTCCATCGTGGTGCTGACGATGGTGAACCTGCGCGGGGTGCGCGATTCGGGGGCCGCGTTCAGCGTGCCCACGTACGTGTTCATCGTGATGATGCTGGCGCTCCTGGGCACCGGCCTCGTGCATGCGCTGCTCGGGCACGCGGCGGCGGCACCGGCCGCGCCGCTCAAGGTCGATCCGGTGTCGGTGCGGCAGCACGCGCTCCGGCCGGTGACGGGATTCGCGTTCATGTATCTCCTCATGCGCGGGTTCGCCGAGGGGTGCGTGGCGGCCACGGGCACCGAGGCGATCTCCAACGGCGTGCAGGCGTTCCGCCAGCCGGCCCCGCGCAACGCGGCGGCCACGCTGATGTGGATGGTGACCATTCTCGCCGCGTTCTTCCTGGGCACGTCGTATCTGGCGTTCCACTTCGGTGTGATGCCCACCGCACAGCAGACCGTGCTGTCGCAGCTCGGGCACCTGATGTTCGGGTCGTCGGTGGCGTACTACGCGCTCCAGTATTCGACCTTCGCCCTGCTGGTGCTCGCGGCGAACACCGCGTTCGCCGATTTTCCGCGGCTGGCGAGCATCCTGGCGCACGACAACTACATGCCGCGGCAGTTCGGCGCGCGCGGCGACCGGCTGGCGTTCTCCAACGGCATCATCGCGCTGGGGGGCGTGGCGGTGGTGCTCGTCGTGGCGTTCTCCGGCGACACCACGCGGCTCATTCCGCTGTACGCGATGGGCGTGTTCGTCTGCTTCACCCTGTCGCAGGGCGGCATGGTGCGCCACTGGCGCCAGGTGCGCGGGAGCGGGTGGCGCTGGCGCGCGGCGCTCAACGGCGTGGGGGCGGTGGCCACGGGCCTCGTGGCGGTGATTCAGGTGGTCACCAAGTTCACCGAGGGCGGGTGGATCATCGTCGTGATCATTCCGGCGATCATCGCGACGCTGGTGAAGATTCACCGCCACTACGGCGAGTTCGCCGCCGACATTCGCTTCGAGGGGCAGAGTCCCATTCTGCCGCTGCACCACACCGTGATCGTGCCGGTGAATGGCATTACGAAGGCGGTGGCCGGCGCGCTCGTGTACGCGACGACGATTTCCGATGAAGTGGTCGCCGTGAGCGCGGGCACCGACCCGGCGCACGCCGCGGATCTCGAGGAGCGCTGGAACGCGTGGGACATCGACGTGCCGCTCGTGGTCCTGCCGTCGCCCTATCGATCGGTGATCCGGCCCATCGTGGAGTACGTGGAGTCGCTGCGGATGGTGTCGCCGGGCGAACTGGTCACTGTCGTGGTGCCCGAGATCGTGCCCAAGCGCTGGTGGGAGCACTTCCTGCACAACAAGACCGCGCTCTACATCCGCACGGCGCTCATGTTCAAGCCGAACGTTGTCGTCGTGGCAGTGCCGTACCTGCTGGGGCACGCCTACCGGCTGCGCGACCTCATGGAGTACGATCTCGATCTTGAAGACGAGGCGGCGCCGGCCGCCCCGCCAGCGTAGCGGCGGCCGGCGCGCTGAGCAGGGCGTGGTCGCGGGGCGGCAGGGTGCAGCCGGCGAGTTCCGCCATCACCGCGCATCGCGCGGCGCCGAGTGACGCGGCGCACAAGGCGCGGCTCTCGCGGGTCGTGTCGCGCGGCGGGCGCCCGGACAGCGCGGCGCAGGTCTGCATGGCGTCGAGCGCGTACCAGAGGCGCACCTCCAGCCCCTGGTCCGCGATGAGCGCGCCGGCCAGCAGCTCCGCGGTTCCGGCCGCGGCGCCACGATGCAGGGACAGCGCCAGGCGTCCCATCGTCTGCCACTCGGCGTCCGACAGCTCGCTCAGCGCGTCGAGCAGCGCGTCGACCCGGGCAACTCCAGTGATCGTTGGCATCGTCGTACCGATGGGCGAAGGTACGACGAGATCTGCTAAGGCCGCGTGAACGCCGGGTCGGCGCGCAGTAAGAAATCACAACAATCCGCCGACTACAGGTCGGCCGCGGGGAGCGAGAGCGTGAACACGCTGCCGCCGCCGGCGCGCGGTGCGTACGCGAGCGCGCCCCCCTGCGCCTCGGCCAGCCGGCGGGCGATGGACAGCCCCAGCCCGGCGCCGCCGATGTCCGGGGGTGAGCCCGGCGGACGGTAAAAGGGCTCGAAGACGCGCTCGGTTTCCGCGGGCGGGATGCCGGGACCGCGGTCGGCGATCCGAATGGCGAGCGCGCCGCCCTCGCGCGACGCCGCGATCTCGATCGGCGAGCCGCGGGGCGAATACTTGGCGGCATTCTCCACGAGATTTACGAGAATGCGTAAAGTATGCGCCAGGTCGAAGCGGCCCACGAGCAGCGGCTCGTGTTCCGGGAGCCGCACATCCAGCCTGCGGTCGGGGAGCGCGGGCTCCACCTGCTGCAGCAGCGCGCCGAGCAAATCGTCCACGGCGTTCACCTCGAGGCGCAGCGCGAGCGCGCCCGCGTTGAGGCGCGACAGGTCGAGCAGGTCGGCCACCACGCGGTTGAGGCGGTCGGCTTCGTGCTCGATGATCTCGGCGCGCTCGTCACCCAGCGCGCCCAGGTCGTGCGCGAGCGCCTTGATGGTGGTGAGGGGCGTGCGCAGGTCGTGCGACACCGAAGCGAGCAGCGCGTCCTTGAGGCGGTCCGTCTCGCGCAGCGCCTGCGCGTGCTCGGCCTCGGCCATGAGGCGCAGCCGCTCGGCGCTCAGGCGGTCGATTTCGGCGGCGCGCGCCTCCGCGGCGCGGGCCTGCTCCTGCGCGCGGGCCAGCAGCTGTGCCGCCACGACGCTCGTGGCCAGAAACACGAGCAGGACGATCCAGTCCACCGGCGCCCGCACGGCCAGCGTGCCGTAGGGCGGAATGAACAGGGCGTCGAACACCACGAACGAAAGCGTGGCGAGCCAGAGGCCCACCGCGCGGCCGTGCGCCGCCGAGCCGAACAGCACGACGAGCAGCAGCAGCAGCGCCACGTGCGCGCTGCCCAGCCGCGACCGCAGGGCGAGCATGACGGCGGCGCAGGCGGCGAGCACCAGCGTCCACGCGAGGAGCGGGGCCAGGGGCGA
>JAGWRB010000276.1 GCA_028876725.1 Gemmatimonadota bacterium
CCGGCGAGGCGCGGGTCGCCGGCGCCGGCGTTGAGATTGACGTTGGGATCGCTGGGGCGCGGCCAGAGGCGGTTCTCGACGTCGAAGGTCTCGCTGTTGTTCGCCTGGGCGAGGCCGAACATCTGCAGGTACGTCTGCGCGCCGCCGGCGATGGGGCGCTCCTGGTCGCCGGTGCCGGCGAAGACGCGCACCTGCACCGACTGGCGCACGAGGTCCTCGCCGCCGATGCGGTACACCGAGCGGATCTCGCGGTCGAACGCCGGCGACGCGGGCCCCACGCTCGGGTCCCATACCAGATTGGCAAACTGATCGGCGGCGGTGGCCTGGAGGTCGGGGGTGCCGCCGGTGGAGGTCCACACGGTGTCGCGCCCGTTGATCCGCACGTAGTAGGCCACGACGAGCCGCTCGTTGGTGGGGTTGAGCGGGCGCACCAGGGCGAACCAGAGCTGCGACGGGTCCATGTAGTAGTCGACGCCCTCGCGCAGGAGGTCGTACGTCTGGCGCGCGGGGGAGGGATCGCCCAGGATGCGGAAGCGCGGCCCGTTGGGGTTCTGGGGCTGGGTGCCGTACTGCAGGCGGTAGAGCAGCACCTTCACCGGGCGGAGCGTGTCGGGGAGCGCGGCGGCGATGTGCATGAGCTGGCCGCGGTCCAGGAGGTCGATGTTCGGGTAGTCGCCCTTGAAGAGGCGGGGATCGACGGTGAAGAAGAAGCGCCGCCCCTCGACCTGCCAGTCGGCGATGTCGAACCGGCCGCTGGAGAAGGTGCTGTCGCCGATCTCGAAGTCGCGGTCCTGGACGACGTTCCCCTTCTGCTGGGCGGCGATGGCCCGCACGTCGAGGGGGCCGATGCGTCCGATGGCCTGCAGGCCGTAGTTGCCGCTGGGGATGCCGGCGGTGATGAACCGCGACGCGGGGACGTCGAACGAGACGTTCCCTACCTGCAGTTCGCGCAGCGCGCGCGCGCTGTCGTCGGCGTAGACGAGCGAGATGTTGTTGGAGGCGTCGAACTCGCGCTGGGAGTCGTAGTCGACGTTCACGTGCACGCGGTTGGCCACGGTGCCCGTGCTCTTTACGGAAAACTGAAAATCGAAGTTGGGGGCGAAGGTGCCGTTGCAGGCGCGCCCCGGGTCGTAGAACTGGCTGAAGTTGCAGCGCTCGTTGCGGTCGCGCTCGGTCTTGGCCTCGATGCGCGCGTCGAGCTGGAGGTTGAGGTCGCTCCCCGGGCCGAAGAGGGGACGCCGCGTGGAGTCGGTATCGGCGGGCACCCATCGAAACTGCCCGCCCTCGACGGCCATGCGCATCGGCTGGGGCGCGCGGGGCGCGACCGCGCTCGGCGCCGCCCGCTGGGCGAATGCCAGCGCCGGAGCGAAGAGAGCGAGGGCGGCGAGAAAGCGAGTGACGCGCACCAAACCCGAGGTATGGGGTATGACGCCGCCGGTATATTTGGAGGCGCGTCGGCCGTCCTTCGGCGAGTCGGTCCCGTTGGACCTTGAATTTGCCAGGTCGGGGGGTGGAATATACTACCGGTGCGACGTCCCACAACTCCGTGGGAGACTTGGAGTTCCATAGCCGCCGAGGCGCCACCGCGCATTTCGTGAAGATCCTGACCAAGTACGTGCTCAAAGAGCACGTCGGCCCGTTCGTATTCGCCGCCACTGCGGTGACGTCGCTCATGCTGCTCCAGTACGTGGGCAAGCGGCTGGGCGACCTCGTGGGCAAGGGGCTGCCGTGGCGCGTCGTGGGCGAGTTCTTCGTGCTGTCGCTGCCGCTCACGGTGGCGCTCACGCTGCCGATGGCCGTGCTCGTGGCGGTGCTCTACGCGTACAGCCGCATGGCCTCGGAGAACGAAATCACGGCGATGCGCGCCAACGGGATCAGCATGCGCACGCTGATGGTGCCCACGTTCTTCGCCGGCCTCGTGGTGGCGATCGTGATGCTGGTGTTCAACGACCAGGTGCTGTCGGGGGCCAACCACCAGCTCGCGGTGCTCCAGAACGACATTGCGCGCACGAAGCCCAGCTTCGCGCTCAAGGAGCAGATCATCAACACGGTGGTGGACCAGAAGCTCTACATGCGGGCGGCGCGCATCGATCGCGCGTCGCAGCAGATGCGCGACGTGGTGATCTACGACGTGAGCAACCCCGCGCACCGGCGCACGATCTACGCCGACAGCGGGACGCTGGGATTCGCCGCCAACCGCACCGACCTCGTGATGCATCTCTACGACGGGTGGATGGTGGAGGTGCCCACGCAGTCACCCACCCAGCTCACGCGGCTCTTCTACAAGCGCGATCTCCTGCGCGTGCCCAACGTGACCAACACGTTCACGGCCACCGACGCCGACTCGGCGACGAAGAGCGACCGCGAGATGTCGGTGTGCGAGATGCAGCGCCACTTTGCCGACGTCGACTACCGGTGGCAGGAGGCGGCGTACGAGCGGGCGCAGGCGCAGGCGCGCATTCTCCAGCTCAAGGGCGAGAAGCACGTGCAGTGGCCGACGAAGCCGGTGCGCCGAAATCCGATGGGGCTGGGGCGGATCTACTGCGGGCTGCTGCACGCGGTGTTCGGCGTGAAGACCGCCGAAGCGGCCACGTTGGCGCCGAGCCAGGCGGGGGGCGCCCCGGTCGCGCAGCAGCGCGTGCCGGCACGGCCGGCGCAGCAGCAGCAGCAGGCCGTGCCGCCGCAGGGCGCGCAGCGGCCGCTCCCGCCGTCGGCGGGCGGGGTGCCGGCGCCGGTGCGCGCGGACACCGGGGTGGAGATCATCAACGGGCAGCGGGTGCTGCGGTCGTTCCCGCAGGCGCGGCCGGGGCAGCAGGGGCCGCCCGAGTTCGACCCCGGGCTGAACGAGATTCAGCTCCGCGGCGAGGCCGAGAACGCGCTCGGCCGCGAGAAGGTCATGCGGTACATGACCATTCGCTACGACATCGAGATCCAGAAGAAGTTCTCGCTGGCCGCGGCGTGCCTCATCTTCGTGCTGCTGGGGCCGCCGATCGCGCTGCGCTTCCCGCGGGGCGGCGTCGGGCTCGTGATCGGGGTGAGCTTCGCCGTGTTCGCGCTGTATTACGTGGGGCTGATCGGCGGCGAAACGCTGGCCGACAGCGAGATCATCTCGCCCTTCTGGGCGATGTGGGGCGCGAATCTGATTCTGTTCGTCCTGGGCATCGTGCTCACGGCGCGGATGAACCAGGTGTCGGGCGCGACGCGCGGCGGCGACTGGTCGGAGATCCGCGAGACGCTGCGCCATCTCTTCGGGCGGCTCATCGGCCGCGCCCCCCGCGAGGCCGCCTGATGCGCCTGCCCTTCGTGAAGCCGCTGGACCGCTACGTGTTCGGCGAGTTCTGGAAGATCTTCGTCGTCACCGCGCTCGGCTTTCCGGTGATCACGATCATCATCGATCTCACCGATCACCTGCAGACGTACCTGCAGCGGAATCTCACACCGCAGGCGATCGCGCTGAGCTATGTGTACTGGGTGCCGCGGTCGATGTTCATGGTGCTGCCGGCCGCGGTGCTGTTCGCCACGGTGTTCTCGGTGTCGGGATTCACGCGCCACTCCGAGATCACGGCCGCCAAGGCGTCGGGGACGAGCTTCTTCCGGTTCATCCGGCCGATCATGGTGGGCGCGCTGCTGGCGACCGGGCTCGACCTGGGCATTTCGGAAGTGATGCCGGCGGCGAACCGCGCCCACAACGACCTGCTGGCCGAGGACAAGTTCAAGGGGCAGAACCAGCGGTACAACTTCGCGTTCGCGGGGGATCTGGGGCGCGTCTACAAGATCGGGACGCTGAACCGGGTGCTGGGCACGGCGCAGAGCGTGCAGGTGGAGCGGCGGGGCAAGGGCCCCGATTATCCCACGTACATCATCGCCGCCGACAACGCCAAGTACGCGGACGGGCGGTGGACGCTGAACAACGGGTCGATGCACATCTTCACCGATTCGGGGCCCGGGTACAGCTTCGCCTTCCGGAGCATGCGCGACAACGAATTCCGGTCGCAGCCCGACGAGATGATGTCGCGCGCCCACCTGCCCGACGAGATGCGCTATGGTGAGCTGTCGCGGTTCATCACGGCGATGGAGCGCTCGGGCACCGACGTGAACGAGTGGAAGGTGGAGCGGGCGCTCAAGATCGCGATCCCGGTGACGTGCATCATCATCGCGCTGTTCGGGGCGCCGCTGGCCACCAGCAACCAGCGCGGCGGGGCGGCGTACGGGATCGCCATTTCGCTCGCCACCACCGTTACGTTTCTGATGGCCGTCCAGGTGACCAAGGCCGTCGGAGGGACGGGCATCATGCCCCCGGACTTCGCGGCCTGGCTCCCCAACGCGATGTTCGCGGTGGTCGGCCTCGCGCTGCTGGCCCGAGTCCGCACCTGAACGTGACCCATTTTCCGCACCACCCAACGCCGCGTCCCACCGAGACCTACCCGGTCGTGCAGCGCACCGGCATCCGCTTCTTTCGCCGGATGTCGCGCGGCACGCTGAACGCGGTGCGCAAGGTGGGGGCGTGGACGTACTTCATGCGCGACATCGGGCGCGCGCTCTCCGAACCGTCGACGTACCTCCCGGAGACGCTGCGCCAGATGAAGAACATCGGCGTGGACTCGGTGCCGCTCACGGTAATCGTGGCCGGGTTCATCGGCAGCGTGATCGCGCTCCAGACGCGCTACCAGCTGTTTCCCGGCGTGCAGCTCTCGCTGGTGGGGCTGGCCACCCGGCAGATGGTGATTCTCGAGCTGGGCCCCCTGCTCACGGGACTCGTGCTCGCGGGGCGCGTGGGCGCGCGCATGACCGCCGAGATCGGCACGATGCGGGTGACCGAGCAGATCGACGCGCTGGAGACGCTGGCCTACGATCCGGTGGCGTTCCTGGTGCTGCCGCGGCTGCTGGCGGCGGTCATCATGCTGCCGGTGCTGACCGTGCTGGCCAACGCGGTGGGCGTGTCGAGCGGATATCTCATGGGCGTGCATGCCACGGGCATCAGCCCCTCGGATTTCAAGGACGGCCTGCGGCTGGGGTTCGGCACCTTCCAGGTGGTGTACAGTCTGCTCAAGGCGACGATGTTCGGGGGGGCCATCTCCTTCTTCTCCTCGTATGAGGGCTACATTGCACAGGCCGGCGCGGAGGGGGTGGGCCGGTCCACCGCCAACGCGGTGGTGATCACCTCGGTGGCCATCCTCGTGCTGGATGCATTGACCGCGGTCCTCCTCGCACCGTACCTACAGTCATGAAGCGACGCGACGAAGTCTCGGTTGGCATTCTGATCACCATCGCGGTGGCCGTGCTGATGGTGGGCGTGCTCTGGCTCGCCCGCGGCGGCCTGTCGTCGGGGTACCCGCTGTACACGCGCTTCTCGTGGGGGCAGAACCTCAAGCAGGGGCAGCCGGTGCTGCTGGCCGGCGTGAACATCGGCTACGTGGACGACGTGCAGCTCCAGCCCGACGGGTATCTGGACGTCGTGATGCGCATCAACAACCGCTACAAGGTGCCGAAGTCGGTCAAGGCGACGGTGCGCGCGGTGGGGTTCTTCGGCGACGTGGCGGTGGCGCTGACGCCGCGACTGGGCGGCGATCTCACGACGGTGTTCGCGCCGGGGGACAGCGTGCCGGCCGGCCCCCGGGAGCCCGGGGTGGCCGAGATCATGAGCAAGGCCGACTCGGTGAGCGAAGCGCTCAACCAGATCACGCACGCCCTGCAGACCGAGGTGGTGAACGCGGGCGGACTCAACGACCTGCGAAAGACGATCGCGACGACGGCCGCGCTGGCCACGCAGATGCAGCAGATCGCCGCCGAGCAGAACGTGCACCTCACCAAAACGCTGGCGGCGTATCAGCGCGTGGCGGAGTCGATCGATTCGTCGGTGGTCGATTCGACGATGCGCAACCTGCGCGCGTCGAGCCGGAGCGTGTCGGACGCCGCGACGACGCTGCGCGCGGGCGCGACCCAGCTCAACGACATTCTGAGCAAGCTGAACAGCGGCCAGGGGACGGCCGGGCTACTGCTCACCGACAGCACGCTGTACCGCAATCTGCGCAACACCACGGCGTCGCTCGATTCGCTGCTGGCGGACATCAAGGCGCATCCGGGGCGGTACGTGAACGTGCATATCTTCTAACTACAGTGGGCAGTGGGCAGTAGACAGTAGACAGTAGACAGTTGGCCGTGACCAACGGTTGACCCCGCCCCCCCGGTCCGCGAGGTTTCGAAAGCGGAAGTTCCGCGTTCCGAGACCCGAAGAGTCATGCATCCAATGCTTGGCGACGCGATCTTCTGGATCGCCGCCGTTTGTTGTCTGGTGGCCCAGGTGGCCATCATCCGGTCCGCCCTCAGCCCCCACGAGCCTGCGCCCGGCAGTGAACAGGTGCCCCGCCCCCGCACGGGGGTCGAGGTCGTGTGGACGCTGCTCCCGGCCCTCGTGCTGATCGGCGTGTTCGCGCTGACCTGGCAGGCCATGCACCGGCGGAGCGCCGCCACGCTGCTGCAGCTCTCCGATTCGGCCGTTCAGGCCCCGGGCCTCCGATGAGCACCGTTCGGAAGCTCGCCTGGCTGGCCCTCGGCGTGGCCTGCCTGCACCTCGTCTTCGGCGCCATCGTGCGCATCACGGGCTCGGGGCTCGGCTGCGGCACCACCTGGCCCAAGTGCTACGGCTACTGGTTCCCGCCCTTCTCGAGGCCGGACCTGATCATCGAGGTGCTGCACCGGTACCTGGCGTCGATCGTGACGCTCTCGCTGGTGCTCCTCTGGATCGCCGCCTGGCGGCACCGCGGGGAGCCGGGCGTGGGCGGGCGCGGGGGCGTCCTGCGCATGGCGTCGGCGGCCGTGGTCACGGTGTTCGCCGTGGCCGTGCTGGGCGGCGTGACGGTGAAGCTCGGCAACGCGCCGTGGACCGTGGTGGCGCACTGGACGCTGGCCATGATGCTGCTGGCGATGCTCGCGGCGGCCGTGGTGCGCGCGGGCGCGATGGGCGGCACGGGCGTGCGCGGCGAGCATGCGCCGCGGGGGTTCGTGCGCAGCGCATACGCGGCCGCGGGGATGGCGTTCCTGACCGTCGCCATGGGCGGGCTCACGGCGAACTTTCCGTTCGCGGCGGTGGGGTGCACGACGTTCCCGTTCTGCGGTCCGAATCCCGACGCGCCGGCGGGGTCGGTGCACATTCAGCTCACGCACCGCACCATCGCCATTCTGCTGGCGCTGCATCTGATCGGGATGGCGCTCCGGGCGCGCGGGCGCGTGGGGCCCACCGTGCGGCGCGCGCTCAACGTGGCGACGACGCTGGTGGTGCTGCAGATCGTCATTGCGGCGTCGATGGTGCTGCTGCACCTACCACCGGCGCTGCGGTCGCTGCACGAAGCGACGGGAGTGGGGATCTGGCTGGCGTCGTTCACGCTGGCGTACCTGGCGCGGATCGCGGCCGGGCTGGGTCCGCTGGGCGACGGGCGCGCGGCGGCCGTTCCGGATCCGTCGCCGAGCGCGGGCGGAGCGGCACGGCCGCTGGCCGAGGTGGGGTCGTGAGCGAGGCGGCGACTCCCGTGCCGTCGGCGGCGCGCACGCTGACGCGTGATTTCCTGACGCTCACCAAGCCGCGGATCATCTCGCTGCTGCTGGTGACGACCGTGGCGCCGATGTACGTGGCGGGGCGGCCGAGTGTGTGGCTGGTGCTGGTGCTGCTGGCGGGCGGGTATCTGATGGCCGGCGGTGCGAACGCGGTGAACATGTATCTGGACAGCGACATCGACGACCGGATGTCGCGGACGCGGCTGCGCCCGATTCCGAGCGGGCGGATGCATCCGCGCGAGGTGCTGGTGTTCGGGCTCATCCTGGCGACGGGGGCGACGTTCCTGCTGGCGCGGTACGCCAACCTGCTCACGGCGGCGCTGGCGCTGTTGGGGTTCTACGCGTACATCCTGCTCTATACGCGTTGGCTCAAGCGGAGCACGCCGCAGAACATCGTGATCGGCGGGGCGGCCGAGTGTGTGGCTGGTGCTGGTGCTGCTGGCGGGCGGGTATCTGATGGCCGGCGGTGCGAACGCGGTGAACATGTATCTGGACAGCGACATCGACGACCGGATGTCGCGGACGC
>JAGWRB010000277.1 GCA_028876725.1 Gemmatimonadota bacterium
CCCATCTGCTCCATCGTATCGGCGGCGAATGCGGAGCGATTGCCATTGGAGCAGTACACGATCACCATCGCGTCGCGCGGAATCAGCGACTCGACCTTCGATTCCAGGTTGCCGCGGGAAATCGTGAGCGCGCCGGGAATGCGGCCCAGGGCCGTCTCGTTCGGATCGCGCACGTCGAGGAACACCACGTGCTCGCGGCGCCGGTAGCTGTCGAGCGCGCTCGCAATCGAAGTTTCCTGAATGCGCGCCTTGACTTCGTCGAGGAGTTGCTGGCCAGTCTTCATGAGATTCGTGACGGGGGTCCGTTCGCTAACCTAACCGCGCGCGGGAGCCCCGGTAAGGTTCAGCCCACCGTGAGGGTTCGAGCATCGGCGTCGAGGACCGCGCGAGCGCCAAGGGGGAGCGTCCACTGGTCGGCGATATGCCCCACCGGCGCCCCCGCGATGCAGGGGACGCGGAGCTGGTCGGCCACCTCCTGCAGCACGGCTTCGAGGGCGCGCGACCCGCCGTTGTCAGGACGATCCTCGGGAGTGTTCGTAAAGGCGCCGAACACGATCCCCGTGCAGCTCGCGAAGGCGTCGCCCAGGCGCAGGGAGAGCAGCATGCGCTCCACCCGGTAGACGGCCTCATTCACGTCTTCGAAAACCAGAATGGCGTGCTCGTAATTGAACGTGAATGCCGTGCCGGCCAGCGCGGCGACGAGGGCGAGGTTGCCGCCGGCCAGGCGCCCCTGCGCGCGGCCCCCGCGAAGGGTGCGTGCGGCAGGCGCCGCGCCGCACGGATCGACCCCCTGCACCACGGCGCGCCGGAGGGAATCGGTGGTGAAGGGCGTCAGATCGGCGCGGGCCACCGGGGCGTGATAACTGACGGCGTCGCACCGGCGGTTGACGGCGGCGAGGATCGCGGTGACGTCGGAGTAGCCCATCACGACTTTCGGATGGCGCCGGAGCACGTCGTATTGGATCCCCTCCAGCAGGCGCATGGCGCCGTAGCCGCCGCGCATGCACCAGATGCCGTCGATGGAATCGTCGCGCAAGGCGGCGTTGAAGTCGTCGAGCCGCTGCTGGTCGGTGCCGGCAAAGTAGCCGTCGCGGGCCAGCACCCACTGCCCGGGCACGGGCTCCCACCCCATGGCGCGAGCGTTCGACTCGGCGCGGGCCAGATCGTCGGGGCCGGCCAACGGGCCCGAGGGGCATACCAGCGCGACGCGGGCGCCGGGCCCCAGCGGCGGGGGGCGTTTCATGCGAGGGCGCGGATTAACGAGTGCATACGCGGAGTGTAGGGAGGGACGCGAATGGGGTCAACGGAATGCCAGCGGGCAGTGGGCGGTGAGCGGTGGGCGGTGGGCGGTCGATCTGCCAACTGCCCACTGCCCACTGCCCACTGCCCACCGGTTTCTATTTACTCTTCACCATGTCCGTTGCCCTCGCCATTCTCCTTGCCCTCCCCTGGGTGCTGGCGCCGCTGGTGATCGTGGTGCGCGCGCGCCACACGCGTTCGCTCGACGAGTGGCCCGAGGTGGTGCCGGCGCCGGTGCCCCGGGTGAGTGTGATCGTGCCGGCCCGCAACGAGGCGCGGAACATCGAGCGGTGCGTGCGGTCCATTCTGGCCACCACGCACCCCGACGCGGAGGTGATCGTGGTGGACGACCACTCCACCGACGAGACCGGGGGGCTCGCGCGGGCCATGGCGCAGAGCGACGCGCGGGTGAAGGTGGTCACGCCGCCGCCGCTGCCCGAGGGGTGGTTCGGCAAGCAGTGGGCGTGCACTGCCGGCGTGCGCTCGGCCACCGGCGAGGTGTATCTGTTCACCGACGCCGACACCTGGCACGCACCCGATCTCGTTGCGCGCGGCGTGAACTGCATGCGCTCGCGGGGAGCCGATCTGCTCACCGTGGGGGGGATGCAGGAGTTGGGGACCTTCTGGGAGCGGGTGGTGCAGCCGCAACTCTTCGTCCTGCTCATTGCGCGCTACGGGGGCACCGAGCAGGTGAGCAATGCTCGGCGCCCCGACGACGTGATCGCCAACGGGCAGTGCATTTTCATTACGCGCGCGGCGTATGAGGCCAGCGGCGGGCACGAGGCGGTGCGCGAGAAGGTGGCCGAGGATCTGGCGCTGGCGCAGCGATTCGTGCGGCAGGGACGGCGAATGGTGCTGGTGGCGGGGCTCGAGCAACTGCGGACGCGGATGTACACCTCGCTGGCCGAGGTGATCGCGGGGTGGCGAAAGAACGTGTTCGTGGGGGGGCTCGAGGCCGTGCCCGACCGGCCGCTGGCGCGCGCGCTCTTTCCAGTGACGCTGGTGGCGGTGCCGCTCGTCGCGCTGGCGCCTCCGGTGGTGCTCGTGGCGGGGCTGCTGGGGCTCGTCTCCGGCGCGTGGTTCCTCTGGGCGGCGCTGGGCGTGGCGGCGGCGGTGGCGTTCTGGCTCGGGGCTTACGCCTTCTTCGACCTGCCGCTGTGGTACGCGCTCGTGTACCCGCTGGGCATATTAGTTTTATTATATATCGTGACCACGGCGCTCGCGCAGGGGAAGCAGGTGCAGTGGAAGGGGCGGGCGTACCGCACGGGGTGAGCGGCGGCGCTGGTTCGGCCCTGCCTGCAATGAAGTGGTCATGGGGTGCCGGGTCGGAGCACACATCCTCTCCGCGTGCTCACCCTCCGAAGCGCCGCCGGCCTCCTGGCCGCTGCCGACTCCCCGGCTGCCCTTTCCCGTCTCGTCGCGACGCTCGGCGTCGGCGGCGCCCCCCGTCCCCTCGACGCCGCGCGCCGCGAGGCCATCGGCCTCCCCTCGACCTTTGACGACGCGCACGTAGCGGCCGGCCCGGGCCACGTCCGCGCCTTGACCGCCGTGGTCCGTCAGGGCGATCCGCTGCGCGAACAGCTGCCGCGGCTCGCCGCGCGGCTGCAGTCACGAGCGCCGCAGGTGCAGTGGCTCGTGGCCGTGGCCGACGCGCGCTGGCCGTCGCTCGCCCTCGCCGCGTGGAGCGGCGCCACGCATCCCCCGCGGGTGCGCTCGCTGCTCGTCGACCGCACACGCATCGTGGACAGCGACGCCGAAACGCTCTGCGCCCTGGCCGCCGCCGCCGGCGACGACGACGTGCTCATGCACCTCCGATGGAACGAAGTGCTGGGGCGAGACGCGCTTGGAAACCGCTTCTACCGCGAGCTCGAGCAGCGCGTGCGCGCCCTCGCCGACTCGGCGTCGATCGCGGCGGGGGAGGAGGATCGGCGCACGCTGGCCCTGCTCCACACGTCGCGGCTGCTCTTCCTCGCCTTCCTGCAGGCCAAGCAGTGGCTCGACGATGGGACCGAATTTCTCGCGAGGACGTTCGACGCCTGCATGGCCGGCGGCGGTGGCTTCCACCGTCGTGTGCTGCGGCCGCTCTTCTTCGGAACGCTGAACACGCCCGTCCCGCGCCGGGCGGCGGCCGCGCACGCGCTGGGACGCATTCCGTTCCTCAACGGCGGGCTGTTCGCGCCCACGCCGCTCGAGCGCCGGTACCGTCGCCTCGAGTTCAGCGACGAGGCCTTCGGCGCGATGATCGGCGAGTTGTTCGGAGGCTACCGGTTCACCGCGCGCGAGGATGCCGCCACCTGGACCGACGCGGCCATCGACCCCGAAATGCTCGGCCGCGCATTCGAGTCGCTCATGGCGTCGCACGACCGGAGAGACTCGGGAGCGTTCTTCACCCCGCAGCGGCTGGTCGAGCACGTGACCGACCTCGCGCTCGCGCACGCGCTGTCCGACGCCGGCGCATCGCACGGCGATATCGCGGCGCTGCTCGCCCCGTCAGCCGAGTCGGTTGAGGATCCCGCGCTGCGGCGAACGCTGGCGCGCGTCACGCTGCTGGACCCCGCGTGCGGCTCCGGCGCCTTCCTGGTCCACGCGCTCGAGCGCCTCACGGAGCTGCGCATCCGGTTGGGCGAGCGCCGGGCGTCGAGCGACGTCAAGCGCGACGTCGTGACCACGTCGTTGTACGGCGTCGATCGCAATCCCATGGCCGTGTGGCTCTGCGAGCTCCGCCTCTGGCTGTCGGTCGTGATCGACTGCGCGCCGCCCAACCCGATGGACGTCACGCCGCTTCCGAACCTCGACCGGAACATCCGCGTGGGGGACGCGCTCGCCGGCGCCGGGTTCGAAGGGTCCGAGGGCGCGACCACACCACGGAATTCGCGGCTCGTCACGCTTCACCGCCGTTACGCGCGCGCGAGCGGGGCCCGGAAGTCGGCGCTCAGCCGGGCGCTCGATCACGACGAACGCCGGCGCGCGCTCGCGGCGCTGGATCGCGCGATCGCCGCGGCGCAGCACGCGCGCCGGGAGCTGCTGCTCTCGCGGCGCGGGCGTGATCTCTTCGGCAACCGGCACGGCGTGTCGGCCTCCGACCGGTCGACCCTCGAAGAGCTCCGCACGCGAACCGCCGGGCTCAAGCGGGAACGCCGGCGAGTGGCCGACGGCGGGGCGCTGCCGTTCTCGTTCGGCGTGCACTTCGGCGACGTGGCCTCGCGCGGGGGATTCGACATCGTGGTGGGCAATCCGCCGTGGGTGCGGTTGCATCGCGTGCCGCCCGCCGAGCGAGCGGCGCTGCGCCGCCGCTTCGCGGTGTTCCGCGACGCGCAGTGGGCGCCGGGCGCGACCGCGGCGCACGCGTCGCCGGGGTTCGCGGGCCAGGCCGACCTTTCCGCGCTGTTCGTGGAGCGCGGGCTGTCGCTGCTGCGTCCGGGCGGCGCACTCGCGCTGCTGGTGCCGGCCAAGCTCTGGCGCGCGCTCGCCGGAGGCGGCGTGCGGCGTCTGCTCGCCGAACGCGCGCGGCTCACCCACGTAGAAGATCTGTCCGACGCCCCGGCCGCGTTCGACGCCGCCGTGTATCCGTCGGTCGTGACGGCGCGCTCGCTGCGCCGCGGCGAGGGCGTCCCCGCGCCGGTGCCGGCCCCGACGCCCGTGACGGTGGCGCTCCACCAGGGACCGCGCATCGCGACGTGGACGCTCCCGGCCAGCGGGCTGGGACTCGATGCGAGCCCCGGCAGTCCGTGGCTGCTGCTCCCGCCGCCGGTGCGGCGGGCCTTCGACGCGCTCGCGGAAGCGGGCGTTCCAATGGCGTCGAGCGCGGTGGGGCGCCCGCTCCTCGGCGTGAAGTGCGGATGCAACGAGGCGTTCGTCGTGGAGCGCATGGACGAACGAGCGGATACGGCGGGGGTTCGCGCGGCCGACGGCCGCACCGGCCGCATCGAGGCGTCCATGCTGCGGCCCGTGATTCGCGGCGAGACCGTGCGCGGCTGGAGCGCGCGCCCCAGCGACGAGTGGATCGTGTGGACCTGCGACGACGACGGCGCGCCTCTCGACGCGCTGCCGCCGCTCGCCGCCCGCTGGCTCGCGCGTTATAAGCGTACACTTATCAGCCGCGCCGACGCGCGACACACCCGGCACTGGTGGGCGCTCTTCCGCACCGAAAGCGCCGGACACGACGCCCCACGCGTGGTGTGGGCCGATTTCGGGCGCCGGCCGCGCGCCCTGATCCTGCCGGCCGGCGACCGCACGGTGCCGCTCAACACCTGTTACGTGGCGCGCTGCGCCGATCGCACCGACGCGCGCGTGCTGGCCGCGGTTCTCAACTCCGCAATCGCGGCGGCGTGGCTGCACGTGCTTGCCGAGCCGGCACGCGGCGGGTTCCGCCGCTATCTGGGCTGGACCATGGCGCGCCTTCCCCTCCCCGCCGACTGGCGCCGCGCGCGCCGAGTGCTCGGCCCGCTCGTGCGGGAGTTCGAGGAGCGGCGGGCGCTGGAGTCCCCCCCCGCCGCCGCGCTCACCGACGCGGTGCTCGACGCGTACGGCGTGCGGCACGCCGACCTCGCGCCGCTGTTTGCCTGGAACGCCTCGTGAACTGGTCTCCAGCAGCGCCGGACGCGGTGCGCAGCGCCATCGCCGGCGCCTGGCTCGGGGCACACGGACAGCCAACGCTCGGTTCCGTGGTCCTGCGGCCGCACCAGCGCGACGCCGCGGCCCGCTTGCGCACACTGATCGACGCCCACGGGGGCGCCATGTTGGCCGATTCCGTTGGGCTCGGCAAGACCTATACCGCGCTGGCCGCGGCGCGGGACGCCCGCGCGCTCGTGGTGGTCGCGCCGGCGGCTCTGCGCCCCATGTGGACCGAGGCATTGGCGGCCACCGGCACGCACGCTCAAGTGTTTTCGTATGACGCCCTGAGCCGCGGCCTCACGACTCTGCCGGTGGCCGACTTCGTGGTTGCCGACGAGGCGCACCACGTTCGCAATCCGGCTACGCACCGATATCGCGCGCTGGCTCGGCTGTCGGCCGCCGCGAAGGTGCTCCTGCTCACGGCGACGCCGGTGCACAATCGCATCGACGATCTGCGCGCCCAGCTCGCGCTCTTTCTGGGGGAGCGCGCGTGGTCGATGTCCGAGGCGGAGTTGCAGCGCTGCATCGTGAAGCGCTCGGCGGCCGACGTGACCAATACGACTGGAGGTTCGCGACTCCCGACGGTGGCGTCGCTCCGCTGGCTCGACGTGCCCGACGATACTGCGGTGCTCGATGACCTCCTGCGACTGCCGCCCCCGATGACCGTGGAGGATGGCGGAGACGGCGGACCCCTCATCGCGCTCTCGCTCGTGCGCCAGTGGGGTTCGAGCCGTGCCGCGCTGCAGGCCGCCCTGCGAGCGCGGCTGGCCCAGGCGGAATCGCTGCTGCGCGCCTTCGAGGCCGGCCGCCACCCCACGCGGCAGGAGCTGCGCGCCTGGTGCTACGCGGATGGCGCGTTGCAGCTCGCGTTCCCGCAACTTGCCAGCGACCACCCGTTGCGCGACCCCGCGGCCTGCGCTCATCGCGTCACTTCGCACATGGACCATGTGCGCCGGCTGATGCGCCGCCTCGACCAGAGCGTGGATGCGGATGACGCGCGCGCCGCCGCGCTGCTTCGCGTGCGGCGCTCCCACCCCGGCGCGCGGATCGTGGTGTTCGCGGAATTCGCCGCCACGGTCCATGCCCTGTACACGCGGCTCGCCGCGCACGGCGGCGTCGCGATGCTCACGCACGCGGGCGGCGTGGTGCCGGGCGGCCGCATGAGCCGCGGCGAAACGCTCGCGCGCTTCGCCGCGCCCGATGCCGAGCGCGGCCGCGAGATCACGCTGCTGGTCAGCACCGACGTGCTCAGCGAAGGCGTGAACCTGCAGCAGGCGAGCGTGGTGGTGCATGCCGATCTGCCATGGAGTCCCGCGCGCTGCGAGCAGCGCGTGGGGCGGGTGCGCCGACTGAACTCGCCGCACGCCGAGGTGTTCGTCTACGCCCTTCGCCCGCCCGCGTCAGCGGAGCGCCTGCTGCGCGTCGAGCAGCGCCTGCGCCAGAAGGTCTGCGCCGCGGCGCGTGCCGTGGGGGTTCAGGGAACGATCATGCCGGCGCTCTTCCCCGAACCGGCCATCGAAGCGCCGCAGGCCATCGACGCAACCAACGAACTTGCGGCACGGCTCGCAGCGTGGCTGCGGCCGGTGGACGCGCCGTCGGCACCGCCGATAGTCGCGGCCGTGCGCGCGCCCACGACGGGATTCCTGGCGCTCGTGCGCACGGAGGGACACGACCGCATCGTGGCCTCGCATGGCGCATCGATCAGCGACGCGCCGCAGGACGTCCTCGCCATGGTGCGAACGGCCGATGGTCCCGGATTGCGCGCGGACGTTGCCGACGTGCGTGACGCGCTGTCGCGCATCGACGACTGGTGCGGCATGCGGGAGTCGCTGGATCTGTTCGAGTCGTCGGTGAACGCGGCAGGAACGGCTCGCCGCCGGCTCATCCGGCGCATCGAGTCCATTGCGTCTCGCGTGCCGCGGCATCTGCGCAGCCGCTACGTGCCCCTCGCGCGCGCGGCGCGGCGCGCGGCAACGCTGCCGTTCGGCGCCGGCGCCGAGCAGGTGCTGGCCGAGCTGGCCGAGGCGCGCATGCCCGACGATGCGTGGCTCACCGCCGTGCGCGCCTTTGCCGATCTGCACGCCGGGGCGTCGGGCGGCGCGGAGGGGCCGGCCGTGATCGCGCTGCTGCTGCTCGTCCCTACTTCTTAGCCGGCTGCGGCGCCCCCGCGGTAATCGCATCCCCGATCCGCTGCCGCTGCGCGTCGTTCTGGCTCACCAGCAGCGCCAGCAGGTTCGCCGACTGCAGCATCGACGTCTTGGGCGGGTACACCTGCGTGGCCATGTAGTCGATGAACTTGCTGGTGTCGAGCTTGGCCGCCGCGGCCTTGCGCGCGTTGGAATCGGCGAAGAAGTACGCTTCGAGCGTGGCGCGCCCGATGTGGTACAGCACGCCCGCCTGCGCGATGGCGCTGTCCTTTGCCGGCGCGCTGTCCAGCCGCACCCCCATCCCGGCCTGCAGCAGGCGTTCGGTGAGGTTGCACTCCTTCCACGATCCGTCGGGCGGGCAGGGGGAGCTGGCCACCGCCTGCGCGTGCTGCGACTGCTGCTGCGCGATCTGCTGCGGGGTGGGGCCGGCCTTGCACGCGCCGGCCGCCGCCAGCGCGGCGCCCGCCAGCAGCGCCGCGCCCGCGACTCGTCTACCGCTCGTCGTGTGGTTCACCGGCCCAAAATGGCACGGTCACACCGCATCCGGTATCCCCAGCTTCTGCGCCGCCTCCTGCGCCGCGTGAAACAGCAGCCCGAAGGTGTCGATCACGAACAGCACGTCCTGCATCCGGTCGATGGCGAAGTCCTGCGCCAGTACCGCGTCCACGCTGAACGGACGCCGCTCGCACTCCGGCCCCAGCGCACGCGCCGCATCGCCATGACTGGAAATGAGCCCGCTGCCGTACACCTTCACCGCGTCGCCCTCGCGCACGAGCCCGAACTCCACGGTGAACCAGAACAGCCGCGCCATCCCGCGAATCTGCTCCTCCCGCTCCGCCCGGCACGCGATCTGCCCGAACCGCTGCAGATAATCGGCGAACGCCGGACTCGCGTGCAGCGGCACGTGACCGAACACGTCGTGGAAGATGTCGGGCTCCGGCAGGTAGTCGAGCTGCGCGCGCGGCCGCACGGTCACGGTGGTGGGAAAGGTGCGCCGCGCCAGACACCGGAAGAATTCCGGCGCCGGCAGGAACCCGCTCACGGGCACGGCCCGCCACCCGGTGAGCGCGCGCAGCTTCTCGTTCACCACCGCCAGGTCGGGCACGCAGTCGGGACACAGCCCGATCCGCTCCGCGCCCCGCAGATACACCTCGCTCCCCCGCTCGGCGAGATCCTTCATGCGGCGCTCGTAGAGCAGCGCCCACACGGCGTGATCCTCGTTGGTGTAGTCGTGCCACCGCTGCTCGATGAACCGCGGTTCGGCGATCTCCGATTGGGGATTCTGTGTGGCGTCCAGCATGACGACCTCGATGGTGGAAAACAAAAAAGGCGGCCCGTGCATTCACGGACCGCCTGTGGAATCGCTGCCACGCTACCTACCGGTGCGCACGCCTCCAGCTTCGGCCCGTTTGAGAGGTCGAATACCAGTAGGAGTAATACCAGCAGGTGCGCGTGGTCATCGCCCTTATCTTGGCCGCCGGCGCCATGCGTGTCAAGTCACGATCCGGCATCACCCCTAGTCCTCGGCCTCGATGTCCAGGTGCATGCGGTGCAGGAACCGGCGGGCCGCCGGCGCCAGCAGCACGCCCACGGAGCTGATGAACACCACGCCGCTGAACAGCGCGTAGAAGCTCTCGAACCACTTGCCCACGTCCGACCGCACGGGATCCACCGGCCCCATCCCGCCGAGGATCATGCTCGCGTTCACCAGCGCATCGAGCCAGCCGAGGCCGGCGGTGAAGTGATAGCCGAGCACTCCCACCATCAGCGCCGCGAACACCATGGACGCGCCGATGAGCCCGTTGCGCAGCAGGTGACGGTAGTACACCGGCTTGGGATACAGCGGCTTGTACAGCCGCCGCCGATGCGCGCGCGCCGCGGCGGCGAGCGCTCCGCCCGGCGGCGCCGCGTGCGGCGGCACATGGGTGGGTGTCGGCTCCACCGGGGGCCCGCCCGTCATGCGCCCCCCTGCCCGCCCTGGCGCGTGGCCGCCGGCGCCCCGCGCGCGAAGGCGATGAAGTCGGTGGGCTGGGGCGTGTCTCCCGCGGCCCGCACGAGCGCCGCGATCTGCCCGCGATGATAGCTGGCGTGCATCGCCACCTGCGTCAGCATCTCTTCCACGGTGGACGTGAACTCCCGCCCCGCCGAATTGCGGTACGGCACCGCCACGGCGAGGTCGGCCTCGGTAATGTCGTCGAGAAACTCGGCGTAGGCCGCGTGGTTCTCGCGCATCAGCGCGTCGCACTCGGCCATCGACAGGTTGGGCCACACGGGATAGCGCGCCGCCTCGCCGCGCATGCGCGACAGCCACACGTGCTCGGCGGCCACCACGTGCGCGAACAGCTCGACGGCGTGCGCGGGCAGGTGCTCGCTGTCGACCAACGACCGCAGGGTGCGCGTGTCGGCCCACTCCACGTGGGCGAACAGCCGCTTGAAGTACTCTAGCATCGTCGCATTCTCCGGCGTGCGCGGCCACGAGAGCCGGCGGCGCTATCCACGTTAGCGGTCACGCAACGCGCCCGCGAGGGCGCCATCCGTAACGGTCGAACGGCACGCGACCGCGCGGGTCGAACGTCACGCCTTCGCGCTCGAGCAACTGCCGCTGGCGGACGCCCGCGCCCGGGCCGGCGCGTCGCGCGCTCACCATTCCCTGCGCGTTGATCACGCGCTGCCAGGGCACGCGCATCCCATCGCGCAGAGCGGCCATGGCATACCCCACCTGCCGGGCATGCCCGGGCAGACCGGCCAGCCGCGCCACCTGCCCGTACGTGGCTACCCGGCCGCGCGGGATGCGCTTCACAATGGCGTAGATGCGCGCGTAGTTGCCGCGCGCCTCGCCAGTGCCGCCGTCGCGCGGAGGTCGGGTGGCCACGCGCCGGAATTACGCCGAGAGCTGGCTCGTGCAGTGCGGACACCGGGTGGCCGCGATGTCGATGGTGCTCTTGCAGAACCCGCACTGCTTGGTGGTGGGCGGTCCGGCGGGCGCCGGCTTCATGAACATCTTGCTGATCCGCCAGGCGACGAAGCCGATGATGACGAAGTTCAGCAGCGCGCTGAGCAGGTCGCCCACCTTGAACGTGAACGGCCCGATCTGCGGCGCCCACTTGAGCACATCCCCCCCCGCGCCGGCCGCCGCCTTCTCGGCGACGAGCACGATGGGCATGATGATGTCGTTCACGATCGCCTGCACCACGGTGTTCAGCGCCACGCCGATCACGACACCGATAGCCAGCGCGATGGCGTTCTGTTTGATCAAGAATTCCTTGAATTCCTTCCACATGCGCCCTCCCGTTTACGCGTGAACCAGCTCGAGTGCCGCGGGACCTGCGCCTGTCACGAATACACCGGCCGCCTCGCCGGCCGCCGGGAATGCCATACGATACCGCGATTCCCACAAATGAGCGAATTCCTCGGCATTCGCCTCGGGCACCAGCGCCCATACGCTGCCGCCGAATCCGGCGCCGAACGCCGAGGCCGCCACGGCGCCCAGCGCCCGCGCCTGCCGTTGCAGGGCCACCGTCTCGTCGATCTGATTGCCGAGCCAGCGCTCGACGTTGTTCTGCGACTCGTCCACCAGCGCGCCGAAGCGGTCGAGGCGGCCGGCGTCGAGCGCCGCGCGCGCCGCGGGAATGATGCGCGTGCTCTCGTCCACGAACTGATCGAATCGGTCCACGAGAATCCCCGGCGCGTACTCGGCGTGCGAGGCGCCGCGCACGATCGCGCGCATGCACTCCGCCGCGTCGGGCGAGGAATCGACCGCCGCCGCCAGCGAGCCGTCGGCGCGCGCGGTCGCGTCGTTCCAGAGGCGCAGGATCACCTGCGTGGCCACGGACGCCCGATTGTAGAGCTCGCGCGCGGCCCCCGCCTTCTCGGCGAGCACGCCGCTATTAGCAATCGCAAATACGTGCGCCTCGGGCAGCCCCACGGCGCCCTCGGCGCGCACCGGGCAGAACGAGTACTGACTGAGCGTGCGCGGGCGGCAGCAGAGAATGGCGGTCTGATCCTCGCTGCCGCCGAAGATTCCCACGCCGCGGTCCCCGGCCAGCGCGCCGAAGCTCTGCCCGTTCTCCACGCAGCCCAGGTAGGAGCCGAGGTCCTCGCGACTCGCGATTTCACGGCGGTAGGCGGGGTCGCGTTCCAACGCGTTCACGTGCGATACGGCAAGGAACATGGCCACGATCAGCGCGCTGGAGCTGCTCACCCCCGCGCTCAGCGGGAGGTCGCTGGCCAGTGCGATGTCGAGGCCGCGGCGCGCATCGGGAAAGTTGCGCGCCACGCGGCGCACCACCGTCATGGGGTAGTTGGACCAGTGGCCCATCGGCGGCTCGATGTCCGGCCCGAACGGGAACTCGACGGAGTCCTTCAGCTTGGCGTCGATCACGCGCACCCGGCCGTCGCCGCGCGGCGCCGCCACGAGGCAGACGCCGCGCTCCACGGCGCACAGCAGGCTGCGCCCGCCGGCATAGTCGGTGTGCTTGCCCAGCACCTCGACGCGCCCGGGCGCGTACCACGCCCCGAGCGATTCCGTTGCGGCGTCGTGCGCGCGCAGCGCCTCGACGGCCATCGCGAAGAGCGCCTCCTTGGCGGTGGCGGCGCCGCCCGACATGCCGGCGGCGGCGAGCGCGCGCGAGAACGCGCCGCTCACGGCCGCGCCTCCACGCCCGCCAGCCGTTCGCGCACGCTGGCGATGTCGCCGCGGCTCGAGAGATCGAGCACGCCGGCGGCCACGCGCACGACGTCGAACCGCTCGCCCAGGGCATCGATGGCGATGCGGACGGCGTCCTGCAGTTCGAGCTCTCCGCGCGGCGAGGGTGTCACGCGCCGGCACGCATCGAAGATCGCCGGGGTGAACAGCCACGCGTTCATGCTCACGAGCGGGTTGTCGCCAAAGGCGCGCGCGGTGGCGTCGTCGGGCTTTTCGACCACGCGGGCCAGGGCGCCGTCGGCCGTGGGCGCGAGGAGGGCATAGCGGAGGACGCGGTCCGGTTCGATGTTGCTCTCGCGAATCAGCGCGTCGCGCTCGAAGCCGAGCACGCCCGCGGCGGGGACCGCCCGCAACGCGGCGAGCGCCGCCGGCGGATAGTAGTTGTCGGAATTCACCATCAGCACCCGGTCGCCGGCGGCGAACGCTTCGGCCGCCTGCAGCGCGTCGGCGGTGCCGCGGGGTTCCTGTTGGATCGCGAACGACACTCGCACGCGCTCCGGCGGCGTGCGCAAGTAGTGATCTCGTATATCGTTTGGGCCGGGCGCGATCACGATGCACACGTCGCGACAGCCGGCGTCGGCCAGCGCGCTGAGCGCGTAGTCGAGGAACGGGCGCCCGATGGGGATCATGGCTTTGAGACCGCGCGCCGCGGCGGCGGCCTGCGCCTCGTCGAGCGCCGCGCCGGCGTCCTCACGGCGCATGCGGGTGCCCAGCCCTCGTGCGAGCACGACGGCCTTCGTGACGGCGGGCCAGCGATGCGTCATCCCTGCTCTGCTGCCTCCGAGCCCGCGCCCGACCAGAGCCGCGGCACCAGCCGCATGAGCCCGAGGCCGCTGGCCACGAATGCCACGATCCACATGATCGCCTGCGGGGTGCGTCCGTACAGAATGCTTCCCGTGCCGAACAGCGCCGCGTACACGAACAGACAGCCGAGCATCCAGCCGAGCATCGCCTGCGGGAGACTGTCGGGCGAGGGGCCGAGCCCCGCTTCCTCACGGATCGCCTTCCAGCCCGGACCGGCGGGGCGGACGAGTTTGTAGAAGTTGAGGAGCGTGGCGTGGTCGTGCGGCTCGGTGGCGTACGTGACCGCCACCCAGACGACCGTGGTCACGGCTACGGTGATGACCAGCGACAGATCGGCCGCCACCGGATATCCCATCTTGCCGGCGACGAAGAAGCCGAACGCCACCAGGAACGAACTGACCATCGCCGAGACCTCGCTCCACGCGTTGATGCGCCACCAGAACCACCGAAGAAGATAAATGAGTCCGGTGCCGGCGCCGATGGAGAGGATGAGATCGAACGCTTCCTTGGCGGTGTCGAGCTCGAACGTGAGCAGCGCCGCGCAGATCATGAGCAGCGCCGTGACCACGCGTCCCACGAACACGTAGTGGCGCTCCGTGCGGTCGCGGCTGATGAACCGGCGGTAGAAGTCGTGCACCAGGTACGACGTGCCCCAGTTGAGGTGCGTCTCGATCGTCGACCGGTACGCCGCGAGCATCCCCGCCACCATGAGCCCCAGGAACCCCGCCGGCAGGAAGCGCAGCATGGCCGGGTACGCGATGTCGTCGCCCAGGAGCTTGGGGTCGAGCATCGGGAAGGTGTGCTGGATCGACGCCAGGTCGGGGTAGATGATCGTGCTGGCCAGCGCGACGATGATCCACGGCCACGGCCGCAGGGCGTAGTGCATGACGTTGAACAGCAGCGTGCCGGTGAGCGCGTCCTTCTCGGTGCGCGAGGCGAGCATGCGCTGCGCGATGTAGCTGCCGCCGCCCGGCTCGGCGCCCGGATACCACACCGACCACCACTGGATCGTGATGGGGATGATCAGCACCGAGAGCGCCACCGGCCAGTTGCCGAAGTCCGGCAGCAGGTTGAGCGTTTTGGGATCGATCTTGTGGATCAGGCCGGCCAGGCCGCCGATCTGCGGCTGCTTCACCGCGAAGTACGCCACGGCGAACGTGCCGGTCATGGTGATCGTGAACTGGATGGAGTCGGTCACCAGCACGCCCCACAGCCCGGACACCGACGCGAAGAAGATCGTGATCACGGCGGCGATGGACAGCGTCTGCCAGGGCGGCCACCCGAGCACGACGCTGGCGATCTTCACCGCCGCCAGGTTCACCGTGGCCATGATCACGCAGTTGAAGAACAGGCCGAGGTAGATGGCGCGAAAGCCGCGCACGAAGCTCGCCGCCTTGCCCGAGTAGCGAAGCTCGTAGAACTCGAGATCGGTGAGCACCCGCGAGCGGCGCCACATGCGCGCGAAGAAGAACACCGTCATCATGCCGGTGAGCAGGAACGCCCACCACAGCCAGTTGTCGGCCACGCCGTTCTGCCGGACCATGTTCGTCACCAGGTTCGGCGTGTCGGTGCTGAACGTGGTGGCCACCATGGAGATGCCCACCAGCCACCACGGCGCCGCGCGGCCCGACGTGAAGAACTCGGCGGTGCTCGAACCCGCGCGCTTGTAGAAGAAGAGCGCGGGCAGGAACGACACGACGATGGACGCCGCGATGATGATCCAGTCGAGTCTGGTGAAGTGCATGTGATGGGTGGCCGGGAGGGCGGGAAGAAACGAGCGGGACCGGACGCACACAATCAACACCGGCGCCGCCGCGCCGTCCAGCGACCCCGCCCCTTCACCGCCTCACCGCCTCACGGCTTCACCGCCTCACGGCCTCACCGCCTCACGGCCTCACGCGATCCAACGCCCACCCCGCCTCCATGCGCGCGGCCCCCAGCGCCGCCCGCGCCACGAACGCCAACGGCGACCCGCCGCTGAACGCCGCGGCAATCGCGAACAGCGTGCGCGGCAGCGCCCGCCGCTCGTCGGCAATCGCGTACACGGGCTCCCACCGCTCGGGATCGAGCTTCGCCTTGAACGCGTCGAGCCCGTCGAAGTTGTAGAAGCGCCGCCCGTGCGCCCGGATCCACGCCAGTGTGAACCGCAGCCAGGGCGGATTCGCGCCCTCGTCCAGGTGCGCGCGCCGCGAAAGCGGCGACAGCCCCAGCGTCACGTACTCCGCACCTTCGGCGGCGAAGGCGCGCATCGCCGCGTCGATGAGCAGCTCGTTGCAGCCGTTGGGCGCCCCGCGCCCGCGAATGATCTGTTCCACGAGCCACCCGCGCCGCAGCGGCACCGGCGACGCAAGCAGGAACCCCACCACCCCCACGCCGGCGCGCTCGGCCACGAACACGCGGCGGTCTTCCAGGCGATCGAGCGTGCGCGGCTCCACCAGAAAACGCATGGGCGGCAACCCGCGCGTGGTGCCCCACTCGCGCAGGCAGCGCCAGAGATCCGGGTGGCCGTGCGCCCGCGCGGCCGGCCACTCGCGCACCTCCACGCCCTTGTTGCGCGCCCGATGCAGCTGCGCCCGGAGCGACGCGTGGCGGCCGATCACCGGCGGCCACGCCGACGGCGTCCACGCCGGCTGCCCCCCGAGAATCACGAACGCGCGCCGCGGCTGCCCGCGCAGTATCTGCTCCAGCCGTCCCTCGGCGCCGAAATAGCAGACGTGGCTCCCGTCGGCGCGCGCCTCGCGCTCGAATTCGTCCACCACCTCGCCCAGCCGCGCGTCGGGGCACATCGGCGCGCCGGCCACGACGTACACGCCATGGTGGCGGGCGAATCCGATCACCGCATCGCCGCCGGCCGAGAACCAGTGCGCGATGCCGGGATTCAGGATCTGGTATGACGTGGCGTTCCAGCCGTAGCGCAGCACGAGCGCGCGGGCGCGCGCGGGATCGGCGGCGGGAACGGGGCCGGGCGCGCGCGCCGTCATGCGGCGGGCGCGGCGGCGCC
>JAGWRB010000278.1 GCA_028876725.1 Gemmatimonadota bacterium
CGCGGCGGCGCGCCGCCGCGGGGATTAGATTCGAGGCCATCCCAAGCCCAGCCGCCATGTCCGAATCCATCGTCACCTTCGACGTCGCGGACCGGATCGCGACGATCACCGTCAACCGCCCCGACAAGCTCAACGCCATCGACGACGCCGTGATGGCGGCGCTCGGCGAGGCCATCGATCAGGTGCGCGCCCGCGACGACGTCGGGGGCGCGATCATTACCGGCGCCGGGCGCGCCTTCGTGGCCGGCGCCGACATCGCGCAGCTTCCGCAGAAGAGCGCCGTGGAAGCCTACGAGATGGCGCGCCGCGGGCAGGCCATTTTCCGGCACATCGAGACGCTCGCCAAGCCGGTGATCGCGGCCGTGAACGGCTACGCGCTCGGCGGCGGCTGCGAGCTCGCGATGGCGTGCCATGTGCGCCTCGCCTCGGAACACGCGAAGTTCGGACAGCCCGAGGTCAAACTCGGCATCATTCCCGGCTATGGCGGCACGCAGCGACTGCCGCGTCTCGTAGGCGCGGGGCGCGCGCTGCAGCTCCTGCTCACCGGCGAAGTGATCGACGCCGCCGAGGCGTTCCGCATCGGGCTGGTGAACGCGGTGGTGCCGGCCGCCGAGCTCGTCGACGCCGCGCGCCGAATGCTCGGACAGATGATGGCCAACGGTCCGCTCGCGCTCGCGCACTGCATCGCCGCCGTGCACCAGGGCGCCGGCATCCCCGTCGATGAAGCGCTGGCGCTCGAGGCGTCCGCGTTCGGGCTGCTCGCGGCGTCGGCCGACATGAAGGAAGGCACGACCGCATTCCTCGAAAAGCGGGCGGCGCGGTTCTCCGGCCGGTGACGTCCGCCGCCGTCCGGCTGTCGACGCTCGCGCTCCGCGATTTCCGCAACTTCGAGCGCCTCGACCTGTCGCTGCCCGCCGACGGCCTCGCCGTGGTGGGCGAGAACGGCCAGGGGAAGACGAATTTGCTGGAGGCGGTGTACTACCTGCAGCTCCTGCGCAGCGTGCGCGGCGCGCGTGACGTGGATCTGGTGCGGTTCGGGGCAGCGGGGTTTCACGTCGAGGGCGCGGTGGCGCGCGGCGCGCGCGTGGCGGTGGGCTTCGAGCGCGCCTCGCGGCGCAAGCGGGTGACGGTAGATGGCGCACCGATGCCGCGCCTGAGCGACGGGATCGGCTCCCTGCCCTCGGTGATGTTCTCGCCGGCCGACGTCGAACTCGTGAGCGGGGCGCCGGTGGTACGGCGACGGTATCTGGACATCGTGCTCGCGCTGACGTCGCGCCCCTATCTGAATGCGCTGCAGACCTATCGCGGCGCGCTGGCCCGGCGCAACGCGGCGCTCCGCGACGCGGCGCGCACCGGGCGGCCCGACGCGCGGGTGAGCGTGTGGGACGCGCCGCTCGCGCAGGCCGGCGGCGTGCTGTGGACGCATCGCTGCGCGTGGGTCGCGCGCGCCGCGGGACGGTACGCCGAGCTCTGCGCGGCCATCGGTGAGGCGGGCGTCGCGACGTTGCGATACGCGAGCGGGCTCGACGGCGGGAGCGATCCGGCGGCCGCGATCGCCGCCGCGCTCGAGGCCAAGCTCGCGCTCGACGTGAAGCGGGGGATGACGCAGGCCGGCCCGCACCGTGACGATCTGGCGCTGACCCTCGACGGGCGCGATCTGCGCACCTTCGGCTCGGCGGGACAGCAGCGATCGGCGGCCATTGCGTTGCGCATGCTCGAGTGGGAGACGCTGCGCGACGCGTGCGGCGCAGCGCCCTTGCTGCTGCTCGACGACCCGTTCGCCGAGCTCGACGCGCGGCGCGCGGCGCGGATTCTGGCGCTGCTGTCGGACGCGGGCATCGGCCAGACCCTGCTGACCGTGCCGAGGGACGGCGACATTCCGCCGGAGTTCACGCGGCTCGATCGCGTGCGCGTGGAGGCGGGCGCGCTGCGCGCCTGGGAGGCGGCATGAGCGAACGGAAGCCGGGGAAGCCGACGAAGCTGGGCGACGTCGTGCCGATCGTGCTGGGCCAGGGGAAGCTTGGGGAGCGGTTGGCGCAGGCGGCGGCGATCGTGAACTGGCCGGCGGTGGTGGGTCCGCAGATCGCGCGGGTGACGCAGCCGGTCTCGATCGATCGGAAGGGGGTGTTGCTGGTGTCGGTGACGAGCAACGCGTGGATGACCGAGTTGTCGATGATGGAGCCGGAATTATTGCGGGCGATCAACGAGAAAGTGGGGGCGCGGAAGGTGCAGCGGATCCGGTGGCGGCTGGTGCGCTAAGCGGTTGTGTGGCAGTCACTTAATGGACAAATTTGTGGTTGCGTAACGTCCCGGTTCTGGTTAGATTTTTCTGGTTGATTTCCGGCCGTATTTTCGGCGTTTGTTCGGGCTGCAATCCAGCGCGCACTCGAGGGCTCATGAGCACATCAGCGGACCACAGCGGATCCAAGTACGATGCCGGCCAGATCCAGGTACTGAAGGGGCTGGAGGCGGTGCGGAAGCGCCCGGGCATGTACATCGGGTCGACGTCGGAGCGCGGGCTGCACCATCTGGTGTACGAGGTGGTGGACAACTCCATCGACGAGGCGCTGGCGGGGTACGCGGACCGCATCGCGGTCACGATTCACGCCGACAATTCGATCACGGTGGTCGACAACGGGCGCGGCATTCCCGTGGACATCCATCCGACGGAGAAGATGCCGGGCGTCGAGTTGGCGATGACGGTGCTGCATGCGGGCGGCAAGTTCGACAAGAGCTCGTACAAGGTATCGGGCGGCCTGCACGGCGTCGGCGTGTCGGTGGTGAATGCGCTGAGCGAGCAGCTCAAGGTGTGGGTGAAGCGCGACGGGAAGGAGCACTACATGGACTTCCAGCGCGGGATCACGCAGACCAAGCTCAAGGCGCTGCGCGACGTGCCCAAGAAGGAGACGGGCACGACGATCTGGTTCAAGCCCGACGCGCAGATCTTCACCGTGCTCGTCTACCAGTACAAGACGCTGGCCGAGCGGCTCCGCGAGCTGTCGTTCCTGAACAAGGGCGTGGTGATCTCGATCAAGGACGAGCGCCCGGGCGAGGAGCGCGAGGAGACCTTCCACGCCAAGGGCGGGCTCAAGGAGTTCGTCCAGCACCTCAACGCGTCGCGCAAGGCGCTGCACCCCGAGGTGCTCTACCTCGAGACCAGCAAGGACGACATCGGCATCGAGCTGGCCCTGCAGTACAACGACGGGTACAACGACACGACGTTCTCGTTCGTGAACAACATCAACACGCACGAGGGCGGCACGCATCTCACCGGATTCAAGTCGGCGCTCACACGCGTGATCAACTCCTACGCGCAGAAGGGCAACTTCCTCAAGAAGGCCGACTTCACGCTCTCCGGCGACGACGCGCGCGAAGGGCTCACCGCCGTGCTGTCGGTCAAGGTCCGCGAGCCGCAGTTCGAGGGGCAGACCAAGACCAAGCTCGGCAACTCCGAGGTGGAGAGCGCGGTGAAGACCGTGGTGGGCGAGTGGCTGTCGGGATATCTCGACGAGCATCCGCGCACGGCCAACATCGTGGTCGAGAAGGCGGTGTCGGCGGCGCGGGCGCGCGAGGCGGCGCGCAAGGCGCGCGACCTCACGCGGCGCAAGTCGGCGCTCGACGTGGGCAA
>JAGWRB010000279.1 GCA_028876725.1 Gemmatimonadota bacterium
CGCAAGGCGATCGGGCGGAAGGAACGGATCGTCGTACGCGCTGAGGAGAAGCGTCGGTACGCGGATGTCCGGCAGAAACCGGATGGAGCTGGAACGCTGATAGTAGTCGCGCGCGCTCGCGAACCCATGCACGGGGGCCGTGACCGCCTCGTCGAACGCCACGATACTACGCGCGGCCGCGAGCGCCGCGGGGTCGAACAGCCCGGGAAACTGATCGAGTTTCCGCGCGGCCTTCGCCTTGAGCGTGCGCAGGAAGTGGCGCTCGTAGATTTGGGAGAACCCGTGATGGATGAACGCCGCTCCGGCTTCGAGGTCGTAGGGAACCGACACGGCAGCCGCGGCGCGGACTGCCGCTGGAAGCGCGCCCCCGCGCTCGCCGAGCCACTTGAGCAACACGTTGCCGCCCAGCGAGTACCCGACCAGGAACAGGGGCCCACTGGAACGGTCGGCGGTCAGGCGGCTGACCACGAACGACAGGTCTGCGGTCTCGCCGGAGTGATAAAAACGAGGTGCCCGGTTGGGCTCGGACCCACACCCGCGAAACAGCAACAGATCTGCGGCCCACCCCCGCCCGGCAGCCCAACTGAGAATGCCGCGGGCGTAGTGGGATTGAACGGTGCCCTCGAGGCCGTGCAGGATCAGTAAGCGGGGGGCCGCATCGGTTCCGGGAATCCGGAACAGATCGAGGAAGTCACCGTCCGGCGTGTCCCACCGTTCGAAATAACCGGCGGCCGGCAGCGGGATTCGTCGCGCGAATTTTCCCCACAGCGTTTGCGCATGGGGACCGGGCACCCACCAGGCGGGCGCGAAGGCCGGCGGAACGGAGGCGTTGATTACCATTCAGGCGACCGGGGAGCGGTACGCATATTCCGAGGGCTGTTGCATGGAGATCCAGATCTTCGGTGTCCGGAAAAGCGCCGAAACACGGAAGGCGCTACGGTTCTTTTCCGAGCGCCGGATCAAGACCCACTTCGTGGACTTGAAGGAACGGCCGGCCTCGCCGGGTGAACTGCGGCGCTTTGCGCAGAAGTTTGGGGTACGAACGCTGGTCGACGTCGAGTCCGCGCGGTATGCGGAGCTTGGCCTCAAGCAGGCGGTACTGAGCGAGGCCCGCTGGTTCGAGTTACTGGCGGAGGAGCCACTGCTGCTCAAGATGCCGCTGGCGCGGAACGGTAACCAGCTGACGATTGGGGCGGCGGACGATGAGTGGAAGCAGTGGGCTGCGGCAAAATAGCGTGTCTGAACATGAAGCAATATAACATCGCCAAAGCGTCACTATAGCGCCACTGCCTGTACTCGCTCAAGGTTTTGGCCGTCTTCTGCTAAAACTCGCCAATGAAGCCGACTTCAGGGACCAGGCGCACGCCGGATTCTCGCTCCACGGTATCCTGAACGAACGCAATGAGCTCCCGGACGTCACGCGCCGTCGCGGTGCCGAGGTTCACGATGATGTTGGCGTGCAAATGGGAGATCTGAGCACCACCGTGGCGGTACCCCTTGAGGCCGGCGGCGTCGATCAGGCGTCCGGCGCCGTGGCCATCGGCTTTTTGAAAAATGGAGCCGGCGCTCGGGTACCAATCGAGCCAGGGGTGTCGAGCACCGCGCCAGCTGAGATTTTCCTGCATGACCCGATGCATCTGAGCGGGATCGCCCTTTGCCAACTGGAACGTTGCCGCGAGCGCGATTTCACGCCCATCGTGCAAGCGGCTGGTATCGTATCCGAAACGCATATCATCGAGCGACAGCTCGTTCCGATTTCCGCTGCGATCGAGTGTCTCGGCGCTGCGGAAGATTTCCGCGATGAACACCGTGCGTTCCCGTTCAGGAGCAGGCGAGAGGAAGTGGAGATTCTGCCAGATGGCGCCGCCGACGGTGCTGGGGATTCCCGCGAAGTGCTCCAGGCCACTCCAGCCGCGCGCGACGGTCTGATGGATCAGGGTGGCCATTACGGTTCCGGATTCTGCCCGGAGGAGGCCGGTGTTGGTGAGCGTCCAGCGATCCGCTCGATTGCGCACCACGAGACCCCGAAACCCGCGATCACCAACTAGGATATTGGCACCGAGGCCGAGGAGAAACACCGGCACGTCAAGCGACCAGGCTGCCCCGAACGCCGCGATCAACTCTTCGCTGCTCGTGGCCTCGAAGAACAGGTCGGCGGGTCCGCCAATCTTGAACGTCGTGAACGGGGCAAGCGGAACATTCCGGCGAACCCGGTTGGAACCGAAACGATTCACCAGCGCGTCAAGCGCCGCAGGCGTGGGAGTCATGGTGAAGAGAAAAGAAACACCCCAGAGTCGAATGCCGCTACGGTCGATGCGCCGATGGGGGTTTTGCGTGCTCCTGCTCATCACCGCCGCCCGCGGGGCGGCGGGTCAGCGGGCGGAACTGGAGCGGAATATTCGGCGCACCACCCTTCCCAACGGGTTGGATGTAATCGTCGTGGAGAACCACGGGGTGCCGCTGGCGACAGTCGAGATCGACGTCCGAAACGGCTCGTTCACCCAGGACTCCGCCTTCGAAGGCTTGTCCCATCTCTACGAGCACATGTTCTTTCGCGCGGATTCGGCGTATCCGCAGCCGGACGCGTTCCAGGAACGCGCATCGTCCCTCGGCGCCGAATTCAACGGCTCCACGCAAGAGGAGCGGGTCAACTATTACCTGACGCTGCCGTCCGACAGCCTGGCCGCAGGGATGGGGCTGCTGGCCGCGGCGGTCATGCACCCACTCTTCCGGGACGACGAACTGAAGCGTGAGGGCGCGGTAGTCATTGGGGAGTACGATCGCGACGAATCGCAACCCGGATTCCGCTTCCAGAATGCCATGGGGCGTGCGCTGTGGGGATCGGCCTGGCCCCGCAAGAATCCGCTGGGCCGTCGCTCAGCGATCCTGAATGCGACGCCAGCGCAGATGCAGGAGATCCAGCATCGGTACTACGTGCCAAACAACTCGGCGCTGATCGTTTCGGGCGACGTGAGTGCGGCGCACGTTTTCGCGGAAGCGGAGCGGTTCTTCGGCGGCTGGCAGCGCGCCGC
Organism: Gemmatimonadota bacterium; assembly: GCA_028876725.1. Lineage (GTDB taxonomy): Bacteria > Gemmatimonadota > Gemmatimonadetes > Gemmatimonadales > Gemmatimonadaceae > JAGWRI01. Next base: position 3,033 of record JAGWRB010000279.1, read on the forward strand.
AGATCCCTTCACGCAGTGGCCCATTCCACCGGTCCCACCCCTGCCCCACGACACGGGAGTCGTGGTGGAAGAACCGATTTCCACGGCCCTCGTGATGTTTCAGTGGCAGGGACCGAGCGCATCGGAGGACCGCGCATCGACGTATGCGGCCGACGTATTCTCCGACGTGCTGAACCAGCCGGGATCCCGGCTGCAGCGGCACTTGGTGGACAGCGGCCTCTTCGAATCGATTGGAGTCAACTACTACACCCAGAACCACGTCGGGCCGATCACGATCAGCGGAGAGACCTCTCCGGCGCGCGTGCGTGAGGCAATCGCGGCGCTGGAGCGCGAGATTCGGGCGTTCGGAGACGACGGCTACTTCTCGGCGCAGGAGCTGGAGCCCGTGAAGCGGCAGCGAATTACCGGAACGATGTTCGGGTTGGAGCGCGCATCGGGGTTCGCGCACCAGCTCGGATTCTGGTGGGCGGTCACCGGGCTCGACTATTACCTGGGCTATGTCGATGCCATGGCGCACGAGACGGTGCCGGACCTGCAACGCTATGCCCGCAAGTACATCGTGGGCAAGCCGCACGTGCGCGGCGTGTTGATTGACAGTGACGCAAACCGAACCGTGCGACTCACCGCTGAAGAGTTGACGCGCTGGAAGGAGCCCCGATGAGACGGACGCTCGTGCTCGCGGCGTTGTGCGTGGCGACCGGTGGGCTTGGCGCTCGGGTATTGCGCGCGCAGGACGCTCCCGTGGACACGAGTACGACCAGTTTTCAGGTCGGTCATGTCCGGGTGATTCTGAGACACAACGGAGCGAATGACGTCGTAGCGGCCAACATCTACCTGTTGGGCGGCACTCAAGAATTGACGGCACGTACCGCAGGTGTCGAAGCGCTGATGCTTGGTGCATCGGAGGGCGGCACGCGGCGGTATCCTCGCGCAGAGCTTCGCGCGATTACGGCTCGAATGGGCGCGACGATCGTCGTGGATCCATCGTTGGACTGGACCGCGTTTGGGCTGCGCACGTTGCGGCAGCGCTTCGACTCGAGCTGGGCGGTGTTCGCGGACCGGCTGGTGGAACCGCTCCTCGACTCTGCTGACGTGGACCGAACGCGCAGGCAGATGATCGCGGCGGCTCGGCAGTCCGAGGCGGATCCGGACATTGCCGTCGCGCAACTGGCCGACAGCCTGCTGTACGCCGGCCACCCGTATCGGATCGACCCCGGCGGTACGCCCTCGTCGCTGGGCGGGCTCACTGCCGCGGATGTGCGGCGGTATCACGACCAAGAGGTCGTGCAGACGCGATTGCTCGTGGTCGTGGTCGGGAATATCAACCGATCCGAACTCAAGCGTGCGATCGGCGGAACGCTGGCGAAGCTACCGGTGGGCCGCTACACATGGACGCCGCCGCCGGACTTCAGTCCCGCCCCCGAACGTGCCTTGCTCATGGGACGGCCGTTGGCGACGAACTACATCCTGGGGTACTATGCCGGGCCGCGGGCGGGAACGCGGGACTATGCCGCTCTGCGTATTGCAGCCGCCGTGCTGTCGGGGCGGATGTTCGCCGAAGTCCGCTCCCGCGAGCATCTGGCATACGCCGTGGAAGCGCCGTTTCTCGACCACGCCATCGCGGTGGGCGGCCTGTACGTGACGACCACGAACCCCAACGCGGCGCTGGTTGCGATGGCGCGGGAGATCGACCGGCTCAAATCGACGCTCGTTGACCCGACAGGACTCAAGGCGCTGGTCGGCCAGTTCCTCACGGACTACTTCCTCAAAAACGAAACGAACGCCGACCAGGCGGCATTCCTGGCGCGCGCCGAGCTGTACACGGGTGACTACCGTACAGCGGGAGCGTTCGTATCGACGCTGCGCGCGGTGACGCCCGAGGACATTCAACGCGTGGCCACGACCTACGTGCACGACGTGCGGTTCGGATTCGTCGGGGACACGACGAAGGCGCCCGCGATACTGCGCGCCGGGTTCTAGCTGCGGGGCGCGGCGCGCGCGCCGAGCATGGCGAGGATGTCACCGAGCGATCCGCCTTCGGCTCGCAGGGCGACCAGCGAGTGATACCAGAGATCGGCCGCCTCGTTGGTCGCGCGATTGAGATCGCGATCGGCGCAGGCCAGCACGAACTCCGCGGCCTCCTCCCCAATCTTCTTGAGCCGAAGATTGCGGTCGTCGAGCAGCCGTCGCGTGTAGCTTCCCGACGGCGCCGATTCGCCGGCACGCTGGACGATGGTTTGATCGAGGCGCGCCAGAGCGTCGGATGAAAAGTTCGGTGCGCCAAAACACGATTGGGCGCCGGTGTGACACGCCGGCCCCATCGATTCGACGAGGGCGAGCACTGCGTCTCCGTCGCAGTCCGCGGCGAGTGCGACGACGCGCTGACGGTTGCCGCTGGTCGCGCCCTTGTGCCAGAGGCCACGGGTGCGCGAGCGGTAGTGCATCTCGCCGGTCTCGATCGTGCGTTCCAGCGCTTCGCGGTCGGCATGCGCGAGCATGAGCACGCAACCGGTGGCGGCATCCTGCGCAACGACGGTGACCAGGCCGCCACCCTTCTCGAAATCAAGACGGTCGAGATCCAGCATCAGCGATTGCTCCTGCATCGAAAGTTTCGGTACGAGCGCCCACGCCGAGGGCGCGCCGGACGTCGGCGGCCAACGCGCGGTTCGTCGCGATCGCGCTGCCGCCGTCGATCGTTTCGCGGCCGGCCCAATCGGAAAACACGCCACCCGCTTCGGTGATAATCGGCAAGAATGGTGCGGCGTCCCAGGCGGAGAGTACGGGGTCGACCATCACTTCGGCGCGGCCGGTGGCGACCATGAGATAGCCGAAGCAATCGCCCCAGCTTCTCGCGACGGCAACGCGGGGCGCCAGCGCGCGCCAAGCTTCGCGCCGATCGGGATGTTCGAGGAAGCGCTCGTCGGTCGTGGTGATGGTGGCCGAAGCCAGGGTGTCGACCGACGACACGCGGCAGCGTGCGCCGTTCCACCAGGCGCCGGCGTCGACAGCGGCCGCGACGAGTTCGTCGAGGGCTGGAAAGCATGCGGCGCCGGCCAGTACACGCGAGCCTTCCGTAACGGCCACGAGTGTTCCCCAGAGCGGTACGCCGCGGATGAACGATTTGGTGCCATCGATGGGATCGATGATCCAGCGGCGCGGGGCGTCGGCACGCTCGACGCCGAATTCCTCACCCAGCACACCGTCGTCCGGAAACCGGCGCGCGATCCAGTCGCGCGCGACGCGCTCCGCTTCGCGATCGGCGATCGTCACGGGCGAACCATCGGCCTTGGTTTCGGCGACGAGCGTGGTCCGGAAGTGGCGAAGCGCCACGGCGCCGGCCAGACGCGCCAACTCCGCGACCGGCTCGAGGAGCGTACGCGGGTCGGCGCTCATGCGGCGCGCACCGCAATCTGAGCCGCGGTCATTCCAGCCTTGATGTCGGCCACGGTGCACCGTCCCTCGTGGACGATGCCGGCCACGAGCGCGGCGTCGGCGCTGCCGTCGCGCAGCACATCCACGACGTCGGTCACGCTTCCCGCGCCTCCGGAGGCGACGACCGGGACGTGAACGCGGCGGGCGACGCCGCGGGTGAGCTCGAGATCATATCCCGCCTTCGAGCCATCGCGATCGATGCTCGTGAGAAGAATCTCGCCCGCCCCGCGTCCCGCGCATTGTTCGGCCCACGCCAGCGCGTCGAGTCCCGTGGGACGCAATCCGCCGTGGGTGTATACGCGCCAGGTGCCGTCTTCGCGTTTGGCGTCGATGCTGGCGACCACGCACTGGGCGCCAAAGCGGGCGGCGGCCTCGCCAAGAAGCGCGGGGTTCGCGACGGCGGCGCTGTTGATGCTGACCTTGTCGGCGCCGGCACGC
>JAGWRB010000280.1 GCA_028876725.1 Gemmatimonadota bacterium
GCAAAGCGCGGGAGCGGCGCGCGCGCCGAGAGCACCAGCCAGTCCCCGGTCATCCGAAAGTGCGCGTGCAGGATTCGTCCGTCGGCGAGGCGGATCAGCTGGTGCTTGCCGCGGCGCTCGACCTCTCGAATGCCGGCGCCGGCGAGGGCGGCGGCCGTTGCCGCGGGCATCCGGCGCCGCAGCGACGGATGGAGCAGGTCGGCGCGCACGATGACCCGCCCGCGCACCGAACGGCGCAGGAGGCGTACTGCGTGCTCGACTTCGGGAAGTTCTGGCATTGGCGGCCGGACCCGTTGACGGAAGCGCAGGGACCGGGCAAGATGCGCGGGTGAGTTCCGGAACTCAATTGCCCCCGCCCCCCGAACCCGCCGCCGGCGACGCCGCCGCACTCGCCGTGCGCCGGGTGCTGCGCCACGTGCTGCTGCTCAACGGCCTGGTCGTCGCCGTCAAGATTGCCGTGGGCGTGCACACGCACGCACTGGCCGTGCTCGGAGCCGCGCTGGAATCAGGGCTCGACCTGCTGAACAATGTGATCGGCATGACGCTCGTCTCGATCGCGGCGCGCGGCCCTGACGAGGACCACCCGTACGGCCACGCGAAGTTCGAGACACTCGGCACCATCGGCATCGTGATGTTCCTGTCGATCTCGTGTTTCGAGCTCCTGCGGCAGTCGCTCGCCGCAATGATCCGCGGGCGCGCGCTCCACTCGGCGAGCGGCGCGGAAATCGCGATGCTGGCGGGCACGCTGGCGCTCAATGCGGCGATCGTGTGGTACGAGCGGCGGCGCGGGCGCGCCCTGCAGAGCGCGTTTCTGATGGCCGACGCCGCGCATACCGCCACCGACGTGTTCGTGACCCTGCTGGCGCTGGCGTCGCTGCTCCTCACGCGCGCGGGCGCGGCCCACGTCGACGCGGCGCTCGGCGTCGCAGTGGCGCTCGTGATCGCGTGGACCGGGTGGCAGATCCTGCGCGAGTCGGTGCCGATCCTGGTCGACGCGCGGGGGATGGACGCCGAGGAACTTCGGCGCCTGGCCGTGAGTATCCCCGGTATTCGCGGCGTGCGCACGGTGCGTTCGCGGGCCACGGCGTCGGGGCAGATGTTCGTGGAAATGACCATCGTGGTGGCCGGCGCGTCGTCCGTACAGCAGGCGCATGCGCTGGCCGACGCGGTGGAGCAGGCGGTGGAGCGCGCGGCCGGCAGCGCCGAGGTTGTCGTGCACGTCGAACCGGGATAGGCAACTTCCCGCTTGCGCGGCGTTCGGCGCGATACAACATTTGTGAGTCCACACCCGAGTTCTCATGGCGCGACCGCAGCGGTCCCTTCGACACGAGTACGAACTCTACGTCGATGAGGAAATCGAGAACTACAAGGAATCGATTCCGCGGTCCGCCCTGCTGAGCATTGGCGACGAGGCGGTAGCGCGGCTCGGGTCGGGCGACCAGGTGCTCCTCACCGAGCTGCTGCTCTGTGATGAGGTGAACCAGATCATCTTCAAGCGGCTCCGCCTGCCCAGCTACGAGACGTGGCGGCGCAAGCGTCTGAAGATCGCCAAGGAGCTCCGCCGTCCTGAGCACTGGGGACTCACGGCCGACCATGTGGCCGTGCGCGCGATGTCCCAGACCAGTGAGGGACGGGTGCTGGTGGCGGGAGAGGCGGAAGAAGGGTCGGCGCTCTTCCTCGCGGCCAACGGCTGCCAGGTCACCTCGGTGCATCGCGAGAGCGAAACGCTGGCGCGCGTGATGCAGGCCGCGAACGACGTGGGGCTCGCGGAGCGGGTGCGCGCCGTGGCCGCCGACCTCACGACGTTCGAGCCCGACGCGCCGCTCACGGCCGTGATCTGCACGCCGGCCGCGTTTGCGGGGCTCAACATGAAGGCGCGCCGGCGCGCGATCGAGGTGCTGCAGTCGGCCACGGCCGACGGGGGCGTGCATCTCGTGCAGACGCTGGCCGGCGCAGGCGGACGCCGGAAATCGCCGTCGCTCGACGAGCTTCGCACCCGCTACCGCGGGTGGTCGATCACGGTGGACGAGGCGCCGTTGGGCGGCCTGAACACGCTGGTGGCGCGCAAGGAAATCGCGTAGCGCGTATCAGATAGACACACAACGCGACGGAGTGGCTGTGTCATCGAGCGACACATCGGCGAAAATCGCGCCGCGTGGTCGCTCGATTTTCGTTGTTCTGCAATGACTTAGCTAATGACCGTGCTTGGCACCCAACCTGCTAATGGGTGGGGTGTTCGCGCGGCCGCAGGGGCTGCGCCACGGGGCGGACGGCGACCCGTTCTCGCCGTTCCGCCCCGACGTCCCGAAGAGCGGCAGTGGTGAAGCATATAATGAAGGCAGAGCGCAAGACATCGAAGGAATCGGAGCCGGTGGGCATCGTGATCTCGCAGGGCTGGCACGACGAGAAGCCGAGCGTGTTCAGCGCGTACGTGTGGGGACCGGCGCCGGAAGATCCGGCGGGCAGCGGCAAGCCGGTGGCGGCGTAAGGCCTGCCGCCGTGCATCAAAGCAGAGGGCCGGCGATCGCGACGATCGCCGGCCTTTTGCTTTTTCGGTGACGGGATGGACGGATGCGAGAAAGCCGGCGCGGATGCGCCGGCTTTCTCAATACTACGCAGAAGAGCGACTTACTTTCTCTTCTTGCGAGCCACCTTCTTGGCGGCCTTGCGCGCCTTCTTCGCCGGGCGACGAGTCGCCTTCTTGGCGGTCTTGCGCGTCTTCTTCGCGCCCTTACGGGCCTTCTTTGCAGCTGCCATGGTCAAATCTCCAATATTGGAGGTTGATCTACTCGTCCGATCCCCCGGTGGATCAGCGAGTCAGCGGGCGTCAGCCGAAGCTGCCGACCGCCGCTGCACTCTGCTCCGCGGAGCCGAGTGAAGCCGGCGCCCATCGATGTTCGTGTGGCGATGGGCGAAAGTCGGTGGATGCGGAACCGCTCGTCGCATGTGGAAGGAACGACGACCGGCAAAGCAAAACGCCACGGGCATACGTGCGCGTGGCGTGAAGCAGCGATGACGGAACGAGGCGCCGTTTGGAGAGCGCGGCGTTGCGTGACGCGGAGGGCATTGACGATGACGAGGGGGCGACGAGGGCGCCGACGACGAACACCGTCGCGGCCTGCGACTGCTGCAGCTGGAAGTTCGATCGTCGCGATGAATCCACCGAGTGTCCTCGTGAGGTCACGTCAATAGTTACTCTGCGCGAATATAGGAACGCGCCAAATCACGCGCAATAGCGAGTTTACGGACCGCGCCAAGCGCGCGCGCACTTCCCCCGCTCGGCGCCCCATGCGAGTTTCCAATCGCGCCGCGCGTTGTGGCGAACATCAGCAACACGAATATCCGTAGCGAGGATCACGTGAGAGCGCTGGTCAAGGAAACTGCGGCTCCCGGCTTCAAGCTGAAAGAAGTCCCCGAACCGACCATCAGAGACGACGAAGTTCTCATTCGCGTGCGCCGTGCCGGCGTCTGCGGTACCGACGTGCACATCTACGACTGGGACGCGTGGGCCCAGGGCCGCTGCAAACCGCCGTTCGTGGTTGGCCACGAATTCGCCGGCGAGGTCGCGCAGGTGGGACGCCTCGTGACCGACGTCCACATCGGCGATCGGGTGACCGCCGAGGGACACATCGTGGACGGGCGCTGCCTCCTGTGCCGCACCGGCAACTCGCATGTGTGCCCGCACACGCGGATCATCGGCGTCGACCGCGACGGCTGCTTCGCCGACTACATCGCCATGCCCGCCACCAACGTGTGGCATCTGGACGACAACATCTCGTTCGACATCGGGGGCATTCACGACCCGATGGGGAACGCCTTCCACACCGCGCTCACGGCGGAGATTCCGGGCGCCACCGTGCTCATCACCGGCTGCGGCCCCATCGGGCTGTTCGCGGTGGGCATCTGCAAGGCGGCCGGCGCGTCGCGCATCATCGCCTCCGACGTGAACGAGACGCGGCTGGCGCTCGCGCGCCGCATGGGGGCCCACGACGTGGTGCACCCCAACGAAGCGGCGGCGGCCGTGTCGCGCGCCACCGACGGGCTCGGCGTGGACGTCGTGCTCGAGATGTCGGGCGTGCCGTCGGCCATCCATCAGGCGTTCGAGCTGGTGCGCGTAGGCGGCCGGGTCCAGATGCTCGGCATTCCGTCGAAGCCGATCGAGGTGAACCTCGCGTCGGAGGTCATCTTCAAGGGCATCACGATCTACGGCGTCGTGGGACGCCGCATGTACGACACCTGGCACCAGGTGACGCGCTTCCTGCGCTCCGGGATGTTCGATCCGACGCCGGTGATCACGCACCGGTTCCCGCTGGAGGCGGCCGACGAAGCGATCAACGCCATCAAGACCGGCGCGGCGGGAAAGGTCATTTTTGAGATTGCATGACTACCGTTGCCAGTGGGCAGTCGGCAGTGGGCAGTGACCGCCAACCGCCGACTGCCGACGGCCAACCGCCGTTCATTGATTCGAATGCAGGGAAGGAGACCCATCCGTGAATCAGAATTTCGTTCGTGAACTGAATGCCACGCTCGACCAGCTCAAGGCCGACCGCGTGTACAAGACGCTGAACCACCTCGAGTCGCCGCAGGCGGCGCGGGTGCGCATGGAAGGGCGCGGCGAGGTGATCATCCTCTCGTCCAACAACTATCTGGGGCTGTGCGACGAGCCCGCCGTAGTGGACGCGGGCATCGACGGGCTGCGCAAGTTCGGCGCCGGCACCGGCAGCGTGCGCTTCATCTGCGGCACGTTCACCGTGCACCGCGAGCTCGAAGCGGCGCTGGCCCGGTTCGTGGGCTGCGAGTCGTCGATGAGCTACGTGAGCGCGTGGAACGCCAACGAGGGGCTCACGTCGACCATCGTCCAGGAGGGCGATTTCGTGGTCAGCGACGCCCTCAACCACGCGTCGATCATCGACTCCATCCGCCTCGCCAAGGCGATCACCAAGTGCACCACCGCCGTCTATAAGCACGGGGATCTCGACGACCTGCGCGCCAAGCTCGAGGGCGCGCGCTCGGCCCGCCGCCGGCTGATCTGGACCGACGGCGTGTTCTCCATGGAAGGATCCATCGCCCCGCTGCCCGACCTGGTGCAGATCGCGCGCGACCACGACGCCGTGCTCATCGTGGACGACTCGCACGCCACCGGCGTGCTGGGCGAACGCGGTCGCGGCACCGCCGAGCATTTCGGGCTGCTCGGGGAAATCGACGTGATCACATCGACGCTGGGCAAGGCACTGGGCGGCGCGGCCGGCGGATTCACCGCGGGTCCGCACGCGCTCACCGACTACCTGGTGCAGCGGTCGCGTCCGCAGCTCTTCTCGAACGCGCTGCCGCCCACGGTGGCGGCCAGCGCCCTGGCGTCGGTGGAGTTCATCGAGCGGCATCCCGAGCGCGTGAAAGCGCTGCGTGACAACGCGCGGTATTTCCGCGAGCAGATCGTGGAAGCGGGGTTCAAGCCGCTTGCCGGCGAAACGCCGATCGTCCCGATCATCGTGGGCGAAACGGCCGCCGCGATCCAGATGTCGAACCTGCTGCTCGACGAAGGCGTGTTCGTTACCGGGTTCGGCTTCCCCGTGGTGCCGCAGGGCGAGGCGCGCGTGCGGTGCCAGATCTCGGCGGCGCACACAAAGGCCGATCTCGATGAGGCGATCGGCGCGTTCAAGCGGGTGGGGAAGAAGCTGGGGTTGGTGGGTTAGTAGGTTGGTAGGTTGGTAGGTTGGTGGGTTGATGGGTTGGTGGGGCCGGTGGCCGGGGAAGCCCGGGGACCGGCCCTTCCTTTTGCGCCCTTGTTTCCCTCGCGCCCCCCGGGATCTCCGTCCGGTTGTGACCCCCGCCCCGCCCCCCTCGTCCAGATGTCGGGGCATTCGTGCCTGTAGGCCCCGGACTTCACCCCGAGGAATCGTATGAAAGCGATCCGTACGCTGGCGGCCGCGCTCGCTGTGGTCACGCTCGTGCCCGCCGTCGGCATGGCTCAGACCGCTCGTCCGTTCCAGAACTCCTGGTTCTGGGGCATCAAGGGCGGCGGCACCTTCGTGTCGTCACCCAGCAAGAGCAACGTCACGTCGGGCATGGCCGGCATCGACTGGCTCATCACCCGCCAGCGCGGCGGGCTCTACGTGTCGTTGGACCAGTCCTTCCTGTCGCAGTATGCGGTGCTCGCCGATTCCGTGAATTCCACCGATACCCCGAGCCGCGTGAACCTCAAGAACATGCGCCGGCTCACGGTCGCGATCATGGGCTATCCCGGCGACTGGGTTCGCTTCCATCCGTACGCCGGGCTCGGCATGACCTACAGCACCGTGGGCCAGATCACGCCGCAAACGGCCTACACCTCGCAGGACCAGTACACACTGGCCCAGCAGATCATCGCGCAGTACAAGTCGGTGTTCTCGCCCACGCTCCTGCTCGGCGCGCAGTTCCAGGTGCGCAACGCCGCGGTGTTCGTGCAGGGCATGGGGTGGCAGGCCAACCAGAACTTCTTCCTGTCGTCGAGCACGCACGGTTTCAACGCGTCGATCGAAGCGGGGCTGCGGTACAATTTCGGCAGCTCGGTGGAACAGGATCGCTGACCGTTTCGGGGAAGTCCGGACGCGCGGGCGCGGATCATCGATCCGCGCCCGCTTCGTTTTTCGCCCCGCGCGCTACGCGCCGCCGCCGTCGAGCACCGCTTCGATGACGCGCACCATGTTCCCGCCAAGAATCTTCGCGACGTCGCCGTCGGCGTAGCCGCGATCGATGAGCCCCTGCGCGATGCGGGGGAGACAGGTGACGTCTTCCATGCCCACGGGCAGCAGCCCGTCGACGCCATCGAAGTCGCTCCCCAGGCCGGTGTGGTCCACGCCGGCCACGCGCGCGACGTGATCGATATGGTCGATCAACGCCGAGAGCGGCACCCGCGGAAGCGCCTGCAGGCGCTGCGCGGTGCGCGCCGCGTACGTGGCCCGCACCTCGTCGCCGGCGGACGCGTCGCCCGCCAGCGACTCGGCTTCGAGCGCGGCCATCTCGGCGCGGATGCGCTCGGCCTCGCCGCCGAACGCCGCATCGAGAAACAGCGCGAAGAAGTTGACGTTCACCACGCCGCCGGTGGCCGCCACCGCGCGCAGCTGGTCGTCGGTGAGGTTGCGGGGATGCGGGTTGAGCGCGTGCGCGCACGAGTGCGACGCGATCACGGGGGCCCTGGTCATCGCGAGCACGTCGGCCACGGTGGCATTGGACGCATGCGACACGTCCACGAGCATGCCCATGGCGTTCATCTCGCGCACCACCCGGCGCCCGAAATCGGTGAGCCCGCCGGTGCGTGTGCCGTTCACGCCGATGGACGAACCGGCCCAGTCGTTGCCGTTGTTCCAGGTGAGCGTGAGATACCGAACGCCGCGCGCATAGAGCGCGTGGAGCTTATCGAGCGAGTTCTCGATCGCGTGTCCGCCCTCGACGGCGAGGAACACCGCGACCTTGCTTTCCCGCTTGGCGCGCCGGATGTCGTGTGACGTCCGGCCGGCGATGAGCCGGTCGGGGTGCGCGCGCACGAACGCGTGCACCGCGTCGAGCGCGGCCACGGCGCGCGCCCATGACCGGTCGGACCGGGCCGCGGCGCACCCGGCATCGACGAACGCGGCGAAGAACTGCGCGGTGAGGCCCGATGCCACGAGGCGCGGAAGATCCGTCTGCCCGCGGTCGCGGCCGAAGCCGGGCTCGTGGCGCACGTTCGGATCGTAGCCGTCTTCGAGCATCCGGTGCGCCAGGTCGTTGTGCATGTCGATCACGATCGCGTCGCGATACACGCGCGCGGCGCGTTCCGACACCGCGGGGCCGGCGGCGAGCGTCATCGCGCGTACGGCCGTCGCGGAAATCCGGCCGGCGTGCGGGAGACGTACGGTGAATCCGCCACCGCAAAGCGGAGCGGCCACTCGGCGGCGCGCCGGATGCCGATGCGCGGCGTCACCACGACGTCGCCATCGGGAACGGACGCTCCGGCGCGAATGACGAGCGGAGGCACCTGCAGGGACAGCGTATTGTGCCGGCCATCGATGCCCAGCGCCTCGCACAGCTTCGCGGGGCCGTTGGTGAGGTCCAGCTCGCGCCGAACGCCGCGCCGCCGGCGCATGAGCTCGATGCCCTGCACCGGCTCCACGGCGCGAATGAGCACCGCGCTCGGTTCGCCGCGCTTGCGCGTGACGGCATTCACGCACCAGTGCATGCCATAAATGAAATACACGTACGCCGCGCCGGGCGGCCCATAGAGAGGCGCCGTACGCGCGGTGAATCCGGCCGCGGCATGGCAGGCCGCATCGTGTTCGCCAAGGTAGGCCTCGGTTTCCACGATGCGGCCCGCGGCCGTGCCGTCTGCGGTCCGGCATTCCAGCACGGCTCCCAGCAACTCGCGCGCGACCGTTTCGGTGTCGCGCGCGTAGAAGCGGGCCGGAAGCACGGCCCGGCGGCTCGGGCGCCGCGCGTGGTGCGCGGCGCCCGCGATCACGACGCCGCCTGCTCGGTGCCGGCGGTCTTGGCCGTCTTGCGGCCGCCGCGGCGCTTGGTGGCCGTCTTCTTGGCCGGCGCCGCGTCGGCGGAAGTCTCACCGGCCGGTGCGGCTTTCGCGGCGCGCTTGCGTCCGCCGCGCGACGTGGCGGCGGGCTTCGCCGCGGGTTCCTCGGCCTTGGCCTCGGCCGCCGGCGCCGCTGGTGCGGAAACCCCGACCACGCCGATCGCGAGCAGTTCCGGCGGCGGCGCGCCCGGCTTGCCGCCGCGACCACGCGCTCCGGCGCCGCGCGGGC
>JAGWRB010000281.1 GCA_028876725.1 Gemmatimonadota bacterium
GGCGCGGGGGCGAACCCCGCCAGCTCGCGGCGGCGGGCCTCGGCGCGCTGCGTCTCGGCGTCGCCCCACGCCCGCGCGGCCCGCACGAGGATCTTCAGATCGTCCACGGCCGCGATCATCGCCGCGCGCAGCGCCGTGCTCCAGTCGATGACACCGTCGCGGGTGGCGCGGCCGATGCCTTCGATGGCCGACGCCAGCTCGGCGAACGCCGGGAGCTTGGCCATCGTGGCGGCGCCGCGCAGGGCGCGGCCCGTGCGCTGCATCGCCTCGCCGTCGGGGGCGCTGTCGGGCGCGCGCAGCAGGAGCCCATCGAGCTGCTCGATGTACTCGCTGGCTTCCAGCACGAAGAAGTCGATGAACCCGCCTGGCGACGTCATGCCCGCTCCGGTAAGTAGGCCGCGATCCGAAATTAGGACGACTGGCGCGCCGCGTCCATTGCCCGGCGCATCTCGGCCACCGCCTCCACCAGCCCCACGAACACCGCGCGGCTCACGATGGAGTGCCCGATGTTCAACTCCTCGCACGCGGGAATCGCCGCCACCGGCCCCACGTTGCGCACCGTGAGCCCGTGGCCGGCGTGGACGGCGAGCCCGAGCGAGGCGCCGAGCTCGGCGGCGCGCTCCAGCGCGCGGAGGGGCGCCGGGTCGTTGGCGCGGTTGGCGTACGTGCCCGTGTGCAATTCAATCGCACGCGCTCCCAGGGCGTGCGCAGCGCGCACCGATGCCTCGTCGGGGTCGATGAACAGGCTGCTGCGAATGCCGGCGGCGTTCAGCCGCGCGATCCCCGCCGCCAGCCGTTTCTGGTCGTGCCGCACGTCGAGCCCGCCTTCGGTGGTGATCTCCTCGCGCTTCTCGGGCACCAGCGTGGCCTGGTGCGGGCGCAGGCGCTCGGCAATGGCCAGCATTTCGTCGGTGCACGCCATTTCCAGATTGAACACCGTGGTGATGCCCGCGCGGATGCGCTCGACGTCGGCGTCCTGGATGTGGCGGCGGTCTTCACGCAGGTGCGCGGTGATTCCGTCGGCGCCGGCCCGCTCGCACAGCCGCGCGGCGTCGAACGGGTCGGGTTCGGCGCCCCGGCGGGCCTGCCGCAGGGTCGCGACGTGATCGATATTGATGTAGAGGCGCTGGCGCGGCATGCCGTCGTCGTCTGTTGCTCGCATGATCGAGGCCCGTTAGCTTCGCTGCTAGACCCACGGGGAGAGGCGCGTGAAGAAGTTAATCATCGGATTGGCGCTCGCGGTGGGGTGTCGCTCAGGGGTGGCCATGGCGTCGTCCAGCCCGGCCCCCGCGATGCCATCGGGAAGTCTCACCGGCGCCGCGTCCCCGACCGACGCGATCACCGCCTTCATGGCCGCGATCAAGGCCGAGGATCTCCAGGCGTTGGGCGGCATCTGGGGGACGCCCGACGGCCCCGCGCGCAACCGGATGAGCATGGAGGATCTGCAGAAGCGCGAGCTCACCATGCTCTGCTATCTGCACTTCGACACCTACAAGGTGCTCGACAGCGCGCCGGCGATGAACAACCAGCGCACCTATGCCGTGGACATGCGCTACGGCCGCCTGGGGCACACGGGACAGTTCAACGTGGGGCGCGCGTCCGACGGCCGGTACTATGTGTTTTCGGTGGTGAACTTCGGCGACTTTCAGGACTTCTGCGCCCAGAAGAACGCGGGCAACTGACGTGATCGCCGCCGCCTCAATGCTCGCTCAGTTCCACCAGCACGCCGCCGGTGGACGACGGATGCAGAAAGGCGATGCGTTTGCCCTCGGCGCCGATGCGCGGCGTTTCGTCGATGAGTCGCAGGCCGGCCGATTTGCACTTCGCGAGCGTGCCGTCCAGGTCGTCCACCGCGAAGCACACGTGGTGGATGCCGGCGCCGCGCTTGGCGAGGAACTTTCCGATGGGCGAATCGGGTTGTTCGGATTCCAGCAGTTCCACGAGCGACTCGCCGGCGGCCACGCCCGCGATGCGGGCGCCGTCGGCGTCGTCCAGCGGCACCTCGGGCATGCCGAGGACGTCGCGATAGAAGGGCAGGATCGCGTCGAGCGCGGGCACGGCAATCCCGATGTGGGCGATGCGGGTGCCGCGCGGCGAAGATGCGGACATGAGAAGCGCTCCAACTGGGCGTGAACGGGTTAACATAATGAAGGGCGGCGGGCCGGGCAGGTCCGCGCCGGGGAGAATGGGATGTCGAACACGACGGCGGTAACCGACGCCAACTTCGAGCAGGAAGTCGAGAAGCACCCGGGGCTCACGATCGTGGACTTCTGGGCCACGTGGTGCGGCCCGTGCCGCATGATCGCGCCGGTGCTCGACCAGCTCGCCACCGAATACTCGGGCAAGGTGAAGGTCGCCAAGCTCGACGTGGATACGAACATCAAGACCGCCACGCGCTACAACGTGCGGTCCATCCCGCTGCTGCTCTTCTTCAAGGACGGCAAGGTGGTGGATCAGATCGTCGGCGCCGTGCCGCGCGCGCACATCGAGTCGAAGCTGCAGCAGCACGCGGCGTAGTTCCGTATTGCGACCGCCACCCGGCGGCGACATGTTTCGCCTGGAAGGCCACTGCCGGCCTTCCAGGCGATTTTTTTCGGCCGGGTGGCCGCGCCGCCTCACCGCCTCACCGCCTCACCGCCTCACGGACGTGCCGTCCAACGTCGCCGCCCTTCGTTTCCCGTTCGTCCGCGTGCTGCTCCCGCGCACGCGCCTCGCGTACATCCACGTGCGCAACCTGCTCAGCGATGCCAAGCGTGACCGCTCGGCGCGCGTGTCGGGGTACGTCGCGGTGTGGCTGCCCGAGGAGTTCGTGGTGTTCTACCTCGTGCGCGGCGAGGTGGTGAACGCCACGATCATGGACGCCGCCGGCGCGCGCGCCGCGGGCATCGCCACGGCGCTCGATCGCATTCCGTCGGAGCCCGAGTACGGCGACATCTGCTTCCACGAGGCCGACGAGCTGCAGCTCGCCTGCATGTTCGCGTCGCAGTCGCGCCCCGACGAGCCGTGGCCGGCCGGCATGAAGGTCAGCGATCCCGCCGAGCTGTTTCCGTACCTCAACGCGATGACGTTCGACGGCTTCACCGAGATCGTCGCCGACGGCACGGTGAACTATCTGATCTTCGCCAACGGCGCCGTGCAGCGCGCCTTCCTCAGCACCACGCACCACGGGACCACCGCCGACCGCGTCGCCAAGATGTTCGCGCGCGAGGGGCGGATGGAGGGCACGCAGGTGCTCCGCTGGACGGGGCTCGATCCGCTGCCGGTGCAGGCGCCTCCGGCGCTCGTCCAGGCGTATCGCGAACTCGCCGCCGCGCTCGTCGAGAAGCTCGACGCCGACGGCCAGACGAGCGCCGCCGCGATCGCCGAGCGCGCGCGGCAGAACCTCGTCGACGCGCATCCCGTGCTCGGCGGATTCTCGTTCAACGGCCGCCCGGCCGACGACGTGATCGCCGACACGAGCCAGCTCACCGGCGCCGTGGGGGCGTGGCTCAAGGAATTCCTGTTCGCCGCGGGCGACCACGAGTCGAGTTCGCCGGAAACGCTGCTGCGCGACATCACCTGGGGGCGGCGCCACATGTTCCAGCGCGCCGGCCTCTACGAGCTGCTCCCCTGGAAGGTGGTGTGACGGCCGGCGGCGAGGGCGATGGAGGAGGCGTGACGAAGCCGGGCCGCCTCTTCGTGGTGAGCACCCCCATCGGCAACATGGGGGATTTTTCTTTTCGGGGGGTCCAGACGCTTCGCGACGCGGCGCTCGTGCTCGCCGAAGACACGCGGCACACGCGGCATCTGCTCGACCGCTACGAAATCGACACGCCGATGCAGGCGTACCACGAGCACAACGAGGCCAAGCAGACGCCGCGCGTGCTCGATCGCCTGCGCGCCGGCGACGACGTCGCCCTCGTGAGCGACGCGGGCACGCCGCTCGTGTCCGATCCCGGGGCGCGTCTCGTGGCGGCGGCGCTGGACGCCGATCTGCCGGTGGTGCCGGTGCCCGGCGCCTCGGCGATGCTGGCCGCGCTCGTCGCGTCGGGGATTCCCGCTGAGCCGTTCACGTTCTTTGGCTTCCTGCCGCGGAGCGGCTCCGAGCGCGCGCAGCGGCTCGTGGAGGTGGCGCAGTCGCCGTGGACGACGGTGCTGTACGAAGCGCCCGGCCGCGTGGTCGATACGCTCTCGGCAGTGGCCGAGCGGGCGGGCGGCACGCGCTCGGCGGCCGTGTGCCGCGAGCTCACCAAGCTCCACGAAGAGGTGCGCCGCGGAACGCTGGACGAACTCGCCGCGTACTACACGGAGACGCCGCCGCGGGGGGAGATCGTGATCGTCATCGCCGGCGCGCCCGCGCCCATGCTCGATGAACCGGCGATGCGCGCGCGGGCACGCGAACTGCGGGCGCAGGGCCACTCGGTGCGCGACACGGCGGCCGAGCTGGCGCGGGAATTCGGTGCGCCGCGGAACCTGGCGTATCGCGTGGCGAGGGACGGGGA
>JAGWRB010000282.1 GCA_028876725.1 Gemmatimonadota bacterium
GCTTCGTCCGCAACGAGGGCCTTGCCGCCGCCCTCTCTCAGGTCGGGGCGCCCGGATTTGAACCGGGGACCTCCTGCTCCCAAAGCAGGCGCGATACCAGGCTACGCTACGCCCCGCGAGCCCAGAATTCTATCCGGGCCCCCCACCACAGTCAACCGCGTCCACGCAGCGTTTTCAATAACGCCGCCACCGCGCGCCCTCGATGACTCACCGCCGCCTTCTCCACGCCCGTCACCTCCGAAAACGCACGCCCCAATTCGTCGCTCACGAAGTACGGATCGTACCCGAACCCCCCGTCCCCCGCGTGCCGCCGCTCGGCAATCACTCCCGCCGTCTCCCCGCGCGCCGTCGCCTCGCGCACCCCATCCCAGTACACCGCCACGCACACGTACCGCGCCCGACGGTCGGCCGCTCCCGCCAATCGCGCCAGCAACCGCGCGTTGTTCGCCTCGTCGAGCGCCACCCCCGAGAGATCCCCGCGCGCGCTCCACCGCTTGCTCCGTACCCCCGGCGCCCCCCCGAGTGCCGACACCTCGAGGCCCGAATCCTCGGCCACCACCGGGACGCCGCCGCTCCGCGCGAAGAAATACCGCGCCTTGGCCCGCGCGTTCTCTTCGAACGTCTCAAACGCCTCGATGCCCTCCTCCGCCGGCTCCTCCGCGATCTCCGCCTCGCGCAGGTCCTGCACGCGGACGCCGGCCTCGGCGAACATCGGGCGCAGCTCGCGCAGCTTGCCCGCGCTGCGCGTGGCCAGCAGCACCCGCGCCGGCATCACGCGCCCAGCGCGCCGCGCTGCGCGGCGTCGAGTTCGCGAATGCCGCGCTCGGCGAGCGCGAGCAGGGCGTCGAGCTGCCGGCGGCCGAAGGTTCCGTGCTCGCCGGTGCCCTGCACTTCCACGAACTCCGCCTCGCTGGACATGACGACATTCATATCGACCTCGGCACGCACGTCCTCGGCGTACTCGAGATCGAGGCGGGGCTCGCCGCCCACGATGCCCACGCTGACCGCGGCGACGCGGCGCAGCACGGGCGACGCCGCCAGGCGCCCGGTGGCGACCATCCAGTCGAACGCGTCGACGACGGCCACGGCGGCGCCGGTGATCGCCGCCGTGCGCGTGCCGCCATCGGCCTGCAGCACGTCGCAGTCGATGCGAATGGTGTACTCGCCGAAGGTGAATCCGTCGAGCATCGCGCGCACGCTCCGGCCGATGAGGCGCTGAATCTCCTGCGTGCGCCCGCCGAGTTTCTCGCGCTCGCGCGGCGTGCGCGTGTGCGTGGCCCGCGGCAGCATGGCGTATTCGGCCGTGAGCCAGCCCAGGCCGCTGCCGCGCCGCCAGCCCGGCACCCCCTCCTCGACCGAGGCCGTGCACAGCACGCGCGTATTTCCAAATACTGATAGGCAGGACCCCTCGGCGTAGGCCGCGGCGCGGCGTTCGAGGGTCACGGGACGCAGCGCGTCGAGCGCGCGTCCGGCGCGCGGCGGAGCGGACGAATCAGCCACGAAGCTTCTCGATGATGGAGGTGGTGGACTGCCCCGGGGTGAGCGGGATGACGACGACGTCGCCGCCGCGCGCCCGGACATCGGGGGCGCCGACGATGGTCGCCTCGGTGTAGTCGCCCCCTTTGACCAGCACGTCGGGCGCCAGCGCCCGGATGAGGTCGAGGGGCGTGTCCTGGGGAAAGAGGACCACGACGTCGATCATGGACAGCGCGGCGAGCACATAGGCCCGCTCGGATTCCGAGCGCACGGGGCGTGTCGGCCCCTTGAGGCGGCGCACCGAGGCGTCGGTGTTGAGCCCGACGATCAGCGCGTCGCCGTGGCGGCGGGCGCCGAGCAGGAGATCGACGTGGCCGGGGTGGAGGAGATCGAAGACCCCGTTGGTGAACACGACGCGCCCGGACACGCGGTGCCGCCATGCCCGGGCCTCATCCCACGTCATGATCCGGTCGAGCGGCGAGGCGGTGTCGCTCAATACGTGTCCTCGGCGTGCGGATGGAACAGGAAGGTGCGCACCGTGAGCGGCAACTCGATCTGCTCGGCGTAGTCGGCGGAAATCTTGATCGTGCGCGTCTGCGGATCGCGGTCGATGGAGATGTCCTTGGCGTCCTCGGGGAGGCCAAGCGAATCGGCCTGCACCCAGAGATGCGCGAGGATGAGCGAATCGGGACGGATGCTGTTGAACTTCAGCTCCTGCTTCATGGCGTCTTCGTACTGATAAAAGTTCCAGTACGCCTGGCCCAGGTTGAGCCCGAAGTAGACCGCCGCCGACACGATCAGCAGCGTGAACAGGCATCCCAGCGAACTCTTCCCCGCGCGCGCCTTCACCATTGTGACTGCGCTCCATTGACGATGTCGTCGATGATCTTCCCGATGGCTTCCTTGCGGCCCGACGCTTCGGCGCGCTCGGCGTATTCGCCGGTCGCGGTCATGCCCTTCTTCTCCCAGAGCGTCTTGCCGGTCGTCTGATCCACGATCTTGACGTCGAGCGTGATCTGCAGCTGGCGCCGCGCCGACACGGCCTGGTTCGGATTGGCGCTGAAGGAAACCGGCACGTCGGCGTCGTAGCCCGTGATGGTTCCGCTCACCACCGCGTCCGCGCGCGCCTCGGGCGCGTCGCGCACGCCCAGCCGTTTGTCGAGCTGGTCGTCCATGGCCTTGAACAGTTCCTGCTGCACGTCGGGCGAGGCCGTGTTGTTGTCGAACGGCAGCACGGCCATCGTCTTGATGTGCGGCGGGAAGGCGCCTTTCGAAAACCCGTAATGCATCACGCACCCACCCAGGCCAACGAGCAGGAGGGCGCTAAGGAAACGTCCAGATCGAAGCATCGAATGGTCCGGTCTCAACCGATGTAGTGATGACGAGATCGAGGGTCCGACGGTCACTTTCCTGATGATAACGAATGCGTCCGTCAGGCCCCCGTGAAACCCACTCCCGTACCCGGCCGCCGGTCACGTGTTCGAGCCGGCGGAGTTCGGAGCCGGCAAACGCGGCGCGCCAGGCCACCGGACGGCCGAAGTCGACGCGGAGGGTCTGGCCGTCGAGGGCCGCCGCGGTATCGGGGGCCGACGGGAGGGCCAGCCGTCCCAGGGCGGCCCACAGCATGGGGGCCGGCGGCACGAACCGGGCGGCGTCGCCGGCGGCCGGCAGCCGCAGCGAATCGCCGATGAGCACGGCGGCGCCGCTGCCGTTTCCGTTGGCCAGAAAGAAATCCAGGCGCGCGCTGTCGGGCGCGGCAAGGCGCGCCGCGCCCTCGCCGCGGGCCACGAGATCCGGGGCGTTCAGCTCCCAGCGGAACACCAGGCGGCGGTGCCCCGCCGGCAGCTCGGCGGCGGGCACACGGACGGGAACCGGGGCGCCGGGAAGCGGACCGAGGCGCGGGGCGCACGCGGACGCCACGACCGCGGCGAGCGCCAGGGCGGCGCTAACGCGCCGCTTCGAGGCGGGCACGGAATTCCGGCGGGAGCGAGGCCGGGCGCCCCGACGCGTCGAGCGACACGAGCACGGTGCGTGCCGAGGCCAGGCGTTCGCCCGTGTCGGCGTTCGTGATCACGTAGTCGAACGTGACGGCGCGCGATCGGACGTCGGCCAGGCGCGTCTCGACGCGCACGCGGTCGTCGTAGCGCGCCGCGGCGTGATAGCGGACGTTCGCTTCGGCCACCGCGAGCATGACGCCGCGCCGTTCGAGGTCGGCGTAGGTCTCGCCGAAGTGGCGGATGAAGTCGGTGCGTCCGATCTCGCACCAGACGAGATAATTCGCGTGATACACCACGCCCATCTGGTCGGATTCCGCGTAGCGCACGCGGAGTTCGCTGATCTGGACGTGGCTCATGACGCGCGGGCGGGACGACGGGAGGCGCTCATAAGGTCTGCGGCGAAGAATAGGTGGCGGGTCCGGTTTGTAAAGCCGCGGCGCGCGCGCTAGAATCAGCGCGTGCTCCCCTCACCCTGCTACGTCTTTTCGGATACCCATCTGGGCTTCGCGCCGGCGGCGGTGGAACGCGACCTCCGCGCGTTTCTGCGCGGGCTGCGCGGGCGCGCGGGATCGCTGGTGATCAACGGCGATCTGTTCGAGTTCTGGTTCGAGTGGCGGCACGTGATGCCGCGCGCGGCGTTCCGGGTGCTGGCCGCGCTGGCCGATCTGCGCGACGCCGGGGTGCCGGTGCTCATGATCGCCGGGAACCACGACTGCTGGGGGGGCGAGATTCTCCGGGACGACGTGGGGATCGACTTTCACCTGGGCGCCTGGCGCGGAGCCGTGGCCGGATGGGACACGGTCATCGAGCACGGGGACGGACTCCGCGACCGCGAAGACCGCCGCTATCGCCGGCTGCGCGCCGTGCTGCGAAACCCGCTGGCGATCCGGGCCTTTCGGTGGCTGCACCCCGATTGGGGCACCGCGCTGGCCGGCGGGAGCTCGCACGCGAGCCGGTCGTACGGCGCGCGCGACGGCGGCGCCGGGCTGCGGCGCGTGGCGGAGAACCGGCTCCTGTCCGATCCGTCGGTGGAGTTGCTCATCTACGGACATTCGCACGTGGCCGCGCTCGAGCGCATGGCGGCCGGGGGCGTGTACGCGAACGCCGGATCGTGGCTCGACGCGCCCACGTTCCTGCGCGTGACGCCGGAGCGCGTGGAGCTGCGACGGTGGGACGGCTCAGCCGAGGGGGTGGCTCTCGACGCGGTCGATCGCGCGGCCCAGAAAGCGCTGGCCCAGGGCTAGAAAGCGCGACGGCTCGTCGGAGCAGAAGAAGCGATGGACGGGCACGGCGCCTGCCGGCGCTTCGAGTCCGCGATCGCGCAGCACGCGCGCGGTTTCGGCCGCGGTTTCCTCGGCGCTGTCGATGAGCCGCACGGTGGGCCCGAGCAGCTCGTGCAGGAGCGGCTTGAGCAGCGGGTAGTGCGTGCAGCCCAGGACGAGCGTATCGACGTGCTCGTGGACGAGCGGCTCGAGGTACTCGTCGGCGACGAGGCGCGTGGCGGCGCGGTCGGTCCATCCCTCTTCGACGAGCGGCACGAACAGCGGGCAGGCCTGGCCGGCGACGCGCGCGTCGGGACGGAGCGCGTGAATGGCGCGGTCGTACGCGCCTGATTTGACCGTGCCCAGCGTGCCGATGACGCCGATGGCGCCCGAGCGCGAGGCGGCCACGGCCGCGCGCGCCCCGGGCTCGACGACGCCGATCACGGGCAGGGCACGCTCGGCGCGGAGCATGGGAAGCGCGTGCGCGGTGGCGGTGTTGCAGGCAATGACGATGGCCTTCACGCCCTGCGATTCGAGAAAATCGGCGATCTCGCGGCTGTAGCGCTGAACGGTTTCCGGCCCCTTGTTGCCGTACGGCACGCGGGCGGTGTCGCCGAAGTACACGATGCTCTCATGCGGGAGCTGGCGCATGATCTCGTGCACGACCGTGAGACCGCCGATGCCGGAGTCGAAGACGCCGATGGGCGCGGGATTGCTCATGGCACGCGGAGCGCGACACCGACGTTCGTGGTGCCGTTGGGCCCCGGGCGCACGGCGAGCTCGGCGGGCACGTCCCAGAGGTTCGCGGCCACGTAGGCGTCGAGCCCGCTGAACAGGTGGTTGGCGACGAGCACGGCCACCCAGTCCTCGACGTGCGCCTCCCGGCTGCGTATGAGATTTCTGTCATAGGGCGACGCCTGGCGCACGGGCGATGCCTGCCCGGTGGCCGGGTCCCACCACGACACGACGATGCTGTCGGCGCCGGCGTTCCGGGCCTGGCGCAGGTCGAACTGCGCCTGGCGGAGCATGGTCACGCACATGGCCTCGAGCGCGATGAACAGGGCCGAGGCCTTGGGGCGGCCGAGCACGGTCTGCGCGTAGCCGGGCACGAGGAACGAATAGGCGAACGAGCGCCCGGGCGAGAGCGGCGGGCGCAGCTCCGGGCGCGGCCCCGCCACGGTGTCCTTGCGCGCGGTGTCGATGACGGCGCGAGGGATGACCGGCGCACGGCGCGTGGTGTCGGCCTTCTGGGCCCCGCCCGACGCGGCGCCGAGGCACAGCGCGGCGGCGGCGATCAGCGCGACGAGCATGAAACGCCGTCCCCCGCGCGTTGGCGGGAGTGCATGGGACTCGAACCCACCCAACCCGACATGGTCAGGTCGCAACAGTTTTGAAGACTGCGGAAGCCACCAGGCCCCCTCCACTCCCCGACTCACGCGAGGATCAACGGCTTGGCGCCGGCGGATCGTACTTCGCCGATTTCCACGGCGCCGGGCACGCGAGAAACATACTCGGTCACGCGATCCGCGGGCACGGCCACCAGCAGTCCCCCCGACGTCTGCGGATCGAGCGCGATGGCCCGGCGCTCCTCGGAGACGCCCTCCCATTCCACCTTGTCGCGCAGGAAGGCGAGGTTGCGTTCGGCGCCGCCGGTGCGCAGGCCGTCGCGCCAGGCCCGCTCAGCGCCCGGGAGCACGGGCAGCGCGCCGCTCCGGATGGCGATGGTCACCGCGCTCGCCCGCGCAATGTGCGACGCGTGGCCGAGCAGGCCGAAGCCGGTGACGTCGGTGGCGCAGCGCACGCCGAGCTCCAGCGCGATGCGGCTCGCGTGCGCATTCAACGCGCGCATCGAGTCGTGCAGCGCGTCGGCTTCCCCGGCGCTCAACACCCCCTGCTTCTCGGCAGTGGCGAGGAGTCCGGTGCCGAGGCGCTTGGTGAGGACGAGGCGGTCGCCCACGCGGGCCGCGGCATTCGAGAGGATGCGATCGGGGTGGACGCGCCCGGTGACCGCGACGCCGAACTTCAGCTCCTCGTCGATGATCGTGTGTCCGCCCACCACGAGCGCGCCGGCTTCGTGCACCTTGTCCTGCCCACCCTGCAGGATGCGCCCCAGCACCTCGAGCGGCAGGGTGCCCGCGGGGAAGCCGACGACGTTGAGCGCGGTCATCGGCTCGCCGCCCATGGCGTAGACGTCGGACAGCGCGTTGGCGGCGGCGATCTGCCCGAAGAGATACGGGTCGTCGACGATCGGGGCAAAGAAATCGACCGTCTGCACGAGCGCGATGTCCGGCGTGAGGACGAAGACGCCGGCGTCGTCGAAGGTCTCGCGGCCGACGAGCAGCCTTGGATCGGTCTGATGCGGCACGCCGCGAAGCGCCTCCGACAGATCGCCGAGTCCCAGCTTGGCGGCACAGCCCGCGCACCGGGCGTAGCCCGTGAGGCGGAGCATCTCGGCGGACGACAGCGGGGCGCTCACGCGGTTACCGGACGGCGACGATGGCTTCGATCTCGACGAGCACGTTGCGCGGCAGCGCCGACACCTGAACGGTGGAGCGCGCGGGTCGCGCGTCGCCCAGGGCGCGGGCATAGGCCTCGTTCACGGCCGGGAAATCGCTCATGTCGTGAAGAAATACCGTGGTCTTGACGACATCGTTCCACGTCGCGCCCGCTTCGCTGAGAATCGCCTTGAGATTGGCGAGGACGCGCTCCGTCTGGGCCACGACGTCGCCGGCGACGATCTGCCCGTTGGCGGGATCGATGGCGATCTGGCCGGCGGTGAACAGGAAACCGTTGTGGATCACGCCCTGCGAGTACGGGCCAATGGCGGCCGGGGCTTTGTCGGTGTGCAGCGTCTTGGGCATCGGAAGGGTCTCCGCGCAAAGGGCCGGCGCGCGGCCGGCCGTCGGGTCGAGTGTGAGGCGAACGGCGGAACCTACTCAGTCGACGCCGGGAATCGCCAGACCGAAGAGACGCGCGGTGTTGCGCGTGACGCGCTCGCCGAGCGCCGCCGCATCGGTGCCGCGCGCCTCGGCGACGCGGGCGAGGGTGAGACTGACCCACGCGGGTTCGTTGCGCTTGCCGCGGTGCGGCACCGGTGCCAGGTACGGGGCGTCGGATTCCACGAGGAGCCGCTCGTCGGGCACGAGACGCAGGAGGGCGTCGTCGTCCCACTTCTTGAAGGTGACGATGCCGCTGAACGACACGTACCAGCCCACGGCGAGGGCGGCCTCGGCCAGCCGGTGGGAGCCCGTGTAGCAGTGGAGCACCCCGCGGACGCCGCCGGCGCCCGCCTCCTCGATCATCGCGCGGGTGTCGTCTTCGGCCTCGCGCGTGTGCACGACCACGGGGCGATGCAGATCGCGGGCGAGGGCGAGCTGCGCGGAGAACGCGCGGCGCTGGGCGAGGCGCGGGGAGTGGTCGTAGTGATAGTCCAGCCCGCACTCGCCGATGGCGACGGCGCCGAGGCGGCACTCCTCGGCGAGCCGCTCGGGATCGGTAATGGGATCGAACGTTGCGGCGTCGTGCGGGTGGATGCCGGCGGTGAACCAGAGGAAGCCGGGGTGCGCCGCGGCGAGGGCGCGCGCCCGCGCGGCGGCGGCGAGCGACTCGCCGATGCACACGACGGCGCGAGCGCCGGTAAGGCGTGCGCGCTCGATGGCCGCCGCGCGATCGTCGTCGAAGGCGGGATCTGCCAGGTGGGCGTGACTGTCGATGAACGCGGCCATAGGAGCGCGAACCGCCGCTGGAGGGCGGCGGTTCGGGTATCGATCAGGGCGCGACGGCGCGCCGTCGTGCCGCGGCGGCGCTGCCCTGCCCCTCGACGGCTCGCGGGAACTTGGCCTCGATCCAGAGTAGGAGCGCACCGGCCACGTAGATGGAGCTGAACGTACCGGTGAAGATGCCGAAGGCCATGATCCACGAGAACGGCCGGATCACCTCACCCGCGAAGAAGAGCAGCGCGAGCGTGGCGGCGAGCGTGGTGGCGTGGGTGAGCACCGAGCGCGGGAGCGTCTCGTTGATGGCGCGGTTCAGCGTGTCGCGGAGCGACTCCTTCCGTTGTTTTCGCAGGTCTTCGCGCACGCGGTCGAAGATGATGATCGTGTCGTTCAGCGAGTAGCCGATCACGGTGAGGATGGCGGCGACGACGGTGAGCGAGACCTCGAGGCGCAGCATGGCCAGGAACGCCAGCGTGGTGAAGATGTCGTGCGCCGTGGCGACGACCGCGGCTACGCCGAAGCGCCACTCGAAGCGAATGGCGAGGTAGATGAGCGTGACGAGGAACGAGATCGCGACGGCGATGATGGCGTTGCGCCGCAGCTCGGCGCCGACCTGCGGGCTGATGTACTGCGACTGGTTGACGCGCACCTGCGTGGTGTCCCCGAACTTCGCGTGCAGCGCGGCGCCGATCTGCTTGACGGTGCTGTCGGTGGCCAGCGTGCTCACCGTGCCGCCCCGGTTCTGGGCGTTGATGGTGTACTCGGTGGGCGAGCCGAACTGCTGGATGGTGGAGCCGCCGAAACCGGCGGCGTCGACCGTGGCGCGAATGGCATCGGGATTGGGGGCCTTGGCGAACTCCACCTGCATCATGGTGCCGCCGGTGAACTCGATGCTGTAGCGCGCGCCGCGCACGAACAGGACGCCGAGTCCCACGACGATGAACGCGATCGTGAGGATCGCGGCGTGGCGCCAGTACTTGATGAAGTCGTAGCTGGTGTTGTGAAAAATGCGCAGCATTTAGATGCTCAGCGTCTGGGCGCCGCGCGAGCGGTTCAGCCACAGGAGGAAGAAGGTTCGGACGACGAAGATGGCGGCGACCATGGAGGCCACCACGCCGGCGATCAGGGTGACGGCGAAGCCGCGCACCGGACCGCTTCCCCACTGATACAGCACGGACGCCGTAAGAATCGTGGACACGTTGGAGTCGACGATGGCGGGCATCGCGTGCCGGAAGCCCTCATCGATGGCCGTGCGCACCGTCTTCCCGCGATCGAGCTCTTCGCGAATGCGCTCGAAGATCAGCACGTTCGCGTCGACCGCGATGCCGATGGACAGCACCATGCCGGCGAGACCCGGCAAGGTCAGCACGGCGTCGAACCCCGCCAGCGTGGCGAGCGTGTACAGCACGTAGATCGCGAGCCCGCCCACCGCGAGGAGTCCGGCGAAGCGGTAGTAGATGGTCATGATGAGGACGACGAGGATGATGGCGATGACGCCGGCCTCGAAGCCTTTGCGAATGGAGTCCTTGCCCAGCCGCGGACCGATGACCACCGCTTCGGACACCTTGAGCGGCACGGGAAGCGCGCCGGCCCGGAGCACGAGGGCGAGATCCTGCGCGGCCGCGAGGTCCTTGCCGCCCATGGTGATCTGCCCGCGGGTGCCGATGGCGCCCTGGATGACCGGGGGACGGCCCATGACGCGGTCGTCGAGCACGATGGCCATGTAGTCGCCGACGTGCTTGCCCGTCTCGGTGCGGAAGTGCCGCCCGCCCTCGTTGTTCAGCGTGAACTCGACGACGGTGCCGTCGGTGGGCGTCTGCGAGGGACGCGCGTCGGTGATGTACTGACCGGTGGTGATCGGCTTGGTATCGGTCATGTACAGCGAGCGGTACCACTGCGAACCCACCTGCGTGGAGTCGGTGCCCCACAGGAGCTGCTTGCCCGGCGGCATTGCGTCCTTGATCGCCGGCAGCTGGAGAT
Organism: Gemmatimonadota bacterium; assembly: GCA_028876725.1. Lineage (GTDB taxonomy): Bacteria > Gemmatimonadota > Gemmatimonadetes > Gemmatimonadales > Gemmatimonadaceae > JAGWRI01. The sequence goes on from JAGWRB010000282.1 coordinate 10,432, forward strand.
AGGTCTGCACGGCCGGCACCTTGTCGAAGGGCACGAAGTACTCGCCCGGCATGCCGCCCGGTGAGATCGCGCTCGAGAAGGGGCCGGCGGCCTGCCCGGCCGTGTCGGTCTTGGCCTTGGCGGTGTCGGTCTTGGCAGCGCCGGCCGCCTTGCCGGCCGCCGCCTTGCCCGTGTCCGTCGAGAGGAGACCCTGGAGCCCGGTCGCGGTGCCCTGCGTGGACGGCGCGGCGCCCGCGGCGCCGGAGGCACCGGCCGTGGTGGCCACGACCCCCGCCTGCTTCACGATCTGGTCGAAGCGCGGCAGCACCTTATCGAGCGCCTGCGTCTTGTCCGTGATCAGGAACTGCAGGAACGCCTGTTGCTTGACGAGGTTCTCGGCGCGCTGCGGGTCATCGAAGCCGGGGATCTCGACGATGATGCGATCGTTGCCCGCCTTCTGCACCACCGATTCCGACACGCCGAAACCTTCGATGCGAGTGCGGACCGTCTTGAGCGCGCGGTCGATGGCGTCGGGGATTTTGTCAGCCGGAATGGCCTGCTTGGACTGGTCGACTTCGAGCGCCAGGTGGATGCCGCCCTGGAGATCCAGGCCGCGGCGGAGCGGCACGTGGCGTTCGGTCGTGTCGTGCAGAATGCCGTCGCTGCCCCGGTACTGGACCACCTGATTGCGGGGGACCAGGAACCAGACGGAGAGGAGCAGCGTGCCGGCGATGGTCAGCAGGCGATACTTCAGGTTCGACATGCGACGAAGGTGGGAGAAATGGAATTATCCGGAACCTATAAGGGTATCCGGGGCGCGGACTTCCGTCAACGCGCGGCGCGCGTTTTCGGCGTCCAATTTCAGCTGCGACACCAGGGCGTCGGGACCGCTGAACTTCATCGTGTCGCGCAGACGCGCCACGAACTGCACGCCGACGGGGCGGCCGTACCAGTCGCCCGCGGCATCGAACAGGTGCACTTCCAGCGTGATCGCCTCGTCACCAAAGGTGGGGCGCGGCCCCAGATTCATCATGCCGCCGAAGGTGCCCGTCGCGCTGGTGACGCGCACCGCGTACACGCCCACCGGCGGCAGCAGCTTGCGCGGAGACGGGAGCGCGAGATTGATGGTGGGAAATCCGAGCAGGCGCCCCCGCCCTTCGCCGGCCGTGACGCGTCCCACCGCCTCGTAGAACCGCCCGAGCCCCCGCGCCGCCGTGGCCAGGTCGCCCGCGGCAATGGCCTCGCGAATGACGGTGGATGAGAGCGTGCCGCCGTTGGCGAGCGGCACGGCGTCGACGACGTCGGCCTCGAATCCCGCGGTGCGGGCGATGCCCTGCACCAGCTCGGCGTCGCCCTCGCGGCCGCGGCCAAAGCCGTGGTCGTGGCCGATGAGCAGCGCGCGCACCCGGTAGCGGCGCACGAGCACGTCGCGAATGAACGCCTCGGCGCTCAACGCGCGAAACGCCGGGGTGAACGGAATCTCGGCGACGAAATCGACGCCGCACGCGGCCAGCGCGAGCAGCTTTTCCTCGCGCACGGTGAGGCGCGGCGGCGCGGCCTGGGGGCGCACGATTTCCAGCGGGTGCGGTTCGAAGGTGACGACCAGCGTCGGCACGCCGAGCGCGGCGCCGCGCGCCCGCAGGCGTTCGAGCACGTACTGATGCCCGCGGTGCACCCCGTCGAAGGTGCCGACCGTGACGGCGGTGCCGGTGACCGTGGGGGGCAGCGGCGACCCGTCAGGCATCGCGGAGCACCACCCTGGGCTGCCACTGCTCGTCCTGGCGGGCGGCGATCGCGACCAGTCCTGCGGCGTCGGTGAGGGCCGCCAGGGCACCAGCCACGCGCGCCGGCACCGCTCGGCCGTTCGCCACGAGGCGCACTTCGGCGGCGTCGAGCGGCTGCGCCGGCAGTTGCGGAACCGCCTCCGTGAGCGGACGCGGCCGGGCGCGGCCCTCGCGCAGGTCGGCGATCGTGGCGGCGCCGGCGACGTCGAAGCGACCGGCGCGCTTGCGGCGGAGCGCCGTGAGGTGGGCGGCGCTGCCGGCGGCGCGCCCCAGGTCGCGGGCCAGCGCCCGGACGTACGTGCCGCCGCCGCAGATCACGGTGAGGTCGAGCTCCGCGCCACGGCGTGCACGCACCGTCCAGGCGTGCACGCGCACGGTGACCGGCGCGAGGTCGAGCGGGCGTCCGCGGCGAGCCGCGGCGTACGCGCGCACGCCGTCGACCTGCTTGGCGGAATACGACGGCGGCAGCTGCTCCAGGTCGCCGACCATGGTGGCGAGCGCGGCGTCCACGTCGACGTCCGCAGGGAGCGGCGCCTCACGCGTGATGGTGCCCGTGACGTCGTCGGTGTCGGTCTCGGCGCCGAAGCGGACGGTGGCGTCGTACACCTTGGGCTCGGCGTCGAGATACGGGATGAGGCGCGTGCCGCGTCCGAGGAGCAGGATGAGCAGCCCGGTGGCGAACGGATCGAGCGTGCCGGCGTGGCCGATGCGGGATTCGCCGAAGGCGCGGCGCGCGGCGGCGACGACGTCGTGCGAGGTCACGCCGGCGGGCTTGTCGACGAGCAGGAGCCCGTCAGTCGTCCGTGGCTCCATCCACCGGCTTCCCTTCGCGCACCTGCGCGAGCAGCGATTCGATGCGGGCCGCGCGCGCGACGCTCTCGTCGAGCCGGAAGGTGATCTCGGGCGCCAGGCGCAGGCGCAACTCGCGGCCCACGCGGGCGCGCAGGTGCTGCGCGAGGCTGGCCAGCCCGTCCATGGTGGCGGCGCGCTCGGCGTCGGAGCCCATGACGCTCACGAACACCTTGGCGTGGCGCAGGTCGCGGGTCACGTCGACGCCGGTGACGGTGACCAGCCCCACGACGCGGGGATCCTTGACCCCTTCGGCGAGGAAGCCGGCGACCACTTCACGGATCGCCGCGGCGACACGGTCGGGACGTCGATTGTCTGCTGCCATGGCAATGCGTACTCCGGCGCGCCGCGCGCAGCTGCCGCGCGGCGCGGCCTCTTACGTGGCCGGCGAGGATTCGAGCGACCGCGCCACTTCCTCGGTCCGGTAGCACTCGATGACGTCGCCCACCTTGATGTCGTTGAAGTTCTCGACGCCGATGCCGCACTCGAAGCCGTCCTTGACCTCGCGGACGTCTTCCTTGAACCGGCGCAGCGAGGCAATGGCGCCGTCGTAGAGCTCGACGCCGTCGCGAATGACGCGCACGCGCCCCTGGCGGTTGATGACGCCGCTGCGGACGTAGCAGCCGGCAATCGTGCCGATGCGGGACACCTTGAACGTCTCGCGGACTTCGGCCTCGCCGAACACGACTTCGCGCTCTTCGGGCCGGAGCATGCCTTCGAGGGCCGCGCGCACGTCGGCCACGGCCTCGTAAATGATCCGGTACAGCTTGATGTCGACGCCCTCGCGCTCGGCGGCGCTGCGGGCGTTGTTGTCGGGACGCACGTGGAACCCGATGATGACCGCGCCCGACGCCTTGGCGAGCAGAATGTCGCTCTCCGAAATGGCGCCGACTCCGCGATGCACGACCTCGACCTGCACCTCGGCCGTGGACAGCTGCTGGAGGGCGTCGGCGAGCGCTTCCGCCGGGCCGCCCTGGTCGGCCTTGATCAGGATGCGCAGCGTGCGGCGCTCGCCGCTCGCGGCCTGCTCCATGAAGTCTTCGAGCGACACGCCGCGAGACGTGCGGCGGCTCTTCGCTTCGCGGTCGAGGCGCTGGCGCCGCTGTGCAATCTCGCGCGCGTCCGCGGCGTCGGTGACGACGAGCAGCTGATCGCCCGCCATCGGGACGCCCTCGACGCCGAGCACCTGCGCCGGGATCGCCGGACCCGCCTCGGCCACGGTGTTGCCGCGCTCGTCGAGCAGGGCGCGGACACGGCCCGAGTGCATGCCGCAAATGAAATCGTCGCCCACGCGCAGGGTGCCGTTCTGGACGAGCACCGTGGCGACGGGGCCCTTGCCGGGATCGAGCTGGGCCTCGACCACCGAGCCCGTGGCCGGGCGGTTGGGGTTGGCCTTGAGGTCCAGGATTTCGGCTTGCAGCAGGATCTGATCGAGCAGGGTGTCGATGTTCGTGCCCTTCTTGGCGGAGATCTCACTGCTCAGCGTCTGGCCGCCGAACTCTTCGAGCACGACGCCGTGCTGGAGCAGGTCCTGCTTCACCTTCATCGGGTTCGCCTGCGGCAGATCGACCTTGTTGATGGCCACGATCATCGGCACGCCGGCGTTCTTGGCGTGGGAGATCGCCTCGATAGTCTGCGGCATGACGGCATCGTCCGCGGCGACGACGAGGACGACGATGTCGGTCACCTGGGCGCCGCGGGCGCGCATTGCCGTGAACGCCTCGTGACCCGGGGTGTCGAGGAAGGTGATCGACTTGCCCGCGGGAAGCGTGACGTGGTAGGCGCCGATGTGCTGCGTGATGCCGCCCGCCTCGCCGGCGACGACGTTGGCGCGGCGGATGTAGTCGAGCAGCGACGTCTTGCCGTGGTCAACGTGGCCCATGATCGTGACCACCGGCGGACGCGGCGCGAGATCCTCGGCCTTGTCCTCCTGCACCGCGACGACGTCCTCGGCCTGATACGCGTCTTCGCGCACCGCCTGGAACCCGAATTCGCCGGCGATGAGCTCGATCTGATCGAAGTCGAGGCGCTGGTTGATGGTGATCATCAGCCCCAGGTTCTTGAACGCGAACGCCACGATTTCGGTGGCGGGCACCTTCAGGATCTGCGCGAGCTCGCTCACCGTGATGAATTCGTTGACGCGCACCAGGCGCTTCTCGCGCTCCGCCTCGGCGGCGCGCTGCGCCTCGACCTCTTCGCGGTGCCCGCGCCGGGCATCGCTGGTGCTCCGGCGCGACGGCGCGCCGCGCATGGCGGCCATCGTCTTGGAGATGTTCGCGTCGACGGCTCCCTGGTCCACCTGGCCGCGGCGCCCCTTCTTCCGGCGGCCGCGCTCGGCGCCCGGCTTGGCGCCGCCCTTTTCCTCACGCCGCGGGGGCGTGGCGACGCCACCGCCGGGGGCGGCGGAGGCGACGGGACGCGGGGGCATGAACGGCGAGCTGCTGGCCACGGGACGCGGGCGCGGAGCGCCCGGCGTGATCGGGCGCGGACGCGGGCGTTCGCGCGTGGGCGCGGGCTTGGTTTCGGCGCGCGGCGGGGCCGGCTCCTCGACTTCAGGCGCTTCCTCGGCGGCCGGCTCGCCCGGCTCGGCGACCGCGACCTCGGCCTCCTGCTCGGCGGCGGCCTCCTGCGCGGCGAGTGCCATCGCCGCCGCTTCGTCGGCGGCGCGGCGGTCTTCCTCCGCCTTGAGCGCCGCCTCGGCGGCGGCGGCGGCTTCCTCGGCGGCCTTCTTCTCGTCTTCGGCCTTCTGCGCGGCTTCGGCTGCCGCGGCGACGTCGGCCGCCTTGCGGCGCCGGCGCACGGGAGCGGCGGCGGTCTCGGCGGCCTCCACGGGCGGCTCTTCGGCGGCCTTGGCGGCGCGCTTGGCGCGCGGCGTCTTGGGCTTGGCAGGTGCGGCTTCCTTCGCGGGCGCGGCGCTGGCGGACCGCCGGCGGCGCGACGAAGGCGCGGGCGTCTCCTTCTCCTGCTCGGCGCGCACCCGCTTCTCGCGTTCCCAACGCGCGCGGAGGCGTGCCACCTGGTCGTCGGTGAGAACGCTCAGATGACTGCGCACGGGGACGTCCATCTGACGAAGCAGGTGAATCACCTCGTCAGCGGAAACCCCGAACTCTCCGGCCATGTCGTGTACGCGAAGCTTCGTCAAACCGTCCTCCTGAGCGGGCTCTTACGCGCCCGAGTCCATCACACCGAGAATGCCATTGGCGAGCGCACGATCGAGCACGCCGATCGCGGCCGTCTGATTCCGTCCCGATACCGTCCCGAGCTGCTGGGCGGTGAGTCCCTGCACCACCCGCACCCGACGCGCCGAGAGCAGCGGGTGCAGCTTGGCCAAACTATGCGCCGACGCGTCGTCCGCCACGAGGGCGAGCACGACCCGTCCCTTCTTCGCGGCGGCGCGCACCTGTTCGGTGCCCACCACCGCGTTTCGCGACCGAAGCCCGAGCCCGACGAGCCCGAGCACCCGCCGCGCCTGCTCGTCCGTCAAGCGGCCGGGCCGTCCCCGCCCGAAGACCCGTCGCCGCCATCGGCGTCCCCGCCGGCGCTCGACGAGGAGTCGTCGGACGCGCCCTCTTCGGTGAGCTCGGCGAGAATGGCCATCAGCCGGTCGGCATCGTCGAGCGTGATGCCGGGGAGCCGGAGGAAATCGTCACGCTCGAGGTCGATGATATCGTTGAGCGTACGATAGCCCCCCTCCTCGAGGATGGCGACGGTGGCCGGGGGCATGCCCTCGATTTCGGAGAGCGGCACATCGGCGGCATCGCCCTCCTCTTCGGGCAACGGCGCGAAGATGGCGCCCTCGCCGCCCCGCTCCAGCCATTCGCGGCTCGAGTAGAGGTCGATCTTCCAGCCCGTGAGTTCCGACGCGAGGCGCACGTTCTGCCCGTTCCGGCCAATGGCGAGCGAGAGTTGATCCTCGTCGACGACGGCCTGGATGGTCTTGGTGACGGGATCGCTGAACACGCGCGCCACGCGCGCCGGCGCGAGCGCCAGCTTGGCGAAGCGCTCGGGATCGGGCGACCACGGCACGATGTCGATGCGCTCGCCCCCGAGTTCGTTGACCACGGCCTGGACGCGGGAGCCCTTGAGTCCGACGCAGGCCCCCACCGGATCGATGGCGTCGTCGCGCGAGAAGACCGCGATCTTGGTGCGGCTGCCCACCTCGCGCGCCGTGGCCTTGATCTCGACGATCCCCTGCTGGATCTCGGGGACTTCGAGCTTGAACAGCGCCTTGACGAACAGGGCGTCGGCGCGGCTCAGGATGAGCCGCGGGCCCTTGGGCGTTTCCTCGACCTTCTTGAGGACGGCGCGCATGGGCTCGCCCTGATGGAAGTGCTCGCGGTGATTCTGCTCCCGGTAGGGCACGATGGCCTCGGCCTCCCGGAACTTGTTGAGCATGATCACGAGCTTGCCGCGTTCGATCTGCTGCACCTCGCCCGACAGCAGCTCCCCAACGCGCGACGTGAATTCGTCGCGGATGCGGGTGCGCTCGCCCTCGCGGACGCGCTGAATGATGCGCTGCTTGGCGGCCTGCACGGCGGCGCGGCCGAACACGGCGAAGTCCACGGGCTCTTCGAGCACGTCGCCGACGTCGAACTCCTCGTCGTAGAGGCGGGCCTCTTCGAGCGCGATCTCGCGGCTGGGATCCTCGACGGCGCTGACGACCGTCTTGAGGAGGACGATCTTGATGTCGCCCTTGGCGTCGTCGATCGTGACTTCGGCCTGCACGTTGGCCCCGTACTTCTTGGCGAGGGCCGCCATGATCCCGTCCTGGAGGAGCCCGTAGAGTTCCGCCCGGTCGAGCTGCTTGGTGTTCGACACCTCGCGAAATGCGGTCAAGATCTCTGCTGAGCTTACCATCCACGCATCCTCATCAAGGGCCGGCGCCAGGCGCCCGCCACCGTTTCGTCGTTGCCGCTTCCGCGGATCCAGCTGCCCTTCGATTGGCGGAACTCAGACGCGGAATGCCAGCCGCGCTTCCTTCACCTCTCCGAGCGGCACCGTCCGGTGCTCCCCCGAATCAAGTTCGAGTTCCACGGCCTCCCCACCGCCCACGTCCGACACCGCCACGATCTTCGCTTCAAACCGCCCGCCGTGCGCGGGGCTGAGCACGCTGGCCCAGCGCCCCACGAACCGGCGCCACTCCCCTGCCGTACGCAGCGGGCGCTCCCCGGGGGAAGACACCTGCAGCACGTACCGGTCGGACAGCAGCCCGCTCGTGTCGAATCGGGCCTCGATGGCCCGGGACACGCGCGCGCAGTCGTCGACCGTCACCTTCTGGCCGTCGCGCCGGTCGATACGAACCTCGACCAGGGGGCGCGACTTCGTGCCCCCGCGCCGGAATTCGACGAGATCGAATTCGAGCGAGTCAAGTTCTTGAACGACAATGCGTTCCAGCTCTTCGTTCACGTACTAGGCGAAGTAATTCAATAGGACAAAAAAATGTGGGGAGCATCCCCCACATTGCCGCGCGGCCTTCGCCGCGTGTGCTGGTGAAGCTATCCAGTGTCCGTTATTGAGTCAAGCGAAGTGGGCCGGCACCGCCGCCATCACAGAAATCTGACGTCCGACGTCGCCGCCGCGATGAGAAAACAGCCGGTCCCCGTGGCATTTCGTGCACAGCGCGCTCACGGAAATGGTTCGGACCCCACGCGATCGCGCGTGGGCGGCGATGAGCGAACGCAAATCGACCGGCGTCGGCCGATCCACCGCGCGACCGGTGAGCCGGCCGTACACGTCCGGGCTCACCTCGTAGCACCGCCCGCAGATCGCGGGACCCAGGTGCAAGACGAGTTCCCCTGGCCGGCAGCCGGCGGCGGCCAGCGCGTCGATGCCGGCCTCGACTATGCGGGCCTCGGTGCCCCGCCACCCCGAATGCAGGAGTGCCGACGCGCCCGACGGATGCGCGAGGAACACGGGGACGCAATCGGCCACGGTGACGGCGGCGGCCGTCGCGCTGCCCGCCTCGCACGCGTGCCCGTCGGCGCCCGGAAGGCGGAGCCACCCGTCCCAGCCCCCGCGATGAACCACGACGCGGGCGCCGTGCACCTGGCTGGCCGTCGCGAGGCGCGGGACGCCCGCGCCGCGCAGATGCTCGAGGACCGTCTGCCACCGGGCCATGACGTCGCGCACCGGTTCGTTGGTCGCGGTTCCCATGCTCCCGAACGCGCGCGTGGTGGTGTACGCCAGGAAGCCGAGCGCGGCCAGCTCCGGCACGTGCTCGACGTGATCGGGCCCCGCGATCACGCCCCGCCGACCTCCACGCGCTCGATGCGCGCGCCCAGGGCGCGCAGGCGCTCGTCGATGCGCTCGTAGCCGCGCTCGATCTGCTGCACGTTGTGAATCGTGCTGCGCCCCGGCGCCGCCAGCGCGGCGAGCAGCATGGCCATGCCGGCGCGGATGTCGGGGGAATCGACGCTGCCGGGGTGCAGCGGGGACGGTCCGATGACGAGGGCGCGGTGCGGATCGCAGAGCACGATGCGCGCGCCCATGCTCACCAGTTTGTCGACGAAGAACATGCGCGATTCGAACATCTTCTCGTGCATCAGGATCACGCCCTGGCACTGCGTGGCGGTCACGATGGCGATCGACATCAGATCGGCCGGGAACGCGGGCCAGGGCTGGTCCTCGAGCTTGGGGACGTGGCCGCCCAGATCGGACTGGATGACGCGCGGCTGATCGGCGGGCACGACGAGATCGGCGCCCTCGACGCGGCAGACGATCCCCAGCCGCTCGAAGCCCATGAGCGTGGACCGCAGGTGCTCGACGCCGGCGCGCTCGATGCGGATCTCCGAATTGGTGACCGCGGCCATCCCGATGAACGACCCGACTTCGATGTGGTCGGGGCCGATTTCGTATGACGTACCGCCCAGGGGGCGTCCCCCTTCGATGGTGATCGTGTTCGTGCCGATGCCGTCGATCCGGGCGCCGAGCGCGACGAGGAAGCGCGCGAGGTCCTGCACGTGCGGTTCGCTGGCGGCGTTGCGCAGCACCGTCGTGCCGCGGGCGGCGGCGGCGGCCATGAGGGCGTTCTCGGTCGCGGTGACGCTCGGTTCGTCGAGGAAGACGTCGGCGCCGGTCAGTCCGCGGGCCCGCAGTTCGTACTGGTCGGACAGCGTGAACTCGGCCCCCAGCTCGCGGAGCACGTGGAAGTGCGTGTCGAGGCGGCGGCGGCCGATCACGTCGCCCCCCGGCGGCGGCAGCGTGACCGCGCCGGCGCGCACGAGCAGCGGCGCGGCGAGCAGGATGGAGGCGCGAATGCGGGCGCACAGCGCCGGATCGAGGCGGCTGGCATCGATGGTCCGGGCCTGGACGTGGAGCTCGTTCCGGCCCGCCCACTCCGCCGCGGCGCCCACCGAGCGCAGCAGCTCGACGAGCGCTTCGACGTCGCGGATCCGCGGCACGTTGGTGAGCGTCACCGGATGGTCGGTGAGCAGCGTGGCGGCGACGATGGGCAGCGCGGCGTTCTTGTTGCCGGCGGGCCGGATGGTGCCGGAGAGGCGGTGCCCTCCGTGGACGATGAACTGCAGGGCGCTCATGGCGCGGTGCGCTCCCGAAACTGACGAAGTGAAGAGTGCGGCGTGCGAGCGAAGAATGTCCGGTCCATGGAGGGCGCGTCAAGCGCGGTTTCTCGCTTGACACCGCGCCCTGTCACCGCGTACGATCCAAACATTCCCCATGATTCTGGCCTCGATGACGCGCGCGAGCGCATGGATGCTGCAGAGCGCTGCCGCCCTGCCCGATACGCTGGTGACGCGGCAGATCGTCGAGCGCGGGTGGTTCGACCAGGTCGCGCACGTGGCCAGCGGGCTGCTGTCGATTCTCCTGCTGCTCGTGGTGCTCCTGCTCTTTCCGCTGGCCTGGTGGGTGCGGCGCCGGCTCAACCAGGTCACCGCGGTGCTCGACGGACTGCGGCATGACCTGGCGCCGGTGGTGGAGCGGACGCGCGGGGTGATGCAGAACGCCGAGGAGATCTCGGCCACCGTGCGGCGCGACGTGGAGCGGCTGAGCGAGACGGTCCAGCGGTTCGACGCCCAGCTGCGCGAAATCGGCGACATCGCCGGCGACCGCGTGCGCGATTTCGACGCGCTCCTGGGCGCGGTGCACGACGAGGCCGAGGATCTGTTCCTCACGACGGCGTCGGCGGCGCGGGGCATTCGCGCCGGCGCGCGGGCCCTGCGACGGCATCGGGCGCGGCGCGAGCGCCGGAGCGAGACCGCCGTGGCGCGCGCGGCCGACGACGACGGGTTCGACGACGGCGACGCGGTGGACGACTACGACCCCAACGACGGCGCGCCGCGCGACCGGGTGCCTCGGCTCCGCCGGCGGCACGCGACATGACGCTGGGCCGGACCGCGGCGATGCTCGGAATCGCCGCGTTTCTTTTGACGGCGGTGGCCCACCCGGCGTACGCCTGGACGCCCGGGACGCACGTGTTCCTGGGCGACGCGGTGCTGCGCTCGGCCCAGCTCCTGCCGGCGGCGATCGCCGACCTGCTCCGCGCCTTCCCATATGA
>JAGWRB010000283.1 GCA_028876725.1 Gemmatimonadota bacterium
CCATGAGATCGACCACCACGCCGCCCTTGATCTTCTTGACCAGGGTGCCTTCCACGGGCTGATCGGTTTCGTAGGCGACGCGGATGCGCTCCCACACGCGCATGAAGTCGGCCTTCTTCTTGGAGAGCACCACCGAGCCTTCCTGGTCTTCCAGGTGCTCCAGCAGGACTTCGACTTCGTCCCCGGGCTTGAGGTCGGGATGGTCCTTGAACTCCTCGAGCGGCACGCTGCCTTCCGACTTGAAGCCGATGTCGAGGACCACGAGGTTGTCGCGGATCTCGAGCACCTTGCTCTTCACGATCTCGCCTTCTTCGATGGACGCGAGGGTGCCGTTGTACAACTCCATCATCCGCTCGTAATCGGCGGAGGTGTATTCGTCGTCGTCGTACAGTTCGGGGCGGCGGTTGGCAAGCGGACGCAGCTGCGACTTCTGCGCATCGCGCTTCTCGCGCAGCATGGCGGCGTTGCCGGTTGTGGTGTTGTCGAGCTCGGTCATAAGAAAGAGGGAATCTCCGGATACTCCGCGGATTGATGGCTCGCCGCGGCGAGGTTGAAGGAAACAACGACCCGTCCCGCCGCCGGATTTCGGTTGCGGTCGGGCCGAACCTTATAAGCTAGCTTGGAAGAAAGATGACGTCAACCGGCCGAAGTATCGCCGGGACGATGAGTTACGGCACGCGCCAGGGCCACGATCCGCTCCACCTGATCCTCCTGCGTCAGGTACGTCGTGTCCACCACCACCGCATCGCGGGCCGGCACCGTCTGCGTCGCGTCGCGCGCATCCCGCTGCACCAGCCGGTCGGTCTCCTCGGCCACCTCGGCCTCCGTGGGCGTCCGCTCCAGCCGCTGAATCAGCCGGCGCCGGGCCCGCTCCCACGGGTCGGCTACCAGAAACACCTTGAGCGCGGCGTCCGGAAACACCGCCGTCCCGATGTCGCGGCCGTCCACCACCACGTCGTGCTCGTCGGCCGCCGCACGCACCTGCGCGTTCACCCACGCGCGGACCCCAGGCATCGCGGCCACCGTCGAGACGTGCCGCGTGACCTCGACCGCGCGGATTTCCTCCGCGGCCGGTGCGCCGTCGACGAGCGGCGCGAACCCGCGCCCTTCGGGTCGGAGCCCGACCCGGCCGGCATGGCGCAACACCTCCGCCTCGGACCAGTCGCCCCCCGCCGGCCCCGCCCGCAGCGCGGCCGCCGTGAGCGCACGATAGAGGGCCCCCGAATCGACGTGGCGGATGCCCAGCCGGTCGGCCACCCACTTGGCGGTCGACGACTTGCCCGACGCCGCCGGACCGTCGATGGCGATCACCAGGCGCCGGGCGCTCACCCCTGCACCGCCCCGGCGAGCAGCTCCCAGAACCCCGGGAACGACACCTCGACGCAGGCGCGGTCGTCGATCTCGATCGCCGCGCCATCGGTGGTCCCCAGGAGGCCGAACGCCATCGCGATCCGATGATCGCCGTGCGTCGTGATCGCCCCGCGCAACGGCGCGCGCGATCCGTGCACCACCATGCCGTCGGGGAGTTCCTCGGCGTCGACGCCCAGCGTCCGCAGGTTGGCGACCACCGTCGCGATGCGGTCGCTCTCCTTGACCCGAAGCTCGCCCGCCCCGGTGATCTTCGTGATCCCCTCTGCCCGCGCCGCCACGCACGCCGCCAGCGAGATCTCGTCCACCATGCTCGGCACCTCATCGCCCGCGATGTCCGTGCCGTGCAGCGCGCCCGCGCTCACGCGCAGGGTGGCCACGGGCTCCCCGCCGCGCACGGCCTCGTCCACGATCTCGACGCGCGCGCCCATGCGGCGCAACACCTGCAGGAATCCCGTGCGCGTGGGATTCACGCAGACGTCGGGCAGCAGGAGCTCGCCGTGGTCGGCCATCGCGGCGAGCGCGGCGAAGAAGGCGGCCGACGACGGATCGGCGGGGACGTCCACATCGGCGGCCGCCAGCGACGACACCGGCTCGAGCGCCACCGCGCCGTCGCGGTCGAGCACCCGCACGCCGCGCGAGCGGAGCATGCGCTCGGTGTGGTCGCGCGACAGAAAGGGCTCGGCCACCGACACCGGCACTTCCGCCGCGAGCCCGGCGAGCAGAATGGCGCTCTTCACCTGCGCGCTGGCGACTTCGGTGCGCCAATCCACGGCGCGGAGTCGCCCGCCGTAGACGACCATCGGGAGTCCCTCGCCGCGCTCGCACTGCAGCCGCGCGCCCATGGCCTCGAGCGGACGGATGATGCGCCGCATGGGGCGCCGGCTGAGGCTTTCGTCGCCCACGAAGCGCGACGTAAACGGCTGCGCGGCCACCACCCCGGCCATGAGCCGCGTGGTAGTGCCGCTGTTGCCGCAGTCGAGGTCGCGCCCGGGCGCGCGCAGGCCGTGGAGCTCCACGCCGTGCACGCGCATTTCCGGCGCCAGCGCCGGCACATCGACGCCGAGCGCGCGCAGCACCGACGCGGTGGAGCGCACGTCGTGCGAGTCGAGGATCCCGCGCACGGTGGACACGCCGCTGCCCAGCGCCGCGAGGATGAGCGCGCGGTGCGAGATCGACTTGTCGCCCGGAACGCGGATGCTGCCGCCGATGTTCACACGAACGCTCCGCCCGCTAGCGCAGCCAGCCCTCGAGGGCCGTGGCGATATCGGTTTTCTGATCGCGGTATTTCACGATCACCGGCGCCTGCAGCGACAGCCCCTGCTGCGCGCCCCACCCGCCGCTCACGGCGCGCGCACCGGGCACGACCACCGCGCCCGCCGGGATTTCGAGGGGCGCGTCGGGGGTTCCGCGGTATACCTGTTCGCGCACAAGGTCGAACACGGGCGTGCCGCGCGTGAGCACCACGCCGGCGGCGAGCACCGCGCGCTCGCGCACCACGGTCCCTTCGTACACGCCGCAGTTCCCCCCCACGAGGACGTCGTCCTCGATCACCACCGGGCTCGCGTTCACGGGCTCGAGCACACCGCCGATCTGCGCGGCGGCGCTCAGGTGCACGCGCTCCCCGATCTGGGCGCACGAGCCCACGAGCGCGTGCGAATCGACCATCGTCCCGCTGCCGATCCAGGCCCCGACATTCACGAACATCGGCGGCATGCACACGACGCCGGGCGCCACGTACGTGCCGCGCCGGATCGTGGACCCGCCTGGAACGATGCGCACCCCGTCCACCACGGCGAACCTGCGCGCCGGGAAGGTGTTCTTGTCGATGAAGCTGAACCGCGCGCCCGGTCCGTCGGGAATGGACATGTCGGCCATGGCGCCGGCGCGGAAGCCGAGCAGGATGCCGCGCTTGACCCACGGCACCGCGGTCCACCGCCCCTGCGCGTCGCGCTCGGCCGCGCGCACGGCGCCGATTTCGAGCGCCGTGAGCAGCTCGCGCACGACCTCCTGCGCTTCCGGCGGCAGCGGTTCACCGGCGGGAACCGCGGCCAATTCGAGAACGCGGTCGGCGAGCGCGGTCATTCGGCGAGCGCGCCCGCATGGCGCAGCGCGGCGCGCACCGCGGCCTCGTGCCTGGGATCGAGCGGTACGAGCGGGAGGCGCAGCACGTTGCGGATGCGGCCCATCATCGCCAGCGCCGCCTTGGCGCCGAGCGGGTTGGACTCCACGAACGCCGCGCGCATCCAGGGCAGCAGCTGGAAGTGCAGCGCCCGCGCGGCGGCGAAATCCCCGGCGGCGGCGCGCTCCGTGAGCTGGGCCATGAGGCGCGGTGTGGCGTTGGAGACCACCGAGATGATGCCGTCGGCGCCGGCGGCCATGAGGGCCAGCGTCATCTCGTCGTCCCCGGAGAGCACGCTGAACGACGCCGGGCGCGCGGCCAGGATGTCGGTGATCTGCGCGAGGTTCCCCGACGCCTCCTTCACCGCCGCCATGCGCGGATTCTGCGCGAGGGCGAGCGTGGTCTTCGCCTCGATGTTGCTGCCCGTGCGTCCGGGAACATTGTAGATCACGATGGGCAGCGACGTCTCCCGGGCGATCGCCTCGAAATGCGCGATGATGCCGCGCTGCGGCGGCTTGTTGTACATCGGCGACGCGTGCAGGAGGTGCGTCGCGCCCACGGCCTCCATCGCCTTGGAGAGCGCGATGGCCTTCTGCGTGTCATTCGACGCCGCACCGGCCACGACCGGGACGCGCCCCCTCGTCTGCTCGACCACGATCTGCACCACGCGGCGGTGTTCGTCCACCGTCATCGTGGCCGCCTCTCCCGTGGAGCCGCACGGCACCAGGAAGTGAATCCCCTCGGCGATCTGCCACTCGACGAGATCCCGCAGGGCGGATTCGTCGATGGCGCCGGCGTCGGTGAACGGGGTGATGAGTGCGGTTCCGCACCCGGTGAGTCTGGCGGCGGTCATGTGGCCGATTCCTTGGTGGTGGTGAGCACGTCGCGCAGCGTGAAGATGCCGCGCCGCCCCACGAGCCAGGCAGCGGCGCGCAGGGCACCCTCGGCGAACACGCGACGGTCGCGCGCGGAATGGACGAGCCGGATCTGCTCGAACGGCGCATCGAACACCAACTCGTGAACGCCGGGCACCGACCCGGTGCGCACGCTCGTGATGGGCACCTCGCGGCCGAGCCGTGCCGACGCCGCACGGGCGATCGCGAGCGCGGTGCCCGAGGGGGCGTCCTTCTTCTGCGCGTGGTGCGTCTCAATGAGATGCACGTCGAATCCCGGGGCGGCCCGCATGGCGTCGGCCGCCGCCTCGACGGTCATCATGAACGCGGCGACGCCGATGGAGAAGTTGGGCGCCGCCAGCAGCGCGCCGCCCACCTCGCGCACGAACTCCTCGACCTCGGGCCGGCGCGCGTCCCACCCCGTCGTACCGACGACGATGGGGCAGCGCGCTGCCGCGCACACGCGTATATTCGCCGGCGCCGCCTCGGGGGTAGTGAACTCGACCGCCACTTCGGCGCCGTTCAGCGTTTCGGCGGTCACGTCGTGCGCGTCGCCGCCGGTCGTGTCGATGCGCGCCACGACGTCAAAGCCGTGCGCGGCGGCGAGTTGCTCCACCGCCCGCCCCATCTTGCCGAGGCCGATGATCGCCAGTCGTGTCATGCGCGCGCGCTCCCTCCGAAGAATTCGGCGTGCAGCCGCTGCATCGCCGGGCGCACCTGCTCGTCATCGACGACGATGGTCAGGTTGATGCCCGTGGCGCTCAGCGAGAGCATGTACACCCGCACATCGCCCAGCGCCTGCAGCGCGCGCGACATCGACACGCCGCCGTCGCTGAGTCCCGAGCCCACGATGGCCACGATGCCGCGGTTCCGCTCGATGGCCACGTCGCCCAGCGCCCGCAGATCGACGATCAGCGCGTCGAGATGCGTGGGGTCGTCCACGGTGAGCGACACCGAGACCTCGCTCGTGGCCACCACGTCCACCGACGTCTTGTGCCGCTCGAACACTTCGAACAGCGCGCGCAGGAAGCCCTCGGTGAGCAGCATCCGCGGCGAGCGCACCTTCACGAGGCTCACCCCGCTCTTCCCGGCGATGGCCGTCACCGGCCGCCGCGGCGCGTTGAAGGTGATCATCGTGCCGGCGGACTCCGGATTCGCCGAATTCAATACGTAAACGGGAATACCCAGCCGCACGGCGGGGGCAATGGTGCTGGGGTGCAGCACCTTGGCGCCGAACGACGCCAGCTCCGACGCCTCGTCAAAGCCGATGCGGTCGATGAGCTGCGCCCCCTGCACCACGCGCGGATCCGCGGTGAGCATGCCGTCGACGTCGGTCCAGATCTCGATGGCATCGCTCTGCAGCGCCGCGCCGAACAGCGCCGCGCTGTAGTCGCTGCCCCCGCGCCCCAGGGTGGTGGTGACGCCGGTGGCGCCGCACGAGCCGATGAACCCGCCGAGCACCGGGATCTCCCCGTTGCGCACCACCGGGGCGATCAGCCGCTGGGCCGCTTCGGCGATGGCATCGGGTTGCGGCTCCGCCTTGGCGAAGTTGGCGTCGGTGATCATCACCTGCCGCGCATCGACGTGCACGGCGGGGAGTCCTGCCTGACGAAACGCCGCGGCGACGAGAATCGACGACAGCTGCTCGCCAATGGCGGCGATGGCGTCCTGACTGCGCGGCGTGAGATCGCCGAGCACGGAGAGCGCGCCGGCGAGACTGGCCAACTCGTCGAACATCGCGCCCATCTCGCTCGTCACGTCCGCCGCCTCGCGCCCGGCGCCCAGCAGCGCCTCGGCTTCGTCCAGATGCCGCTGGCGAAGCGCCTCCACGGTGCGGAGCGCGATGATGAGCTGTCCGCGCGCCGACTGCTCGGCGATTTCGAGCAGCAGGTTGGTGGCGCCGCCGAGCGCGGAGACGACGACCACCGGGGCGCGGTCGCGACGCGAGGCCACGATGCCGGCCACGCGGCGAATGGCGCGGGCGTCGGTGACGGACGTGCCGCCGAACTTGAGGACGATCACGAGCGGTCGAACAGCCCGCGGGCCGCCATCAGCTCGGCGTTGAGCACCGAGGCGCCGGCCGCGCCCCGAATGATGTTGTGCGCCAGCAACACCATCTTCACGTGGAACACCGGATCGGGACGCACCCGCCCCACGACGAGCGACATGCCGTTCCCTTCCATGCGATCGCGACGCGGCTGCGGACGGTCGGCCTCGTCGCGCAGCACGAGCGGCCGTTCAGGCGCGGTGGGCAGGCCGCGCGCTTCCGCCGCGCCCGTCCACTCGCGCAGCACCGCGGCGACTTCGGCCGCCCCGGCGCTCCGTTCGAACTCCACCGACATGCACACCGTGTGTCCGTGCTCCACGGGCACGCGGTTCGCGTGGGCCGTCACGGCAAAGGGTGCCGGGCGAATCGCCCCCGCGCTCACGTGGCCGAGCATCTTCCCGATCTCGGTCTCGATCTTCGGCTCCTCGTCGTTGATGAACGGGATCACGTTGCCGAGAATGTCGAGACTGGGGACGCCAGGGTATCCCGCCCCGGAGACCGCCTGCATCGTGGCCATGAAGACGCGACGCACGCCGAACCGCTCGTGGAGGGGCGCGAGCGCCATCGCGGCGGGAATCGAGGCGCAGTTACCATTGGTCACAATGCCCCCGCTCCATCCGCGCCGATCCCGTTGGGCGTCGAGCACGTCGAGGTGATGCGGATTCACCTCGGGGATCACGAGCGGGACGTCGGGTTCCATGCGGTAGTTCTTGGCGTTGCTGAGCACCATGCGGCCGGCGGCCGCGAAGGCCGGTTCCACACTGCCGGCGGCAGCGGAGTCCAGCGCCGAGAAGACGATGTCGGCGTCCACGACCGCCGGATCGCAGGGCAGCACCGGCAGCTCGGCCACGGCGCGCGGAATGGCGTCGTCGCCCACCCACTTGGTCGCATCGGCGTATCGCTTGCCCGCCGAGCGTTCCGACGCGGCCACGGCCACGAGGTCGAACCAGGGATGATTGGCGAGCAGGCGGACGAACGCCTGGCCTACGGCGCCGGTGGCGCCGAGGATGGCAACGCGCTTCTTGGAGGAACCGGCGGCGGACATGAGGGAGCGATCAGGATTGAAGAAGGGCGCGCGTCATCCGCACGTAGGCATCGACCGCGGCGCGCAGTTCCGCGACGTCGACGTATTCATCGGGCGTGTGGGCCACCGTGATCGAGCCGGGACCGAACAACAGCGGCGTGCCCCAGCGGTCGAGGAGCGGGATGTCGGACGTGTACGCCACGGGCGCGGTGTCGAACCCGGGGAGTGTGTGGAAGCGCTGCGGCGGAATGTGCGAGCCCCATTCGAGCTCGGCGTGGCCGGCGGCCCACTGCGTCACGGCGGCGCGAAGCGGCGCGACGTCGCCCACGAGGCGGAACATGATTTCCGATTCGCAGAGCGCGGGGACGATGTTCGCTTCGGTGCCCCCGCGGATCGTGCCGATGTTCAGCGTGGTGTCGCCGAGCACGGGATCCGAGGGCATCGGAATCGTGGAGAGCGTGGGCAGCAGGCGCAGCATCGGGTCGATGGCCGACTCGCCCAGATAGGCGTACGCCGAGTGCGCGGCGCGGCCGCGCGTGCGGACGATGACGCGCTGCGATCCCTTGGCGCCGCTGGCCAGCTTGCTCTCGGTGGGCTCGCCGTTGATGAGGAAGCGGCTCGTGGCCGGGAGGTGATTGGCCGCGCGCGCGCCGTCGGAGTTCTTCTCCTCGCCGACCACGAAGAGCAGATCGACGCGCTGCTCACCGTCGGCGGCGAGCTGCTCGGCGGCCACCATCATCGCAGCGGCGATGCCCTTGGCGTCGCACGCGCCGCGTCCGTAGAGGCGATTGCCCTCGAGGCGCGGCGACACGTAGGGCGGCACCGTGTCGAGGTGCGTCGAGAGCGCGACGCCGCCGCCCGCGCGGCGGGCCCACACGTTCGCGCGACCGGGCGCGACTTCCTGCAGCTCCACGTTCCACCCGTTCGCGACGAGCCAGCGGGAAACGAAATCAACGGCGCCGGATTCGGCGCCGCTGGTGGATTGAATCGCGAGCAGTTCGGCGGCCAGCGCCACGACATCAGTCATGCGCCAAAGTTATCAGGTTGTGGGGCCGGCGGGAGATGCGCCGGCGTCACGGTGGTGGCGCGCAACCGGCGGCCGGGGGCGCCTACCAGCCGGCGGCCACTCCGAACAGCATCTGGCCGTCGTTGTAGGTGCGGGCGCCGCGGGTAAGGGCGCCGCTGTCGTAGTTGTCGGTGAACGCCAGGGACAGCGAAACGGTGCCGTTCATCTTGTATCGCAGGGCCGTGCTCGACGCCACCAGGTACTGGAACGCGCCGCTCGCGCTGGGCTGCCACGACGTGGCGTGGCTCAGGTCCATGCGGTCGTCGAACTGGTGGTGGAACTTCCCCATCCAGCTGATTCGGGCGAGCTGCTTGTCGGGAAAGTGGACCGTGCTGTCGCGGGCCACCGTGTGCTCGCCGGAGAGCGACAGGCTGACGCTGGCGTCGGTGTCCTGGCGCCGCAGGACGTTCCACTGGGCGCCGGCGCCGAGACTGTAGCGGGAGGCGATGCGCTTCTCGAGGTTCGACTCGTAGGTCGTGGTCACGAAGCCGGACACGACGGACAGCGGCTTGTAGCTCGCGGTGACGTTGGCCAGCCAGAGGCGCTTGGTCACGATACGCGGGCCGGTGTCGACGGCGGCTTCGCCGTACTGCGTCTGCAACTCGGCGCTGAGGGCGAGGGCGGAGTCGACACGCGCGAGCTTGCCGTCGGCGCCGAGCACCTGTTGCTGGTTGTTGCCGAAGAAGACGCTGGCGTTGGCCAGTGCGCTCCCCTTCCAGAGCTTGGGCGCCGGAGCAACCGGCTTGGTGGCAACGGCGCTTGCCGGGGGGACGTCCTGGGCGCGCATGCACGCCGGGACGAGGGCGAACAAGACAAAGGCCAGCGCTCCAGCGCCGGCCACTCCGTAAGAGCGAGGCAACTGCATGCCGCAAAATAACCCTTTCGGGCGCGGATGTTCACCCCGCGCGGCAGGGGCGTTGCGTGATGCCGGGGCCGGGTCTCGAACCCGGATGGGGTTGCCCCCAAGGGATTTTAAGTCCCTCGCGTCTGCCAGTTTCGCCACCCCGGCGGGTGTGCGCCAACGAAAAAGGAGCGGCCGAAGCCGCTCCTCATTCTACGTGCTGTCTTGAGAGCGGGAAACGGGACTCGAACCCGCGACCCCAACCTTGGCAAGGTTGTGCTCTACCAACTGAGCTATTCCCGCGTGCCCGCAATATAGCGGCGCCCCGGTGGCCGCGACAAGAATGTTACGGTCGCTCGCCCAGCACGTGCACCGCGTACCACACCGTCCACGCCAGCAGGCCCGACAGCGACGCGTCGCCGCCGTTCCCAGTGGCGCGGCCGTCGGCGTCCACGTACTCGGCGGCGAGCCCCCCGTCGAGCGGCGCGCGCCGCAACCAGGCCAGCGCCGCCGACGACTCGGGACCGATGAGCCGCGCACAGCACTGCACCAACTCCGGCACGCCCGCGGCCACGGCCTTCGCCGTACGCCGGTAGCTGGAATCGTGCCGCTCGAGCGTTTCATAGAGCGGAAGCCAGAGGGCCGATCCCGCGGGATCGTCGTCGAGCGACGCGCCGCCCGCCATATCGATGCTCGAGGCCAACACCTGCGTGCCGCCGCGCGATTTGAGAAAATGCCGCAGCAACGCGGCGCGCACCGCTTCGGGCTCCTGCACCTCGCGCGCCGATTCCTCGTCGAGCGTGCGCCGGAGCACGTCGAGCGCCTGCGCCACGACGGCGTTGCCGTGCAGCGAGAACGGATGCGCCAGCGGCTCTCCCGAGGGCCCCACCTCGCCGCTGTAGAGCGGCCAGTCGCGGTCGCGGCGCGCCGACAGTTCGTCGTGCGCGGCATAGAGCGTGTCGGCGAGCACGGGCTCCTCGACGATGCGGTCGTCGTTCGTGTCGCGGATGTACCGCTCGGCCGCGAGCGGATACGCGGCGGCCCCTTCGAGCGAGAATCCCGCTTCGAAGAGCGTCCCATCCAGATAGTTGACCCCCCGCCCCGGGGCGTATCCGTGCAGCTCGCAGGCCCGCAGAATCAGTTCGCGCGCGAGCGCGGGATCGCCGAGCTGGACCGCGGGCACCGTCCACATGAGCGCCTGCCAGTCCTGGACCGTCACGCCGGCCCCGTGCCAGGGCACGCGGGTGCGCATCAGGTAGTAGTGCGCGTCGTCGAGCCCCCGCCCCACCCCGTAGAAGTAGCTGAACAGCAGGTTGCGGTTGATCAGCCCGTCCATGGCCTCGGAGCCCGTGCTCTGGGCCAGCGATTGGAGCGCGTCGCGCGTGCCGGCCAGCAGCTCGCGCCAGCCGCGCCGCCGCAGCACGCGCACCGAGGCCTGCGCGCCGTCGCGCTCCGGCCCGGCGGCCACGTAGAACGCCACCTGCTCGCGTGCGCCCGGCGCCAGCGTGAACGCGCGGCGAATGCTGAACCGCGGTGCGGTGCCCGGCTCGATCACGATATCGGCCTCGCCGTCGGCGCCCGCGGCGAGCGTTACGAGGCCCGGCTCGGCCGTGCCGTCGAGCAGCACCACGTCGCCGGCCTGCGTGAGCCGATGCTCGTCGACGAACGGGCGTGGCGTGCGCACCCGGAGTTGGCGATGGCCCAGCGTGCCGTCGAGTGCCACCCGCACGGCGGTCCCCGCGTCGGATCGGCTCTCCACCGAGATCGCGTACACGGCGCCGGCCACGTCGGCATCGCGACCGAACGGGGCGAACACCGTGCCCCGCACCAACACCGGCCCCATCTGGCAGGTGAACGTGGGGAGCCACCCCAACGCCCGCTCCCACGCCATGGGCGCGTCGGCGAAGGCGCGTTCCACGCCGTCGATCTCGATCACCGGCCGCAGCAGCGGGGGACCATCACCGTTCGCGAATCCGGCGCCCCCCGCGAACTCGATGGCCGACCGCGTGCCGCGGTGCACGAGGCCCACGGCGTGCACCGCGCCGCTCGCGGGGTGGATGCATGGGAGCGCGAGCCAGTGGTTCCCGGTCATCTGCCAGGGAACGCGGGGGATGGGGAGCGAAGACAGAGACACGGGGTAGTGGTTAACTTTGACGGGCTTCCGGCCTGCATAATACACTGGCGCCTTCACCCCAGCGACTCGCGATCCCGATGCTCCGCTCGCGCGCGACCCAGCTCCTGACTGCGGTTTCCCTTGCCGGCATCGTGCTCGCGCTGCCGGCCCGCCCGGCGCAGGCACAGGCCGGTCTCACGCACCTCGACGACGCGACGATGGTGCCCAGGGGCGAGTGGCGCCTGCAGGCCGTCACGGCGTGGACCCGTTTCAATGCGCGCTTTGCCCCCAGCGGCAGCGGCAAGACCACGATTCCCCTGGGCGCCGATTTCACCTTCGATTCGCTGGGCACGGCGCAGCTGCCCGCGCTGGCCGGCACGCAGAACGCCATCCAGGCACTCACGGGCTCGCCGTTCAAGCTCACGCTCGGCGCCACCAGCGCCGCCACCGACGCGCGCGTGGTGGTGATGCCCATGAGCCTCGAGTACGGGCTGTTCCACCGGCTCACGCTGGGCGCGATGATCCCCCTCGTGCGCACGCGCATGAACATCATGCTCCGCGTGAACCCGCTGGGCACCGAAGCCAACGTGGGGCTCAATCCGGCCGCCGTGAACCTCGCGTCGCTGGCCCGGGACAGTTCCGTCGTGGCGCAGCTCACCAACGCCGCTGCCGCGCTCCAGGCCACGCTCAAGAGCTGCCAGGCGGACGCGGGCTCCGATCCGAACTGCCCGCAAATCCTGGCCAATGAGCAGGACGTGAACACCCTGCTCCAGAGCGCCGCGTCGTTCACCAACGCGTTCGCCGCGGTCTATGGCCAGAGCGCGCAGGCGCGCGGCTCGGCGGTGGTGCCGCTCTCGGGGAGCGCGGCCGACAACCTGGTGAAGGCGCGCCTCGTGTCGTACGACTCCGCGTTTCAGAGCTACCTCGCCGGATCGGCGCCGCGCATCACGTCATCGCCCGCGGCCGCCGGCGGCCCACTCGGCACCGCCGACTTCGGCACCCTGCTCCACGATCCGGCCATCGCCGGCTTCGACTCGGTGAAGAGCACGATCCGCATCGGCGTGGGCGATTTGGAACTCAGCGCGCGGCTGCTGCTCTTCGACCAGTTCGACGATTCCGCCGTGTCGGCGAACCCCGCGGGGCTGCACGCGCGGGCCACGCTCACCGGTATCTACCGCGTGCCCACGGGCCAGCTCGCGGCGGCCGGCAACCCCCTCGACATCGCCACGGGACACGGCACGTCCGCCGCGGGCGCGCGCCTCGCGGCCTACACACAGTGGGGCAAGCGCGTGGGGCTCTCCGCCACCGCATCGTTCATGCAGTCGTTTGGCAAGACGAAATCCGGCGCCTACCCGCTGGCCCTCGGCGCGCCCTTCCCGCCGTCCACCGCCGACGTGTACCCGTACACGCCCGGCGCGGTGACGACGATCGAGATCGCCCCCCGCTTCATGGTCACGCGGCTGCTCGGGGTGAGCGGCCTGTTCGACCTGCAGCACGTCGCGGCCAACCGGTATGCGGGATTGTCGACGGGCGCCGGCGCACCGGCGGCCACGCCGCTCGCCATCTTCGACGGCGTGAGCAGCGCGCCGGGCACGCTCCAGGCGGCGGGATTCGGGATCACGTATTCCACCGTCACCGAATTCGAGCGCGGGCGGGCCGCCCTTCCCATCGACGTGACGTTCACGCACCTCGAAGCGCTGAGCGGCGCCGCGCGCATGGCCAAGACGTTCCGCGACCAGATCGGCCTGCGCTTCTACTATCGGCGCGGGCCGCGGTAACCGGTCAGGCCTTCCGGCGACTCCTCGCCGGCTTGTCACGGGGCGGCGCCGCGGCCACGGCCGCGCTGTCGAGCAGCTCCGCGGCGTGCGCGCGACTCACCGCGCTTTCCGGATCGCCGCCCAGCATCCGCGCGACCTCGGTTACGCGCGCGTCGCCCGTGACCACCTGGACGCCCGCGGTGGTCACTCCACCGGCGGCATCCTTGCTCACCCGGATGTGGTGGTGCGCCCGAGCGGCGATCTGCGGCAGATGGGTGATGGCGAACACCTGATGCCCGTCGGCCACGCGTCGCATGGTGTCGCCCACCTGCAGCCCCACCTTGCCGCCGATCCCCGCGTCGACCTCGTCGAACACGAGCGTGGGCACGTGATCGACGCGTGCGAGAATCGTCTTGAGGGCCAGCATCACGCGGCTCAGTTCGCCGCCCGAGGCAACGCGGGCCAGCGGCCGCGCCTCGTGCCCCACGTTGAGCGCCACGCGGAACTCCACGTCTTCGGCGCCCTCGGCGCCGACCTCGGCGCGCGGCACGAGCGCCACGTCGAGATGGCCGTCGGGTATCCCCAGATCCGGCAGCACCTCGTCCACGGCGCGCGCCAGCCGGGAGGCCGCGGCGCGGCGCGTGCGAGTGAGCGTGCCCGCGGCGCGTGACAGCGCGTCGAGCGCGGTGCGTTCGCGTTCACGCAGCGCCTTGAGATCGAGGTCCGACGTCTCCACCAGATCCAGCTCCCGCCGCGCGTCGCGCCCCTGCTGCATCACGTCGGCGAGCGTGGGACCGTACTTGCGCGTGAGGCGGTACAGCAGGTCTCGGCGTGCCCGGACCTGCTCCAGCCGCGCGGGGTCGAGCTCCACTTCCTCGCCGTAGCGCTCCATCTCGCGCGCCAGCGCGTCGAGCGCGTAGAATGCCGCGTCGTACGATTCCTGCAGGCGCTCGAGGCTCGGATCGAGTTTCTGCAGCTGGTGCAGCGTGCGTTCGAGCGCGGCGAGCCCGGCCAGGATCCCCTGTTCGTCGCTCGTCAGCGTCTGCAGCGCCTCGCCGGCGAGGCCGCGCAGCTCGTCGGCGTTCTCGAGACGGTTGGCCTCTTCTTCCAGCCGCTGATCCTCGCCGTCGGTCAGCCGGGCCTCCTCGATTTCCAGCGCGACGTGCCGGAGGTAGTCCGAGCGCCGCTGCGCGTCGCCCGCGCGCTTCTCCAGATCGGCGATCTCGCGGCGCAGGGCGCCGTGCGCCGCGAACGCGTCGCGCACCGCGGCGGCCTCGGCGGCCGCGCCCCCGAACGCGTCGAGAATTGCCCGCTGCGATTCGGCGTCGAGCAGCGCCTGCGCCTCGTGCTGTCCGTGGAGGTTGACGAGCTGGCGGCCGACGTCGGCGAGCAGCGAGGCGGTGACCGCCGATCCGTTGACCCACGCGCGCGCGCGGCCCGCGGCCACTTCGCGCTTGAGCACCACGAGTCCGTCGTCCAGCTCCACGCCGTGCTCGTCGAGCAGGGCGAGCAGTTCCGGGCGGTCGCCGACTTCGAACACGCCCTCGACCACCGCCTTCGTGGCGCCGGTGCGGATCAGATCGGCGCTCGCCCGTTCGCCGAGCAGCAGCCCCAGGGCGCCCACGATGATCGACTTGCCCGCGCCCGTTTCGCCGGACAGCACGTTGAACCCCGGAGCGAGGGGGAGCGTGAGCGACTCGATGATGGCGAAGTTGCGGATCCGAAGTTCGATCAGCATGCCTGCGATTGATCGCGCGTGGGAAGCCCGCCCCATCCCAGCTTCTGCCGCAGCGTGGCGAAGAAGCTGCCGCCGGGGAATCGCACGACCCCGATGCCGTGCGCGGCGCGACGCACGCTGAGCGTCTCACCCGACGCGAAGTTGGTGCCGGGCTGCCCGTCCACCGTGACCAGAAGTTCTTCGGGGCCATCTTCCGCCTGCACGGTGACGACCGAGGTGGCGGGAAGCACGACCGGCCGGATGGCCAGGGCGTGGGCCGAGACCGGCGTGACCAGCATCGTCTCGAGCGTCGGAAAGAGCACCGGCCCGCCGGCCGAGAGCGAGTATGCGGTGGAGCCGGTCGGCGTGCAGATCACGACGCCGTCGGCGGCGTAGCTGGCGACCGTCTCGTCGTTGGCCGACACGCGCAGGGTGACCACGCGCGCGAACCCGCCCTTGTGCAGCACCACGTCGTTGAGCGCGAACCAATCCTGGCGCTCCCTCCCCGCGGCGTCGAACACGGTGGCGTGGAGCGCGATGCGCGTCTCCACCGTGTAATCCCCGCGAGCGAAGCGGGTGAGCGACGCCTCGAACTGATCCACCGGCGTGCCGGTGAGGAAGCCCAGCCGCCCGAGGTTCACGCCGAGGATCGGCACCTGGTGCGCCTGCAGGAATCGTGCGCCGCGGAGGAGCGTGCCGTCGCCGCCCAGCGTGACCAGCGCGTCGAGCTGGGCGGGATGCTCGAGCAGCGCGCCGCGCGCGCCTTCCTCGAGCAGCTCCTGTTCCACGTACAGCTCCATGCCCAGACGCGGCGCGATCTCGCCCAGCGAGCGGAGGACGCCCCCCAGGCCCGCATCGACGTACCCTCGATGCCCGATCACGCCGAGGCGGATCACCCGGCCATCGCCTCGCTCTCGTGCAGCGCGCGCACCCGGTCGGCGATCCCTTCCGGGGTGAGGCCGCACTGCGCGAGCTGCCGGCCGCGCGACGCGGCGTAGACGATGCGATCGGGCACGCCGACGCTGGCCACGCGCACCGCCGGATCGTGACGTTCGATGACCGCCGTCATGTACGCGCCGAACCCGTTGACGATCGTGCCCTCTTCCACCGTGAGGATGTGCTTGTGATCGGCCAGCACGGCGGCGAGCGTCACCTCGTCGTACGGCTTGAGGAACCGGCAGTTCACGACGGTCACGCTGAGCCCCTCGGCGGCCAGCCGCTCGGCGGCCTCGAGCGACGTCTGGACCATCGTGCCCACGGCGAAGATCGCGACGTCCGCGCCGTGGCGCAGCACCTCCCAGGTGCCGTACGGCACGGGCTCCACGGCGGCCGGATCGGCCGGAGCGTCGGGCACGTTGGCGCGCGGGTAGCGCACCGCGAACGGGCCGGCGTCGTGCGTGAGGCCGGCGCGCATCAGGCCGATCATCTCGGCGCCGTCCTTGGGCGCCGTGACGGTCATGTTCGGCACGGCGAGCATATACGCAATATCATATAGGCCCATGTGCGTCTCGCCGTCCTCCCCCACCAGCCCGGCGCGGTCCATGCAGAACATCACCGGCAGCGACTGGATGGCCACGTCGTGGATGATGTTGTCGTACCCGCGCTGCAGGAACGTGGAGTAGATGGCCACCACCGGCCGCAGCCCGCGCGTGGCCAGCCCCGCCGCGAACGTCACCGCGTGCCCCTCGGCGATGCCGACGTCGAAGAACCGCGACGGATGCGCCTTGGCCACGAACCCGGTGCCCGTGCCGCTGGGCATCGCCGCCGTGATCGTCACCACGCGGGGATCCTCGGTGGCGAGCTGCACGAGTCCCTTGCCGAACACCGCCGTGTACGCGGGATTCCCCGTCGAGGCCTTGAGCGGCTTGCCCGTCGCCGGGTCGTGGCCCGGCGGCAGCGCGTGCCATTTCTCGCCGGCCGAATGCTCGCCGGCGGGAAAGCCCTTGCCCTTCTGCGTGATCACGTGCACGAGGCGGGGACCCGACATGCCCCGCACCGCCGCGAACGTCTCGAGCAGCGCCGGAATGTCGTGCCCGTCGATGGGGCCGAAATAGCGGAACCCCAGCTCCTCGAACAGCACGCCCGGCGTGAGGAACGACTTGACGCTCTCCTCCCACTTCTTGACCCAGCCGCTCACGCTCGCGAGCGGACGCGGCACCTTGTCCATCATGTCGCCCAGCGCCGAGCGCAGGCGGTTGTACAGCGGGTTCCGCTGCACGGAGTTCAGATACTTGGACATCGCGCCCACGTTCGGGGCGATGGACATCTCGTTGTCGTTGAGCACCACCACGAGATCGCGGTCCGAGTGCCCGGCGTTGTTCAGCCCCTCGTACGCGAGCCCGCTCGTGAGCGCGCCGTCGCCGAGAATCGCCACCACCTTGTAACGGTCGCCGCGAATGTCGCGGCCGGCGGCGATCCCGAGCGCCGCCGAGATGGCGGTGGCCGCGTGCCCCGCGCCGAACGCGTCGTACTCGCTCTCGGCGCGTTTCAGAAAGCCCGAGATCCCGCCTTCCTGACGCAGGGTCTCCATCTCCGCGTTGCGCCCGGTGAGGAGCTTGTGCGGGTACCCCTGGTGCCCCACGTCCCACACGAGCTGGTCGCGCGGCGTGTCGAATACCGCGTGCAGGGCAATGGTCAGCTCCACGACCCCCAGCCCGGCGCCGATGTGGCCCCCCGTGCGCGAGCAGACGTCGATGAGGCGCGCCCGCATCTCGTCGGCGAGCGTGGTCAGCTCGCCGCGCGTGAGGGTGCGCAGGTCGGCCGGAGACTTGATACGATCGAGGATGCTCATGGGACCTGGATTCCGATTCAACTGTCCAACAAAGGTACTACGATCGGCGCGTGATGATGAACCGCGCCAGCCGGTCGAGCCCGGGGGTGAGCAACCCCGCCCGTTCGAGCGCCGCGCACCCATCGGCCACCAGTGCGTCGGCGCGCGCCACCGCCCCGTCCACCCCCAGCAGAGCCGGATACGTGCTCTTGCCGTACGCCAGATCCTTCCCCGCCGTCTTCCCAAGCTGGTCGGTCGTGGCGGTCACGTCGAGCACGTCGTCGGCAATCTGGAACGCGAGCCCCGTGCTGGCCCCGAAGCGCGCGAGCGCGTCGAGGCTGTCCGGAGAGGCGCCGGCCGCGAGACCGCCCAGGGTCACCGACGCGGCGATCAGCGCTCCCGTCTTGGCGCGGTGAATGCGCTCGAGCTCGTCGAGCGTTTGCGAACGCCCCTCCCCCTCGAGGTCGAGCAGCTGCCCGCCTACCATGCCGCCGGCGCCGGAGGCCCGCATCAACTCGGCCACGATGCGCCGTTGCACCGCGATGGGAAGACCGAGTCGCGCCGCGGCCCGTGACGCGGCCCGCGCCGCCAGCGGCACCATGGCCACCCCCGCCGCCGTGGCCACCGCCACGCCGTACACGCGGTGCACCGTAGGGCGGCCTCGCCGCATGTCGTCGTCGTCCATGCAGGGCAGATCGTCGTGCACCAGCGAGTAGGCGTGCACGACCTCGATGGCCGCGGCGAGGGGCGCGGCGTCGACCGCGCCCCCCGCGGCGCGGTAAGCCGCCAGAAACAGAACGCCCCGCAAACGTTTACCGCCGCCTTCCAGGCTGTACCGAATGGCGTCGCCCACGGGACCGCTCAGCGTCGCGGCCTCGTCGCGCACGAGCGCGGCCAGCGCCGCGTCGACGGCCGCGCGATCGGCCGCGAACTCCGCGCTGGGATCAGTCACCGAGCCCGGTGACCTCGAAGCTGCCGTCGTCGCGCTCCACGAGCCGTTGGACCTGCGCCTCCGCTCGCGTCAGCTCCGCGGTGGCGTCGCGCAGGCAGGCGATCCCCTCCTCGAACAGGGCCAGCGACCGCTCCAGATCGAGCGTGTCGCCCTCCAATTCGCCGACGATCTCCTCGAGCCGCTTGAGCCGCGATTCGAAGCTCATGCCTTCTCCTCGATGTGGGTGGCGCGCGCCCGCACCTCACCGTCGCGCACGGTGAGCCGGAAGTCCGCGCCTTCGGCGAACTGTCGCGCCGAGGCGAGCACGTGGCCGGCGTCGTCGCGGGCCACCGCGTAGCCGCGCTGCAGCGTGGCCAATGGGCTCAGCGCGTCGAGGCGGCCCGCCAGCGTCTGCACGCGCGCGCGCCGCCGCTCCACGCCGCGGCGGGCGAGCGCGTCGAGGGACCCGCCCGCCCGATGCAGGCGCAGGCGTCCCATCTCCACGCGCGCCGTCACCGAGCGGCGCAGGCGCGCGCCCAGCGCGCGAACCTCGCCCGCCAGCTCGCTCACGGCGCGCACGGCCACTTCGGCCGCCGCCGACGGCGTGGGCGCGCGCAGGTCGGCCACGAGGTCGCAGATCGTGACGTCCACTTCGTGTCCCACCGCCGAAATCGTGGGCAGCGGGCAGGCCGCCAGCGCGCGCGCCACCGCCTCGTCGTTGAACGCCCAGAGGTCTTCGCGCGCGCCTCCGCCCCGCCCGATGATCACGAGGTCCGCGTCGTGCCACCGTCCCACGCGATCAAGCGCGGCCACGAGCTCAGCGGGCGCGGTCTCGCCCTGCACCGCCGCGGGCACGACCACGATCTCCACGCCCGGCGCGCGCCGGCGCACGACGGCCGTGATGTCGTGCAGCGCCGCGCCGCTCGGGCTGGTAATCACCGCGATACGCCGGGGGTAGCGCGGAATGGGCCGCTTGCGCTCGGGGGCCAACAGGCCGTCGGCTTCGAGACGCGCGCGCGTCTGCTCGAACGCCTTGCGCCAGAGGCCGTCGCCGGCGGCTTCCATGCGGCGCACCATGAACTGCATCTCGCCGCGCGCGGCGTACACGGAGAGTTGGCCCAGTGCCGAGACCTGCATGCCGTCGTCGGGCGCGGCGGGAATGCCGCGGCGGTCGCGCGACCAGACCACGCAGCGGATCTGCGCCGTGCCGTCGCGGAGCGTGAAGTACCAGTGTCCGTTGCGGTGCGACTTGAAGTCGCTCACTTCCCCGCGCACCCAGAGCGGCGAGAAGGCGCCCTCGATCACGGCCTTGGCCGTTTCGGTGAGCGTGGCCACGGCCACTGCCGTCTCGGCCGACTCCCCGGGCGCGGCCTCGGGCGGGATCTGCCCGGCCCCGCGCTCGGGGAGGCCGAACAGGTCGTAGCCGCCCGCGTCCGCGCCGCGCGGCGCCTGCCGGCGGGTCATCAGCCCAGCGCGCGGGCCGCGGCGCGGGCCGTGTTCTGCAGCAGCATGGCGATGGTCATGGGACCCACGCCGCCCGGCACCGGCGTGATGAGCGACGCCACGTCCTTCACGCCGTCGAAGTCCACGTCGCCCACCAGGCGATAGCCGCGGGGCGCCGCCGCGTCGGGCACGCGGTTCATCCCGACGTCGATGACCACCGCGCCCTCGCGCACCATGTCGGCCGTGACGATGTTGGCCCTCCCCACGGCGGCGACGATCACGTCGGCGCGGCGGGTGTGCTCGGCCAGGTCGCGCGTGCGGGAGTGGCAGACGGTCACCGTCGCGTCGACGCCCGGCTGCACGAGCAGCGACGCCATGGGCTTGCCCACGATGTTGCTGCGCCCGATGACCACGACGTTGGCGCCGCGCGTGTCGACGCCATACTCGCGCAGCATCTCCATCACGCCGGCCGGCGTGCAGGGCGCATAGCCTTCGGTGGAGCCCGTGAGCACGAGGCCCACGTTCACCGGGTGGAACCCATCGACGTCCTTGGCGGGATCGATGCGGCGAATCACCGTGTCGGGATCGATCTGCTTGGGCAGCGGCATCTGCACCAGAATACCGTGCACCGACCGGTCGGCGTTGAGGCGATCGATGAGCGTGAGGAGTTCGTCCTGCGTGGTCGACGCCGGAAGCTTGATGGTGTCGGAGTGAATGCCGACTTCCTCTGACGCCTTGCCCTTGGATCGCACGTACACGGCGCTCGCCGGATCGTCGCCCACGAGCACGACGGTGAGTCCCGGCGTGAGCCCGCGCGCCTTGAGCCCGGCGACATCGGCGGCGACCCGCTCCCGCACCTTTTTGGCCAGCGCGACGCCATCGATGAGCGCGCCGCGCGTCATGGTATTATCTGGCAAAGTCCACCGCCCTTGTTTCGCGAATGAGCACGACCTTGATCTGCCCTGGGTACTGCAGCTCCGCCTCGATGCGCCGTGCGATCTCCTCGGAGAGCGTGGTCATCCGCGGATCGTCGATCTGATCGGGCGTGACGATGACGCGCACCTCGCGTCCCGCCTGGATGGCGAACACGCGCTCCACGCCCTTGTAGCTCGACGCGATGCGCTCGAGTCCTTCCAGCCGCTTCACGTACGTTTCGAAGGCCTCGCGCCGGGCGCCCGGGCGCGAGCCCGAGATCGCGTCGGCCGCCTGCACGAGCACCGAAATCTCGCTCTCGTGCGGCACGTCGTCGTGGTGCGCGGCAATGCAGTTCACGACCAGCGGATTCTCGCCGTATTTCGTGGCGACCTCCACGCCGAGCTGCACGTGCGTGCCCTCGTGCTCGTGCGTGAGCACCTTGCCGATATCGTGCAGCAGCGCGCCGCGCTTGGCCATGGCCACGTCGAGGCCCAGCTCCGACGCCATGATGCCGGCCAGCCAGGCGACTTCCTTGGAATGCTGCAGGATGTTCTGGCCATAGCTGGTGCGCCAGTGCATCCGGCCCACGAGCTTGATGAGTTCGGGATGCAGCCCGTGCACCCCGGCCTCGTACGCGCCCTCTTCCCCGATCTCCACGATCTGGGTGTCCACTTCCTTGCGCGATTTGTTGACCACTTCCTCGATCCGCCCGGGGTGGATGCGCCCGTCGGTGACCAGCTTTTCGAGCGCCAGCCGCGCGATCTCGCGGCGGATGGGGTCGAAGCACGACACCACCACCGTGTCGGGCGTGTCGTCGATGATCACGTCGACCCCGGTGGCGAGCTCGAAGGCGCGGATGTTGCGCCCCTCGCGGCCGATGATCCGCCCCTTCATCTCGTCGCTGGGGAGCGACACCGCCGACACGGTGCTCTCGGCGGTATGCTCGGCGGCGATGCGCTGGATGGCGAGGGCGACGATCTTCTTGGCCTCCCGCTCGGCGTTCCGCCGCGCGGTTTCGCGGATTTCGCGGATCCGGTTGGCGGCATCGGCCTGCGCTTCCTCTTCCATGCGCCGGATGAGCTCGCCCTTGGCGTCCTGCGCCGACATGCCGGCGAGCTGCTCCAGGCGGCGGCGCTCGTCGGCCACGAGGCGATCCAGCTCCCCCTCGCGCTCGGCGACGGCCTTTTCGCGGCGTCCGAACTCGCTCTGGCGGCGGCTCAGCTCCTTGTCGCGCTGATCGAGGGCGTCGAATTTGCGGTCGAGCTGCGTTTCGCGCTCCTCGAGGCGGCGCTCCTCGCGCTCCACCTCTTCGCGGCGGCCGCGGGCCTCCTGCTCGAAGGTCTCGCGGAGCTTGATCAGCTCTTCCTTGCCGGCCACGACGGCGCTCTTGCGCAGGTTCTCGGCCTCGCGCTCGGCGTCCTCGACGACGCGTTTGGCGACGTCCTGCGCCGTGGCCTTGGCCTCGGCCTGGCGGCGGAGCTCGGCAGCCCGTCCGAGGCGTCTGCCGAATATGAAAAACGCCGGCGACGCGACGATCAAAGCGCCGAGCGCGGCGAAAATCGCGGTGACGTTCATCTGGAATCTATGCTCCACCGCGGGCTGGGGGCCGCGGAAACGGGGAGAACCTGGGCCCACAGGACGCGCGGAGCGCCGAATCCGGCGGCCCGCCGGCGAAGGGCGGGCTGCGGGACGTGCTAACTGCCAAGCGCGCTTGGACCTGCGGGCCGAACGGCTACTCGGGTCAAAGCTACGGATCGCCAACCTAAAAGGCAATCCGAGCGGGGCGCCGCTCGGCTTGCAATAGCCCCTCCCGCCCGCGAAACTCCAACGCAACCCTATGCGAGGAATTTTCCAGCATGGATCCGAGCGACGTTTCCAATCCGCGCTATTACCATAAAGTCGTCGACTGTCAGTGGGGCTGTCCCGCTCACACGAATGTTCCTGAATACATCCGATTGATCGCGCAGGGGCGTTATACCGATTCGTACATGCTCAACCGCGTGTCGAACGTGTTCCCCGGCATTCTGGGCCGCACCTGCGACCGTCCCTGCGAGCCCGCCTGCCGGCGGGGCCGCGTCGACGGCAAACCCGTCGCCATCTGCCGCCTCAAGCGCGTCGCGGCCGACCTGCGCGACGACATCAAGGACCGGCTCCCCGCCATCCCCGAAAAGAAGAACGGGAAGCGCGTTGCGGTGATCGGCGCCGGCCCCGCTTCGCTGACCGTGGCCAACGACCTCATGCCGCTGGGCTACCAGTGCGTGATGTACGAAAAGCTGCCCCGGGCCGGCGGCCTGATGCGGTACAACATTCCGGCGTTCCGCCTGCCGGCGGCCGTCCTCGACGAAGAGGTGAACAACATCCTCGACATGGGCGTGGACATCCGGTTCAACACGCCCGTGCAGAGTCTCAAGGCCCTGCTCGACGAGGGGTACGACGCCGTGTTCGTAGGCAGCGGCGCGCCCAAGGGCAAGGAACTCGACATTCCCGGCCGCTGGGACACCGACCAGGTGCACATCGGCATCGAGTGGCTGGGCTCCGTGCACTTCGGCCACATCGAGAAGATCGAGCCGCGCGTGCTGATCATCGGCGTGGGCAACACCGCCATGGATTGCTGCCGCACGTCCAAGCGGCTGGGCGGCACCGACGTGAAGGTCATCGCCCGCCGCTCGCGTCCCTACTTCAAGGCCTCCCCCTGGGAGCTCGAAGACGCCGAGGAGGAAGGGATCGAGATCGTCGAGAACCACGCGCCCAAGCGGTTCGTGGTCGAGAACGGCACGCTCGTGGGCATGGAGTTCGAGCAGCTCGAGTGGACGGAGGTCGACGGCCGTCAGAAGAGCAAGGTGATCGGCACCACGATCATCCCGTGCGACACCGTGATCCTGGCCATCGGTCAGGACAATGCGTTCCCGTGGATCGAGCGGGACATCGGGCTCGCGTTCGACCCCAAGTGGGACATGCCGATCGTGGACAAGGCCACGTTCCAGAGCACGCGCCCCGGCGTCTTCTTCGGCGGCGACGCGGCGTGGGGCCCGGAGAACATCATCTGGGCGGTGGAGCACGGCCACCAGGCCGCGATTTCCATCCACAACCACTGCCAGGGGATCGACGTCGCGCAGCGTCCGGCCGACGGCATGAACCTGGTGAGCGCGAAGATGGGCATGCAGGCGTGGAGCTACCACAACGACTACAACCCGTCGCCGCGCGCCCAGATGCAGCATGAGGAACTGGTCAAGCGGTTTTCGAACGTGTCCGTGGAAGTCGAGCTGGGGTTCACGCCCGAACAAACGGCGCGCGAAGTGCAGCGCTGTCTGAACTGCGACATCGAGACGCACTTCACGAGCAAGCTGTGCATCGAGTGCGACGCGTGCGTGGACGTGTGCCCGGTGAACTGCCTCACGATCACGCACGACGGCACCACCGAGGCCGAGCTGCGGGGCCGGCTCTCCGCCCCGGCGCTCAATCCGGAGCAGGCGCTGTATACCTCCGCCGCGCTCCCGCAGACGGGGCGCCTGATGGTGAAGGACGAAGACGTCTGCCTCCACTGCGGGCTGTGCGCCGAGCGGTGCCCGACGGCGGCCTGGGACATGCAGAAGTTCGAACTGATCAGGGCCCACGCGGGCGGGGGTGTGGCATGAGCGGCGTCAACGACTTCGCCTTCAAGATGGCCACCGTGAACGGCACGGGCTCGGCCAGCGCGAACGGCCTGCTCATGCAGGCCATCTTCCGCATGGGGATTCCGGTGACGGGCAAGAACATCTTCCCGTCGAACATTCAGGGCCTGCCCACGTGGTACGAGATTCGCGTGAGCAAGGACGGCTACACGGCGCGCCCCGAGGACGTGGATCTGGTGGTGGCGCTGAACACCGCGACGTATGCCCGCGACGTCGCGACGGTGCGGCCCGGCGGCTGGCTGGTGTACGATTCGTCATGGCCGCTCGACGCGTCGCTCATTCGCGACGACGTGACCTACCTGGGCGTGCCGTTCGGCCACCTCTGCGTCGAGAACTTCGACGGCGACCGCGCGCGCACCCTGCTCCGCAACATCGTCTACACCGGCACGCTCGCCGCGCTGCTCGACATCGACATGGACGTGGTGGGCGAGATGCTGCGCGAGAAGTTCTCGAAGAAGAAGTCCCTGCTCGACGCGAACTTCCGCGCCATCGCGCTGGGGCACGAGTACGCCAAGCGGCACTTCCCCTGCCCGCTGCCCATCCGCCTCGAGCGGATGGACCGCACGCGCGATTCGATCGTGATCGATGGCAATACGGCGGCCGGACTCGGCGCCGTGTTCGCCGGCGCCACCGTGGGCGCCTGGTATCCGATCACGCCGTCGACCTCGCTCATGGAAGCGTTCAAGACGTTCAGCGAGAAGTACCGGGTGAACCGGGAGACGGGCGAGCGGAACTACGCCATGATCCAGGCCGAGGACGAGCTCGCGGCGGCCGGCATGGTGATCGGCGCCGGCTGGGCGGGCGCGCGGTCGTTCACGTCCACGGCCGGCCCGGGCATTTCCCTCATGGAGGAGTTCATCGGGCTCGCGTACTACGCCGAGATTCCGTCGGTGTTCGTGGACGTGCAGCGCACCGGCCCGTCCACCGGCATGCCCACGCGCACGCAGCAGGGCGACCTGATGGCCACCGCGTACGCCTCGCACGGCGATACCAAGCACATCGCGCTGTATCCGGCCAATCCGGGCGAATGCTTCACGATGATGCGCGACGCGTTCGACCTGGCCGAGCGGTACCAGACGCCGGTGTTCATGCTGTCGGATCTGGACATCGGCATGAACGACTGGATGGTGCCGCGGTTCACGTGGGACGACGCCTACGTTCCCGACCGCGGCAAGGTGCTGTCGGCCGACGATCTGCAACAGGTGAAGAAGTTCGCGCGGTACACCGACGTGGACGGCGACGGCATCGCCGCCCGCACGCTGCCGGGCGTGGACCCGAAGGGCGCGTACTTCACGCGCGGCTCGGGACACGACAAGAACGCCGCGTACACCGAGGACGCCGACGCCTACCTGGAAGTGGTGGACCGGCTGGCGCGCAAGGTGGCGGGCGCGGCACGCGCCGTGCCGGCGCCGGAGATGCACCGGCAGGACGCCGCGGAAATCGGGCTCGTGTCCATTGGCGGATGCCACGCCGCGATGCTCGAAGCCGTGGACCGGCTCCGCGACCAGGGCATTCCCGC
>JAGWRB010000026.1 GCA_028876725.1 Gemmatimonadota bacterium
ACGAGGCGGTCCTCACCGAGCAGGCGGTTCACGAGCGACGACTTGCCGACGTTCGGCCGGCCCACCACCGCCACCCGCAGCGCCTCCTCCTCGGGCCCGCTCCCGGCCGGCAGGCGCTCGACGAGCGCGTCGAGCAGATCCCCCGATCCCTTGCCGTTGAGCGCTGACACGGGCACCGGATCGCCGACGCCGAGTTCATAGAACTCATAAAAGTCCGCGGCGCGCGGATCGTCGACCTTGTTCGCGACGAGCATCCAGGGCTTGCCGCTCGTCCGCAGCAGCTCGGCCACGCGCGCGTCGGTCGGATGGAGCCCCGCCCTGGCGTCGACGACGAACGCCAGGAGGTCGGCTTCGCCGATGGCGATTTCCACCTGGCGGCGGATCTCGCGGTCCATGGGCTGCCGCGGGTCGTCGGTAATGCCGCCGGTGTCCACGAGCCAGAACGAGCGGCCGTTCCATTCCGCGCGCGCGAAGTGGCGGTCGCGCGTGGTGCCCGCTTCGTCGGACACGATAGCCGCGTCGGTGTCGACGAGGCGGTTGAAGAGCTGCGACTTGCCCACGTTGGGACGCCCGACCAGCGCGACGACGGGAATGCTCATGCGGCGTGCGCTCCGCGCGCGTCCGCGTCACCCTCGTGCACCAGCGCGTCGATGAAATCGTACGACGGATACACGGGAATCGGCAGCGACTCGCGCACGTCGATGAAGCGCTGATCGTCGAGGAACACGCCGTTCTCGTTGATCGTTTCGGCGGGAATGAGCGCGAGGTCGAAGTCGCGGCGATCGTGCAGCGCGCGGTGAATGTCGGCGCCCACCAGCAGGCCGGCCGTGGTGGTCGTGGGACCGAACAACGAATTCTCCATCACGAGCATCTCGAACGTCGCGCCGGTGCGTTCGGTGAGCTGGGCCAGCAACTCGGGCATCAGCGCGCGCATCGAGACGCCCGTGACCACGCCGATGCGCCGGCCGTCGAGGCGCGGCAGCCGCGAGAGCCCCTCGGCCACGCGCGCGCAGCGCGGTCACGGCGCCCACGCCATTCTCGATCTGCACGAAATCGCCGTAGTGCGCCGGCCCCGGGAATGGGCGGCCCGACAGCAGATACAACTCATCGGATCCGAACACCCACGGATTGCCGCGCTCGGCGCGCGCGCGCTCCGCCCACCGCTCGGTGTGCGCCAGGAGGCCGGCCGCGGTCTCGGCGTCCATCGACTTGCCCGTGTACAGGTGCGAGAACTGCGTGAGGCCCACCGGCACCACGGCCACCGACATCACCGCGTCCCCCAGCGACCAGAGGTCGGCGAGCGACTGCTCGAGCACGTCCCCGTCGTTGAGTCCCGGCACGACGACCATCTGGGTGTGGAACTGAATGCCGCCGTCGGCCAGGCGCGTGAGCTGGGCCATGACGTTCGGCACCCGGGGGTTGTTGAGCAGGACCTTGCGGGCCTCCCACGGCGTGGCGTGCACCGACACGTACAGCGGCGAGAGGCGGTATTCGAGAATCCGCTCGAAGTCGTGTTCCTTGAGGTTCGAGAGGGTGGCGAAGTTCCCGTACGCGAACGAGAGGCGGTAGTCGTCGTCACGCACGTAGAGGTTCTTGCGCAGCCCTTTCGGGAGCCCCTCGATGAAGCAGAACTCGCACCGGTTGGCGCAGCGCCGCACCGCGGGCGGCACGAGTTCCACGCCCAGCGCCTCGCCCTCGGGGCGCTCGATCTCGAACACGATCTCCTCACCGCCCGGCTGGCGGGCTTCGATCACCAGCTCGTCGTCGGCGGTGAGGAACTCCCAGTCGAGGAAGTCGCGCACCTCGCGCCCGTTCACCGACAGCAGCTCGGTGCCCGGCGTGATGCCCAGCTCCTCGGCAATGCTCCCGGAAGTGACGTTGGAGACTTTGACCATCGGCAACTCGAAACGAAGGGGGAAGCAGCGGGATCCCGCCTGATTTCCCCGGCGACGGACCGTCCCGGCGCACGCGCGCCATAGCTCATGCAACTTAGGAGCCATGGCATTGGAAATCAAGAAAAGACGGCAACTTCCACCCCTTGACGCGTACGAAAACACGAAGGGCCCGCCGAGTGGCGGGCCCTTCGAGATGTTCGCGCGCCGCAGGGGCTAATTATCGAGCGGCGCGTACTTGAAGGCGGCGATTCCGGGCGCCGACACGGTGAACGAGAACCGGCCCTGCGCCTGCCCCGGGACGGGTCCCACCGTCTGCTGCTGCGACGCGACGACTCCGCCGTTCTTGTCGAGGAAGTCGACCTTCATCGTGTAGGTCTTGTCGCTCGTCGTGTTGTTCGAAATGGTGCCGGCCAGCGTCACCTTGTCGCCGGCGTTGCTGAACTCGGTGAACGCGACGATCACCGGCGCGCTGTCGGCCCGCACGTTCGCCTTGACCGCGAGCTCCGTGTAGACGCTGTTGGAGTCGGTAGTGAGCGACGCCGAGTCGGTGAGCACCTGCTTGAGCTTGGCGTTCTTGCTGGCCTTGTAGCGCGCGACGATGTCCTTGTTCAGGTCGGCGTACTTCTTGGCCAGTCCGGCGTAGGTCAGCGTGGCCAGGCGGGCGTTGTTCCCGTCGGGGTCCACTTCCTGAAGGCGCTTCACGAGCACCAGCGCCGAGTCGTAGTTCTGGGCGCGGATCAGGTAGATCGCGTAGTTGGAAATCGCGTCGCGGTGATACGGGTTGGACGCGTAGGCGGCGCCGAACAGCTTGCGGGCGCCTTCGTCGTCGTTCACCTGCGAGGCGGCGACGCCGGCCTGGATGAGCTCGTTGAACGTGAACTTCGACGGATCGGCGAGCTGCGCCTGATACGCGGCCTTCGCCGACGTCGTGTCGCCGAGGGCCAGGTTCACCTTCACGACGGCGCTGCGCGCCGACTCGCGGAACGACGCCTCGGCCGTGGTATCGTTGGCCAGCGCGTCGAAGCTGGACTTGGCGACGCCTTCGTACTTGGCCTTGGCCGCCGGGTCGGTGGCCGCGGAGGCGGCGTTCGACGCCAGGTTGCCCAGGTTGAGCTCCGACTGCCACTTCACCTGGTTGTACAGCGTGTCCGACGCGGCCGCGGCGATCGTCTTCTGGAAGAGCGCGATCGCGGAGTCGGTCTGGTTGCGGCGCTGCGCGACCTGCGCCAGCACCATGTATCCATACGGGGCCTTGTCGTTGAACAGCAGCGACCACTGGGCGTGGACGTCGGCGGAATCAACGCTGCCCGCGTTGAGTTCCTGGATCGAGCCGTTGACGAGCGTGATCCACGGCTTCTGGCTGCGCCACTTGATGGTTTCCGAGGCGCACTCGGGCATCGCCTTCTCGACGATCTTGAAATTCGAATCGATGGCCGCGGCCAGGTTGATCGTGCCTTCGGGGTTCGTCGTGTAGCCGATCGTGCCGCGCTTGGCGACGAGCGGCACGTTGGGCTGCATGGCCCAGAGCACGAGCACCTTGCCAAGCTCGTACGCGTGGCCCACCGGATTCTCGGGGCTGGCATCGTTCCCGGTCAGCGACTGGACCGTGGAGGCGAGCCGCTTTTCCAGCTCTTCGGGTTTGGCGTCCGGGCCCGCGCTGGCCACCTGCGAAATGCTCAGATAGGCGCGCGCGACTTCGGACGGTTTGCCCTCGTCCACGGAGCACTGCTTGCCGCTATCCTGCGCCGCGGCCGGCATCGCGAGCGCGGCGGCAAGTACGAATGAGGTGATGGCCGTCGACCTGATGACCAGCATCGGAATCTCCTAGAATTTCGTGTGCGATTGCTCAGGGACCCCGACCGGGTGCCCCCGGGGGGATGGGGTCAGTTGCTGTCCGCCAGGGCGGCGGCCTCCAAGAATATATCCCGCAGCGTGCGCCCTGTCGCCAGGGCGACCCGCTCTACGTCGTCATACTCGGGTTTGGCGCGTCGGGTCCCATCGGGCAGGGTCGCGATCTTCACGGCCACGGCGTGGCCGGCGACGGTGACCTGCCGCACCTCCCGCGGCAGCGCGTGCCGCTCCACGGCGCCGCGCCGCACGCCGATCGTCGACGTTTCCGCGAACAGTACGCGTTCCAGGGCGTCAGCGCTGGCCGCCCGGGCCAGCACTTCGACGCGCGTCCCGGGGCGCCCCTTCTTCATCGTCGTGGGCAGGAGCACCACATCCAGCGCCCCGGCGCGCCGCAGGCGCTCCGCCGCCCCGGCGAGGTACTCGCCGCTCAGATCGTCCACGTCGCAGGCCAGCTGCACGAGCTGCTCGACCTCCACGCCGCCACCGGCCGCGGCGCCGCGCTCGGCGAGGATGACGCGCAGCGCGTTCGCCCGGTCGGCGAACTCCTTGGTGCCCGCGCCGTAGCCGCTGGCCACGGGCGTGTAGACCCCGTCGAACGGGCCCGACGACAGCACCCGAACGAGGGCCGCGCCGGTGGGCGTCACCAGCTCCCCCGCCCCCTCGGGCCCCGGCCGCACGGCGTGCCCTTCGAGCAGGCGGAGCGTGGCCGGCGCCGGCACCGGCAGGCGCCCGTGGGCGGCGTCGACGTAGCCGTCCCCCACGCGCACCGGCCCGCAGAACACCTCGGTCACGCCCAACAGATGGAACCCCCATACCGAACCGAGCACGTCGAGGATGGCGTCCACCGCGCCGACTTCGTGCAGGTGCACGCGGTCCACGGTGGTGCCGTGAATGGCCGCCTCCTGTTCGGCGATGGCCGTGAACGCGGCGTCCGCCCTGGCCTTCACGCCCTCGGGCGCGTCGCTGCGCGCCACGATCTCACGAATGTGCTTCAGGTGGCGCCCGTGCGGCTGCGGCGGGATGTCGAAATCCACCTTCTTGCAGGCGATCGACCCCCGCGCCACGTCGGCGATCCGCACCGTGACGCCGTCGAGGCCCAGCCGCTGGGGAAGCGCGCGCAGCCAGTCGGCGTCGAGGCCGACAGCCAGCAATGCGCCCAGCGTCATGTCGCCGGCGATGCCGCTGAACGGATCCAGAATCGCGATGGGCATTCTAGAACCTGTATGAAGCGCCGCTGCCCGTATTGAACACCACGACCTCGGCGTCGGCCGGGATGGCGCCCTGGGCGGCCAACTGCTCCGCCGCCGCGAACGCGCACCCGCCCTCGGGACACACGTCGATCCCCGACGCCTTCGCGAGCCGCGCGGTGGCGGCGCGGATCTGGTCGTCGGGCACGGCCCGCGCGAACCCGCCGCTCTCGCGCAGGGCCCGCAGGATGAGGCGATCCCCCAGCGGACCCGGCACCCGCAACCCGCTGGCGTACGTCTCCGGGTTCTCCCACGGCGTGGCGTGGTCGGCGCCCTGCTCGAACGCGCGCACCATGGGCGCGCACCCTGCCGATTGCGCGACCACCATCCGCGGCAACGGCTCGTTCGCCGAAATCCAGCCGTAGCTCCGGAGCTCGGCGAACACCTTCCACATGCCGATCAACCCCGTGCCGCCCCCCGTGGGATAGACGATGTGCGTGGGCAGCCGCCACCCGAGCTGTTCGGCGACCTCGATGCCCATGGTCTTCTTCCCTTCGATGCGGTACGGCTCGCGCAGCGTGGACACGTCGAAGTATCCGCTCTCGGCGGCGAAGGCCCTGGCCTGTTTCCCCGCGTCGCCGATGTGCCCGTCCACGAGGTGAAGATCGGCGCCAAGCGCCGCGATCGTGTCGAGAATCGGCTTGGGCGTGGTGCGCGGCGCGTAGACGCGCACGGGCAGGCCCGCCGCCACGCCGTAGGCCGAGAGCGCCGCGCCGGCGTTGCCCGCCGTGGGAACAACGAAGCCCGGCACCTTGAGCGCCGCGGCGCGCGTGACCGCCGCGCTCATGCCGCGGGCCTTGAACGACGCCGTGGGGTTGAGCCCCTCGTCCTTCACCCAGAGACGGCGCACGCCGATGGCGCGCGCGAGCTCCGGGATCTCCTGCATGGGCGTGGCGCCCTCGCCGAGCGAGACGGGCTCCTCTTCGGGGAGCAGCGGCATGATGGAGCGGTAGCGCCACATGTCCCAGCGCGGGGCGATGGTGTCGAGCCGCGGCACCGGCATGTCGTAGCGCACGAGATACGGCTGGCCGCACTGCGGGCAGACGGTGGCCAGACTGTCGCCCGGCGCGGTGTGCGCGCAGGCCGAGCATTCGAGATGCCAATGGGTCACGACGATTCCTCTTCTAGTGAGCTGGTGGGCGCCGCCGGTTCCACGGACGGTGCGGTGGGTGAGTTGGCGCGGAGCGCGGCCACGATGCGCTCCGCCGATTGCTGACTGAAGCCCGGGAGCGCGGCGATCGCCTCGGGCGCCGCGTCCCGCACGCCCTGCAGCGAACCGAACGCCTGCAGCAGTTGACGGCGCTTCGATTCCCCGACGCCCGGTATGC
Organism: Gemmatimonadota bacterium; assembly: GCA_028876725.1. Classification (GTDB taxonomy): domain Bacteria; phylum Gemmatimonadota; class Gemmatimonadetes; order Gemmatimonadales; family Gemmatimonadaceae; genus JAGWRI01. The sequence continues at coordinate 6,322 of JAGWRB010000026.1, forward strand.
CGAGGAGCGCCGACGTCACGGTACGCACCCGCCGGCGCTTCCGCTGAAAAGTAATCGCGAATCGGTGGGCCTCGTCCCGCGCCTGTTGGAGCATCCGGAGCGCGGGCGAGCGGCGCGGGAGCCGCAGCGATTCGGCGCGGCCGAGCACGAAGATCTCCTCCTCGCGCTTGGCCAGACTGATCATCGGCATCTCGCCCAGCCCGAGCTCGACCAGCGCGTTGTGCGCCGCGCCGAGCTGCCCCTTGCCGCCGTCGATGACGACGAGATCGGGGAGCGGCTTCTGCTCCTCGACGCGCCGCGCGAAGTACCGGCCCACGACTTCGTGCATCGACGCGAAGTCGTCGATGCCGTCCACGGTCTTCACCCGGAACTTCCGGTACTCGGCGCGGTGCG
>JAGWRB010000284.1 GCA_028876725.1 Gemmatimonadota bacterium
CAGCTGGAACGCGGTGCCAATGTTGTGCAGAATGCGATCGCGCTCGATGGCACTCGGCGACGATTGCAGCGCGTCGTAGCCATGGCGAATCGCGAGTTCGTACTCGCCGCGAAAACCCGCGACCGCCGCCCGGCCGTCCAGCGCCATCGCCCGCGACTCCGAGTACCCGAACCGCGCCGCCTGCTCGGCCACGTACTCGAACGTCTGATCGGCATACGGCAGGTTGCCCCGCGCCATCGCCACGATCGCGTCACCGATCTTGGCCCGCAGCACGCCCATCATGTCGCCTGCCTGCTCGGCGACGCTGCCGGCGTTCGCATACGCTTCGAGCGCCTCGTCGTACCGGCCAAGGGTGCGCAGGCAGATCGCGCGCTGCAGTTGAACCAGCACGGTCGTATCGGGCTCCCCCACCAACGACGGGTGCCGCAGCATCGAGTCGTACACGTCCATCGCCAACCGCCACTTGCCGTCGAACTCGAGCGCACGCCCGTACGCCATCAGCCGCGGCGCCGCCGAGTGCACGTCGGCCGGCGATTCCTGGATGGACGTCACGACGCTCCGCAGAATCGACGGTACCGGTGACCCCTCGTCCATCGCATCGATGGCCTTGAGCACCGCTCGCAAATTCCACGAATCGGGACCGACCGCGTCGACCCCCTCCTCAATCCAGGAGTCCACCAGCCGAAGGGTCACCAGGCCGGCGGTCGCCGCCCGCCACTCCGCCTGATGCTCCTCGTACGTCGCGACTTCCTCGAAGAACGGAAGATGCCGCAGTGAATTGCCGTTGCCGAACACCAGTTGCCCCCTCCCGCACACGCGCTGTGGGTAATCTGACGGTGAAGATCATGGCGCCGGGTAGACGTGACAAGTGCCGTTTTGTGTCATTGAATATCACGTTTTGTGACAGTGGCGGACATTTTCGCAGTCTGAACTCCCGTTTGACGAATTCCGATCTCCAGGAAAACTTCCAGTTGGTACAGCCCGGCCGGTACGGCATTCCCCTGAGGTCCACCCGGCCACCACGGCAGTACTCTCACACGGAGCTTCGCATGGATTCCCTGAACGCCCCGCCCACCGACGCCCCTGCCAGCGCGCAGCACCAGGCGTCGGTCTGGGAAGACTTCATGGACGTTTTCTACGCGCCGGCGCAGGTGTTCCGGCGCCGAGCGGGGGGCAATTTCTGGATCCCCCTCATGGTCGTCACGCTGCTCATGACGGTGTTGGCGTTCGCCAACCGGAACGTCATGTTGCCCATCATGGACGCCGAATTCGCGCGCACCGCACCGGCCGTCCTGCGCGCCAATCCGAATCTCACGATGGAAATTCTGCAGCGCGGGAAGAACATCGGGTTCCTGGCCGCACTGTACGGCACGGTCGTGCTCGTCCCGCTCATGGCGCTCGTGTTCGCGTTCATCGCCTGGGCCCTGGCTTGGCTGTTCGACGGGCGGATTTCGTGGAATGCCGCGATGGTGATCGCGTCATACGCCCTGGTGCCAAGGGTGGTCCAGGGGATCGTGCTGTCCATTCAGGGGCTCCTGCTAGACCCCGCCGCGCTGGTGTCGCGGTTCAGCATCGAGGTCGGCCCCGGGCGGTTCGCCGATCCGGCGACCGTATCACCGCTCATGGGGGCGCTGTACGATCACAGCGATCTGTTCGTGGTCTGGACCACGGTGCTCGTGACGATCGGTGTCGCGACGATCGGCAAGATGCCGAAGCTGCGGGCGCTGGCGTTCGGCGCGGCCTTCTGGGTGGCGACGATGTCGCTGGCGCTCTATCAGGCCTGGAAACTGACCTAGCGACGCAACGCGTCGCGAAGCCCTTCAGACGGAGACCGCGGCCTCGCGCATGGTCTTGAGCGATTCGACGACGTCGGCCAGCCGCGACAGCGTGTCCGGGGCCGGCACGTCCACGGCGTCAGAGCTCCCGGCAAGCGCCCGCTGCGCTTCCTGAAGCTCCAGCCCCTGGCCGGCCGCGGCGGCATCCGCCGCCACCCCCTCGAATTCGGCGCGGCTGCCCGCCAGATCGCCCAGGGCCCGCAGCGCGTACCCGCGCTGCAGCCGGTGTTCCAGCCGCAGGCGCACGTGAAACTCCTGCGGATCGATGAGCCGCGCGTAGTGCTCGAACATCTCGCGCGCCCCATCGTCAGCCGCGATGCGCATCAGCATCACCAGCGCGTGTTCGCGCAGGTGGCGCTCCTGGGCGGTACATGAAAGAATGAGAAAGGCGTCGCGCGCCGGCGCGCGCAGGCCGGCGCGGCGCAGCGATTCCCCGATGTCGAAGAGCACGCGCTCGCGATTGGCGGGATCGGGGGTGAGGCGCAGCGCCCGGAACGCCAGCTCAACGGCGGCCCTGGCGGGCCGCCCCTGCATGCCGGCGATAATGGCGCGGTTGTGGAGCACGGTGGCCAGCACATCGGGGAAGTCATCGTGCATGGCGCGCGTTTCGAGGTCGCGCATCGCGGCGTCGGCCTCGTCGAGCCGGCCGCGCATCATCAAGACCAGCGCCCGGCCGAGCGCCGCGCGCAGCACCGTCCGCGCACTGCCGATCCGCCTGGCGTCGCGTTCGGCGCGGTCGTACGCGTCCCGCGCCTCGTCGAGCCGCGCGAGCATTCGCAGGCAGAAGGCGCCGCGGAGCTCCGACTCGCACGCTTGCGCATCCGTCGCGGCGAAGCCGCGATAGGCGAGAATGCTCCGATGCACCTGCAGGGCGAGCGCATAGCGGGCGTCGAACTCCAGGTGCCGGGCATACGCGGCGATGCGGTCGATCACGGCGGCCGCGTCCCCGGGCGGCGCGGTCATCGCATCGAGCGCGCCGCCCAGGATCGACCGCGCGGGGTTGCCGGCATCGAGTGCAGCCACGGCGTTTTGAGCGCCGGCCAGATCGTCGAGCGGGCGGCACCCCGCCGCAGCCCACCGATCCACGGCGCGAAGCACGATGAGGCCGGCGATCGCGGCGTACGTGGCCGCAGGGGGAAGGTCGGGTCTTGCGAGTTCTTCGAGAAACGCCGGTGGGAGGGCTCGGGCACGCGCCCGCACCCGGGATTCATGCACGGCGCCGCATCTCGGTCGGGGTAGCGGCCGCGCCCGCGGATGCGTCGCATCCGTCGGGGCGGCCGGCCGGGCCGGCATCGGACACCAATCGCTCGGCCATCACCGCCAGGAACGCGTCGAGCGTGACCTCGGCGCGCAGCGCTTCGAGCGGCCAGCCGGAGAGTCCGCGCACCCGCGCGGCCAGTTCCGCGCGTCCCGCATATCCGACGAGCTGGGCCACCTCGGCCGGCGAGCGGCCGGGATCGCGGAGGAGCGCAAAGGCGTTGACGAGGCGGGCCCAGTGCAACCAGTCACGAACCGTGCGCACGCCCGCGGCGTTGAGCCGGCGGTAAACGCCGCGGCGGTCAGTGGCCGCGGCGGCGGCGACGCGGTTCGCGGTGCGGAATTTTCGCGGCGACAGAAACGCTTCCTGCAGGACGTAGCGCAGGGGCGGCTCCACGCGCACGAAGACGGGCTCGAGCGTCCGGAGCGCACGCCGCACCGCTTCGCTCACCGCCGTGCGGGCCACGACCTCGTGCCAGCGTTCGGCGGAGTCCTCGAAGCCGAACAGGACGACGTCGGCGATGCCCGCCGCTGCCAGGCGCACGAGCGATCGTGCCACGCCCGGGTCGAGCACCGTGTAGAGCGTGATGCGCAGATCGGGGTGGTCCGTGGCGAGCCAGAACAGGCCGCCGGCGGTGCCGTCGGACTCGGCGGCGGGGTCGCAGATGAGGCCGTCCACGGGGGCGGTGCGAATGATCGCGCGCGCTTCGGCGAGCGATCCCACGCGGACCAGATCCGGAATCGCGCGCTGAGCGGCGCGGAACAGGGGATCGGGAAGGCAGGCGAGAATGGTGGGCATGGCGTTGGCGCGCGGTGGGCGGCCCACCGGACGCCACATTCTACGTCGCGGCGGCGAGCGCGTCGAGGCGCGTCAGCGCCGGGGCGCGGCCACGGCGGCGCTGGCTGGTGTTCCGGCCACGTAGCGGTCCCTCGACCGGTCGAGTTGATCGAGCACGCGCTCCAGCTCGCCGTCGTACATCTGGATGCGTTCGAGCGCGAGCGGGTTGAACCGGGAATCGTTGGGGCTCCGGTTGGGGCCGCCCGACACCTCGAGAATCGCGTCGAAGTCGTAGCGGTAGACCTTTCCGGTCTTGGGATCCTTCCAGGCGCCCCTTTGGGCCAGCGCGCGATTCCGCGGCCAGATGCCCAGCGGGAGCGCGAACGTGCGCACGCGATACCCAGGCACGGCGGAGTCGATGGCCAGGGCGCCGCGCGCGATCTGCTCCTGCACCACCTCGTCGCCGTACTTCTTGAGGTTGGCGTGCCAGAGCGTGTGGTCGCAGAGCTCGAATCCCTGATCGGCGAGGAACTTCACCTTCCGGAAGCGCCACGCGCTTTGCTGCCCCTGAATGCCGCGCTCGCCGAAGAAGGCGTGTCCGGCCGCCGCGGCGGGGAGCATGCAGAACGTGGCCCGGTTGCCCCAGTCGGGATGCTCGGCGTGGAAGGCGAGCCAGATGCCCACGGCGCTGGTGGAGTCGATCTCCAGGCGTCCGTTGCGCTCCACGTAGCGGAACTGCCCCGGCGACGCGTCGTCGAACGTGAATACCACCGGCGATGTGCCCGGCGGAATGTCGAACTTGCGGTCGATGAGCTGCGAGACCGTGATCGGGCGGTATCCGCGCGCATACAGCAGCTCGAGGTCCTGGCGGAAGTGGCGCCAGCTTCGCCCCCATCGCGAATCGCTGTCGGCGATCAGGTGGTATTCAAGAATTGGAATACGCCCGTCGGGGTTGGGCCGGAGTTGCGGCGCGCCGCCGGCGCGCTCGGCGCCGGCGGGCGAGGTGCCGGCGCTCGCGGGGCGAACCCTTGCGGGGGCTGGCGGTGTCAAACCACGGGAAACCGGCGTCTGCGCGCCGGCCCACTGAAACGCGATGGCGGCCGTCGCAACCCCCCAAACGAACCGCTTGCACTGCCCGGAGCCCATCGAGAGCACACCTGTCGAAACGTGAGTACCGCGCCCACGCCGAATTCTAGCGGAGCCCGGAGAAACCTGCGATCCCCGCCGGCGTAAGAAATTCCAATGCCTTTCACCACGCGATCCGCATGAACGTCACGCCTGTGCGCCGGCGCGCCGCGCTCGCCGGCGCCGTGCTGGCGCTCGCCGCGCTCGTCGTCTTCGACGCCTGGCTGGGCACCTGCGGGTTCGCGGGCTGCCCGTCGCGTGCCGAGGTGCGCGCGTACCGCCCCGACGAGGGCGGGCGGGTGCTCGACCGGTCCGGGCGGGTGATCGGGCAGCTGGCGTCGGTGCGCCGCGTCAACGTTCCGCTCGACTCGGTGCCCCAATTCGTGCGCGACGCGTTCATCGCCACGGAGGACCGCCGCTTCTACCAGCACCATGGCGTGGACTGGCGCGGCGTGGCGCGCGCGGCGGTTCGCGACCTCGCCACCCTCAGCTTCCGTGAAGGGTTCAGCACCATCGACATGCAGGTGGCGCGCAACACCTTCCTGGCCAACCGCTATGCGGGGCGTTCGCTTCGCCGCAAGCTGCTCGAACTGCGCTACACCAAGTTGCTCGAACAGGACCTGAGCAAAGACCAGATTTTCGCGCTTTACCTGAACGCCATCTATCTCGGCGACGGCGTGTACGGCGTGGAAGCGGCCAGCCGCGACCTGTTCGGGAAGCACGTCTGGCAGCTCTCGCTGGCTCAGGGTGCGATGCTCGCCGCGCTGCCCAAGGGGCCGTCGGCGTACACGCCGCGCAACGACGAACAACGGGCGGTGCAGCGCCGGAACCTGGTATTGGGGCTGATGGCATCGGAGGGGTACGTCACCCAGCGCCGCGCCGGCGCCGCGCAGCGCGAGCCGCTCGACGTGGCGGGGGGCGGCTGGCGTCCCGACCGGGCGGATGCGTCGACGGTGATCGACGCGATTCGCGCGGTGGTGGACTCGGTGCTGCCGGCTGCCGGGCGCCCGGGTGATCTCACGGTGCGGACCACGGTCGACTGGCGGCTGCAGCGCGCCGCCGACCGGGTGATCCCGCGGCAGGCCGCATCGATCGCGCAGGAAACCGAAGCCGAATACGGCTCCGTGCCCGGTCCGGCCCAGGGGGCGTTCGTGGCGCTCGATGCGCGCACGGGCGACGTGCTGGCCATGGTGGGGGGCACCGCGCCGGCACGCGGCGGCTTCAATCGAGCCACCGAGGCCCACCGTCAGCCCGGATCGGCGTTCAAGCCCTTCGTCTACACGGCCGCGCTCCGTGCCGGGCTGTCGCCGGCGTCGATGGTGCAGGACGAGCCCGTCGACGTCGACATGGGCGGACGGATCTGGAGCCCCGCGAACTATGGCGACGAGTACACCGGGCCGGTGACGTTTCGCCGGGCGCTCATGATCTCGTCGAATGCCGCCGCGGTGCGCGTGAGCCACGGGGTGGGCGAGCGCGCGGTGATCGCGGCCGCGCGTCGCAACGGCGTGACGAGTCCGCTTCAGCCAGTGCCGTCGATCGCGCTCGGCGCGTTCGAAGTCACCCCGCTCGAGCTCGTGGCGGCGTACGCGCCGTTCGCCAACGGCGGCACGCGCGTCGTGCCGCGGCTGGTCACCGAGATCGATGCGCCCGGAGGGCGCGTGCTCTGGAAGCGCGCCACGGAAACCGAGCCGGCGATGGATCCGCAGAACGCGTATGAGATAACGTCAATGCTCGAAGGGGTGGTGGACTACGGCACCGGCCGCGTGGTGCGCGACATGGGCATCACCGGCCCCGTGGCGGGCAAGACGGGAACGACGAACAACAACACGGACGTGTGGTTCGTGGGCTACACGCCATCGCTCGTGGCCGGCGTCTGGTTCGGATACGATACGCCGACGTCCATCGGAAGCGCGGCGACCGGCGGGCGGCTCGCCGCGCCGGCGTGGGCGTCGATCGTTCGAAGCGGCTGGACCGAATCCGACAGCGCGGGATGGACGCCACCGGCCGGCATGGTGAGCGCGGTGATCGATCCCGAGTCGGGGCTCCTGGCCGGCGAGTGGTGCCCGCAGCGAACCACGGAGTGGTTCAAGCCCGGCACGGCGCCCGTGGACACGTGCACCATGCACACCGCGCCGCCGATGCCGGGAATCGCCCAGGGGTTGGGGGATCTCCTGAGAGGGCTCGCGCGAGGGCTGGCGCGGGTGATTCGGTTCTGAAATTCGAACGGCCCCGGCGATGCTTTGCCGGGGCCGTCCAGGTTGGCGGCTGTCTCACTCTCTCAGACGCGTTTGCGTCCCCCCTCGTTCACAGCACACCCACCCACTTGCTCTTATCCACCACAAATCCCGGAAAGATCCGTTCGAAAGCGGTGGCGCCGAGGTGTTTTCCCACCACTTCGGAGAATACACTCCGGAAATCGGTGGTTAATGCCAGGTCGCGATTCTGATTGAGCTGCTCGGGCTCCAGCCCGGGCCACACGCCGTGCACCTTGTGCCCCTGGACGTCGCCTCCGATCACGAACATCGAGCTGGCGTGCCCGTGATCGGTGCCCCCGTTTCCGTTCTGCCGCGCGGTGCGGCCGAATTCGGACATCGTGAGAATGGCGACGTCGTCCATGCGATCGCCCAGATCGGTGACCAGGGCGGCGATGGACCGGGAGAAGTCGTCGAGGCGGCCGGCGAGTTGCCCGGTGGCGCCCCCCTGGTTGACGTGCGTGTCCCAGCCGCCCACGTCGGCAAAGGCGATTTCCAACCCGACATCGGCCTTGATGAGCTGCGCGATCTGCTTGAGGTGCTGTCCGAACACCGTGTTGGGGTACTCCGCGCCGTTGCGCGGCTGGTACTGCTCGGGGTTTGCGGCGCGCAGCACCTTGATGGCTTCGAACATGTCGCCGCCGGCGGCGTGCACGATGTCGGCGGAGCCGGTCATGTACAGCGCCTCGAGCTCGGCCTCGGCGGTGCCGCCGGTGCGGATGCTGAACTGGTCGAGGCTGTTCATGGCGATCACTGGTGCATTTCCCTCCAGGATGCGCGGTGTCTGCGGCGTCATCGAGACGGCGCGGAAGGGCGCGACCTCACATTCGGCGCAGGTGCCGCGCGCGGCGAGGTATCGATTGAGCCAGCCGTCGGGCGTGCTCTTGTCGTCGGGCGTGGCGCTTTCCATATAGTCCTGCGCGTCGAAGTGCGAGCGCGTGTTGCTCGGACTGCCCACGGCGTGCACGGCGGTGAGAAGCCCGCGGTCCCAGAGCGGTTTGAAGGGCGCCAGGGCCGGATGCAGGCCGAAGAATCCGTCGAGATCGATGGCCGTGCCGGGCGCGCCGCGGCTGGGCCGCGGGATGGCGATGGTGGGGCGCATCTGATAGTACGCGGCCTCGCCGTGCGGCACGACCACGTTCAGAGCGTCGGCGGCGCCGCGCTGAAAGATGCAGATCAGCGTTCGTCCCTTGCGCGCCCGCGGCAGCTCGGCGGCAAGGACGCTCCGGCGCAGGAAGCTGGGCGAGAGGCCCATCGTCACGAGCGCGAGCGCGCCGGACTTCACGAAGACTCGACGATTCATGTTTCCTCCGCGCTACCTGCGCTGGAATTCGGGCGCGCCGAGCGCGAGCCCCACGATTTGCTGCAGTCCCGCGAGCCTCACCGGCCGCCCGAGCGCGCCGGGCCCCATCGCCGTCCGGCGCGCTGCTCCGCGCGGGCGGAATCCGCCGCGCGCCGGCCCCGCTGCATTCGACGCCGGCGCGTCGGCCATGTTAGCGAGCGAATCGCTTTGCGCTTTCTTGAGGAAGGGGTTTTCCCCGGTGAGCAGCACGTCGCGCGTGACCGACGAAACGTCGCCGCCCAGAATCGCCGTCACGACGCCGTCCACCTGTTGGGCATGTGGCAGCCCCCGCAGCGAATCGGCGTATGGCCAGTTGCGGAACGGGGCGCCCGGCAGACGGCCGCTGGCGAGCAGCAACCCGAAGTTGATGCGGTCGAGAATGGCGCCGGTGTTCATCCAGGCATCGCCGCGGTCCGGCCATCCATCGGGGGTGAGCCGGCCGAACTCGGGTTGACCGAGGAACGCGACGAGCTGGGCCAGCCGCGGCGTCGTATCGGGATACGCGTTCATCGCGCGGAGTCCGCTGGCCACGACTGCGAACGGCGTCTTCACCTTGGCGCGATACGCGGCCGTGCTGAAGAACTCGGGTGACGTCACGATGGTGCGCAGCACTTCGCGAATGTCGCCGTCGGTGCGCAGGAACGTCTGCGCGGCGCGTTCCACCAGCGCCGGGGGCGGGCTGTCGCTCACGAAGTGCACCACGAGCTTCCGCGCGATGAAGTGCGCGGTGGCGGGGCTGCTCGCGAGAATGTCGAGCACTTTCTCGCCGTCCTCCTCGCCGCCGCCCGCGGCAATGCGGTGGCCGAGCACGACCTTGGCGTCGGCGTCGTGCATCTGCGGCCGGAACACGAACGCCCCGGTGCGCATGTCAATGCTCCATCCGGTCAGGCAGCGCGCCACCTCGATCACGTCGTGCTGGGTGTACCCGCCGTCGACGCCCAGCGTGTGCAGTTCCATCAACTCGCGCGCGTAGTTCTCGTTGATGCCCCGCTGGTCGGCCTGGCGCAGCCGCTGAATGGCGCGGTCGCGCTGCTCCGGCGACATCCGCCGCAGTCGCGGCGGGAGCTGATCGGGCCGGGCGTGCTCGAACAGTTCGATCACGCGCCGCCGCTGGGCCGCCGGCACCACGCGTCCGTTCGCGGCGAGCGTGGCGTGGGTGCTGTCGGCCTGGCTCTCCCAATTGTCGAGGTAGAACAGCATGGCCGGGCTGTGCGCCACGGCGCCCAGCAGGTCGCGGAACTTGCCGAGGGCATGCGGACGAATCACGTCGCGATCGTAGGACACGAGAAAGTTGCGCGTCTGCCCCTTGCCCACGAACACACTGAAGTGATTCTCCCAGAAGTTGACCATCACCTCATAGAGCTGCCGGTCGCTGAGCACGGCCCGCGTAACGCGCGCGGACATCAGTTCGTTCACCGGTCCTTGCACGCGCTGCTGAAGGGCGCGCAACTCCGGATGTCGGCGCAGGTATTCGCGCCGGGCCTGCTGCTGGGACGCGTCGTCGCTTCCTTTGGTCGCGAGCTGGATCTGGCGTCGCGCCTGCAGCGCCTCGCGGTACGACGCCACGATGTCGCTGGTGGGTGTGTCGAGCAGGTGATACTGGGCGAGGGCGGAGTCGGCCACGCAATCGTCGATGCGCTCGGGGTGAAGCTGGAGGTCGATCCACCGGTCCACGCCCATGGCGCGCACGCGCTGCACGTCACCGGGGCGCGGGCCGTAGCCGAGTCGGTCGAGGACCTGCAGCACCTGTTGGTCGGGGAGCTGCTCGCGGGGCGCCGGGGCTGGGGCCACCGCAGTCGCGGCGGGGAGGGGCGACGGAGCCGGCGCGGCGGCGCCGCCGGCACATCCCGCCGCGAAGAGAGCGGACGCAACCGAACTCCAGATCGACCTGATACGGCACCGCATGGCGAAGTTCCCCCGCATGGGAATTGTGACCGTATGACGCAGCTGTTTACCCGCGCGTTAACGATTTGGACCATGAGTGTGATGGAGCCGCTTGCGGGAGGCGGCCTGGTATGCATACGGTTGGGGGCCGCGGGCCCGGGCCATTGTAACCTCCGTCACACATCTGCATGCGAGAACTGCTGGACATCGTCTCGGCGACGCTGGCCGAGGCGAGCGCAACGACACGGCCGGTCTCCGTGGTGTCGATCGAACTCGATCGGCTCCAGGCGTTGCAGCAGTCGATGGGGCCGTCGGGCGCCGACGCGGTGTGCGAGCAGATCGCGCGGATGCTGCAGCGCATTCTGCGCACGGGCGACTACGTGCAGCGGGTGTCCGACGGCGAACTGGTCGTCATGCTGCTCGGCGCGGGCGCGAAGGACGCGCGCCAGGTCGCGAGTCGCATCGGGGCGGCGGTGCGCGGGCATGAGTTCGCGCCGGACACCGGGTTTCGCGGCTTCGACGCCGCGCCCCGCATCACGGTTTCGGCGGGGATTGCGTCGGCCCCCGACCACGGAGTGGAGCCCGAGGCGCTGGTGTCGGCGGCCCGGCGCGCCAAGTCGTCGGTGGTGGAGCGCGGCGGCGACGGGGTGTACGTGGCGCCGCAGCCGTCGGCCGCGCCGGCGTCGACCGTTCTGCCAGACGTGGGTCGATTCGCGGGCCGGCTGACCGAGCGCCGGACGCTTTTCCGGTTACTCGACGAAGCGGCCGCCGGCCGGCCGCGCGTCATATCAATAGTAGGTGAGACGGGGAGCGGGACCGTGACCCTCGCGCGCCAACTGGAGCCGGAGGTGCGGCTGCTGGGCGGGTCGATACTGTACGGGCGTGGGCGCCGGATTGGAGTGCGCCAGCCGTACGGGCCGTGGGCCAGCGTCCTGCAGGGGATGCGGCGGATCGCGTCGCCGACCGAGCATGCGTGGCACGAGCTGCCGAAGCTCGTGCCGGCCATGGCGCACGAAGGGCGGGAGCGTCCGGGCACGAAGTACCGCCTGATGCAGGAGATCGCGGAGTTCCTGCGCGCGGCCGCCTCGAAGTGGCCGCTCGTGCTCGTGCTCGACGAGATGCAGTGGGCCGACGAGGCGTCGTGGGACACGCTGGACCACCTCGTGGATCAGCTCACCGACGAGCAGCTGATGATCTGCCTCACCATGCGCACGGGCGTGGAGTTCACCGCGGCCGCTGAGCGGCGGACCGCGCTCGGCCGGTTCGCGGGCTATCAGGAAATTCAGCTGTCCCAGCTCACCCGCGACGAGGTGAAGCGGTGGCTCGAGGCGGCGCTCGACCATCAGGAAGTCGCGCGCGAGTTCCTGGCGTTCGTGTACCGCCAGACCGAGGGGAACCCGTTTCTGCTCACGCAGCTGCTGCGCTGTCTGGTGGACGAACGCATGCTGTGGCACGACGGCGAGCGATGGGACTGGAAGCCGGTGTCGGAAATGCGGTTGCCGTCGGGCATCGAGGGCGTGGTGTCGTGCCGGCTCGGGCGGTTCACCGACGCCACGCGCGCGGTGCTCGCGAGCGCGGCGGTGATTGGACGCGAGTTCGAGGTTCCGCTGCTCGAAGCGGCGGGCGCGGGCAGCGCACGGGCCGTGGAGGTGGCCATCGACGACGCGATGGCCGCCGGCGTGCTCCAGTACACCTACGAACGGCGGCGGAAAGCGTACCTCTTTGCCCATGAGTCGATTGCCGACGCCCTCGTGCGCTCCCTGCCCGCGGAGCAGTTCCGGCAGCAGCACGAGCGTGTGGCGCGCGCGCTGGAGGCGCGTGGCGAGGGCACCGTGATCGAGGTCGCGCAGCACTATGACTCGGCCGAGGCAGCGCCAGCGGCGTATCGGACGGCGCTCGTGGCGGCGACTGAGGCCGAGGGGCTGTACGCGCTGCCCACGGCGAAGGAGCTGTTGCAGGCCGCCGCCCGGAACGCCACCACACCGGGCGAGTTGGCGGAGGCGCGAGTGCGGCTCGCGCAGATTGCGGACGCGCTGGGCCGCTACGATGAAGAAGAGGAGTTGTGCGATCTTGCCATCGATTGGTACGCCGGTCAGGGCGACGACCGTCGAACACTGACCCTGCGGCGCATGCGGGAGCGGGCGCGGCAGGAGCTTGGTCAGCCGGCGCGCCGCTCGCTCGAGGCGCTGCGCGCGCTGGACGAGGAGGCGACGCGCCTTGGCTTCGACGAGGAGCGGGTGGCCGTGCTCACGCTGCTGTCGCAGATCCACGGCCGGCTGGGTGAGTCGCGCGAGGCGGCCCGGATCGCCAACGAGTGCGTGGCGATGGCGGAGCGCATCGGCGACCCGCTGCTGCTCGCCGAGGCGCTCACGCGATTCGGCACGACCATCGAGACGGAATCGCCCAAGCGAGCGCGGGAGTGCTACGAGCGCGCGTTGGGGCTGGCCCGTCAGGCGGGGGACATTCGGGCCCAGGTGCGTTGTTACAACAATCTGGGGCTCGTGCTGCAGGCCGAGAGCGAGATCGAGGCGGCTCGGGAGTCGCTGACCACGGCCATCGCCCTCGCGCGCGCGGCGGGGGTGGCCGATCTCTGGGCGGCGGCGGCGCTCAACTTCGGGCTCATCATTCACAAGCTGGGCGACTACGAGCGCGCTCGCGCCGCGTTCAGCGAGGCGTTCGAGCTGTCGGCGTCGCTGAAGAACACCGAATACCAGCTCCACGCCCTGTTCAACATGGCGCACACCGAGCGCGAGCGGGGCGAATACGCCCGGGCGCGCGAGCTCTACGAGTCGACCACCTCACTGGCGCAGCGCATCGGCCAGTCGAACGTGGAGATCGTGGCCCGGGCGGGCGAGGGCCTGTGTCTCCTGGCGCTGCAGCGGCTGGACGAGGCGCGCCGTCCGCTGGCGGAAGCCGAGAGCCGGATGACCATGCGGAGCGAATGGTTCACGGGGCGGGAACTCGTGGAATCGCTGCGGGTGCTGGTGGCGGCGGCCGAGCAACGGGGCACCGACGCGCTGGAGCAGTTCGAGGCGGCGCGTGCGCTGAGCGACTCCGCCGACGTCTATGGCGCGGCGTGGCTCACGGCGGCGTGCGCGCGGGCGCTGTTCGCCATCGACCCGGGGGTGGCCCGCGCGGCCGTGGAGCGGTATGCGGCGCGTGTGGCGCGGCTGGGGTTCACGGGGATCGCGGTGCAGTTCCGGGAACTCGAACGCCGCGGGTGACGTGGATCACGCCGGGTGCGCCCCGGCCCGTCAGATGACCGTCTCGTGATGCGTGTCACGCGCCGGCGCGAAATCGAATCGCACCAAGTCCTGCCGTGACGTGACCGGTTCGCGCGTCGGTGAGTTGGAAGGGCAAGAGCGTCTGTCGGCGGCGCGCCCGCACGGAACCAACCCGTCGATATGCGTGTTTGTATGAGTAAGCGGGCGTCGGCCCGGGTCCGGCCTGAAACCTGGCGCGGCCGCCGCACGTTGAAGGGAGCAAGGCGATGGTTCGGCCGTTCTTGAACAGGAGGGGGTTATGGATGTCCTCGTGATGCTCGAGGAGAACCCCGACCAGTCGCCGGTGCTCGCGCACGTGAACTCCGTTCCGGCGCCGCTCGATTCCGAGCGGCCCTCCCGGGACATCGTCACGCTGTATGGCGATCCCAGCACGGAGTCCGTGGCGTTGGCGTTGGCGGCGGCGGTGGAGTGCCACCGGTCGGGGGATGGGGAGGCGGCAGGGAGTCTGGAGTCCATTCGCCACGTGGGCGTATGGGCGGAACGCGGCGCCGTGGGAGACGCGGCGTGGCGGGACAGCTCCGGCCAGCTGGTGACGCGCGATCTGGAGATCCCGTTGGAGATCCTGCACGCGACGGCCACCGAGCTGATGCGGGAATTCGGCCAGGTGATCGGCCGGCTCGTAGCCGGGTTGTCCATGCCCGATTGGCCCGAAGGGGCCCGGCGGGCAATCACGGTGTCACTGGGGCCGGTATTCGGGCTCACGGCACCGGTACTCAAACCGTTGGAGTCGGTGCTGGAACGTTGGCGGGAAGCAGACAGTCTGGCCTTTGACTACGAGGGAGAGTAAGACGACTTCTGATTCGTCCGAGCAGGAGCTTCCGGGGGGCGCACACGCGCCCCCCGGTCGCGTTTTGGGGGGTCGTCTGACGGCACCTTGACGAACCCCCAACCCATTGGCCACGCTTCTTGAATCGAGGATCACCTATCGTGCCAAGGCAGTCCATCCGCACCACCCCTCGCCGCCCCTCAGGCGGCGAGCGCGTCTTCACCGACGCGCTCGGCCGCACGTGGAGCGCGACGTACGTGAAAGGGGAGGCCGACGGCAACAGCGCCGTGGTCTTCACCTGCGTCAGTGAGGTGCGGCAGTCAGGCCGCGCGATCGCCGTGGAGTTGCCCGGCAGCGTCGGCGACGTCGAGGAAGAAACCCTTCGCGCCTGGCTGTCGGTCGCGCCGCGCATCGGCACGCTCACCTGAGCTGATGAGGATCGACAGATGCCAGAATATCGCGGGTCGGAGATCCGGAACGTCGCGGTAGTGGGACACGGGGCGAGCGGCAAGACCAGCCTGGTCGATGCGCTCGCCTTCGTGTCTGGATCCAGCAAGCGCCACGGATCGATAAAAGACGGGACCGCGCTCACCGACTACACCCCCGAAGAAACCGAACGCGGATACTCCATCAACCTCGGCTGCGCCTACGCCGAGTGGACCGGCACCAAGATCAATCTCATCGACACCCCGGGATTCCTGGACTTTCAGGGGGACGCCGTGGCGGGACTGGCAGCCGCCGACGGCGCGCTGTGCGTGGTCAGCGCGACCGCGGGCGTCGAGGTCGGCACCGAACGGATGTTCCGCGAGGCGGTCCGGCGGCGCGACCCGGTGCTGTTCGTCGCCTCCATGATGGACAAGGAGAACGCCAGCTTCGATCGCGTGTTCGAACAGATCCGCGAGCGGCTCACCGCCAAGGTGATCCCGGTCGAGGTGCCAATCGGCGAAGGACCCGATTTCCACGGCATCCTGAACCTGTTCACGAAGAAGGCCCACCTGTACAAGCGGGGGGCCAAGACCGGCGACTACGACGAGGTCGACATCCCGGCCGAGCTGCAGCCGGTGTTCGACAAGTACTATCAGCAGCTCATCGAAACCATCGCCGCCACCGACGACGACCTCCTCGAGCGCTATCTGGAGGGGGGCGAGATCAGCCGCGACGACGCGCTGAAGGCCATGAAGGAGGCCATGAAGCAGATGGAGCTCTTCCCGCTCTTCTGCGTGTCCAGCGACCTCATGTACGGCACGCAGGCGGTGATGAGCACGGTGGTGGCGCTGATGCCCAGCGCCTGGGAGATGGAAGAGTTGCACGCGTTCAAGGGGGCCGAGGGCGACCACACGGTCGAGATCCACGCCAACGACGACGCGCCGTTCGCTGCCCAGGTGTTCAAGACGATGTCGGAGCCGCACGTGGGCGAGGTGAGCTTCTTCCGCATCTTCTCGGGCAAGGTCGAGGCGGGTGCCGAGGTGTTCAATGCCACGCGCGATGGCGTGGAGAAGCTCGGTCACCTGTCCATCGCCCAGGGCAAGGAGCGCACCGAGGTACCGGCCCTGTTTGCCGGCGACATCGGGTGCGTGGCCAAGCTGCGGAACACCCACACCAACGACACGCTCTCCACGCGCCAGCACCCGGTGCGCCTGCCGCAGATCGAGTTTCCCGAGGGCGCGCTCCAGATGGCGGTGCACGCGGCAGCGCGCGGCGAGGAAGAGAAGCTGCAGGCCGGCCTGCACCGCCTGCACGATGAAGACCCCACCTTCGAGATGCACTACAATGCCGAGACGCACGAGACGCTGGTGTCGGGGCTCGGCGAGCGGCACCTCGAAGTGACGCTGGGGAAGCTGAAGCGGAAGTACGGAGTCGACGCCGAGCTCACCAAGCCGAGCATCGCGTACCGCGAGACGCTGCGCGGAACCGGCGAGGGGCAGGGGCGGCACAAGAAGCAGAGCGGCGGCCGCGGGCAGTTTGGCGACTGCTGGGTGCGGTTCGCGCCGCTGCCGCGCGGCGGGGGCTATGAGTTCGTCGACAAGATCGTGGGCGGCTCGATTCCCAGCAAGTTCATTCCGGCGGTGGACAAGGGGATTCAGGAGGCCGCGGTGCGCGGCGTACTGGCCGGATATCCGCTGGTCGACTTCAAGGTGGAGTTGTACGACGGATCGTTCCACACGGTGGATTCGAACGAAATGTCATTCAAGATGGCGGGCATCCTGGCGTTCAAGGCCGTGGCGCCCAAGTGCAAGCCGGTGCTGCTCGAGCCGCTGGACGAGCTCGAGATCGTGACGCCCGACGAATACATGGGCGACGTGCTCGGCGACCTGTCGTCGAGGCGCGGGCACATCCTCGGCACCGATGCGGGCGCCGAGGGGACGCGCGTGCGCGCCGTGATTCCGCAGGCGGAGCTGCACATGTATGCCAGCGCCCTGCAATCGATGACGCAGGGGCGCGCGGTGTTCACGCGCCGGTTCCGCGGGTACGAGGAGATGCCGCCCGACGCCGCCCAGCGGGTGATCGCCGAGTCGGCCAAGGACCACGAAGAGGTGCTGGCGCACTAACGCGCCCGCGCCCTCAACCAGGAGCACACCTGATGAGAATGTCTTCCCTTCGCACCCTGCTGGCCGCGGTGGCGCTCACCGCGTGCGCGAGCGGCGGCGCGGCCGCCCCAACCAGCGGCGGCATGGCCCGCGATCCCAACGTCATCACGGCGGCGGAGCTGGCCAACGAAAATTCGCCGTCGGTCTACGACGCGATCCAGCACCTTCGCCCGGAGATGCTCCGCCCGCGGCTCGCCAACTCGTCGAGCTCCATCAACTCGCCGGGCGACTACGCCGTGAAGGTGTATCTGGACGGTCAGCAAGTCGGGACCATTTCGGATCTGCGCTCGATTTCGACGTCGACGATCAAGGAAATTCGCTACCTCAGTCCGGCGCAGGCCCAGCAGCGCTTCGGGTCGGGTGTGCCGGGCGGCGCCATCGTCCTGACGTCGCGTTGAGCCGGCGGCCGGCGCCCGACCGCCGGAAACGACACGGGGCGCCGCTCGCTGAATGCGAGCGGCGCCCCGTGTCGCGTGGGCCGGATCAGCCCGTCTTCCGACGGCGCGGCCGGACGGACTTCTTCCGCGGCTTCGCCGCGCGGATGGGCAGCACCACCGGCTCCTGCTCGGCGGCTGAGCCGCACGCCGACGCGGCGGCGGGGAGGCGCGGCTGCTTGTACGTGAAGCGCTTGCCCTCGTAGTTGCGGAAGATCACTTCGTCTTCGGTGATCTTCTCGACGTACTCGGGGAGGAGCGGCACCTTGCCGCCGCCGCCCGGGGCGTCGATGCAGAAGTGGGGCACGGCGAGACCTGAGGTCCACCCGCGCAGCGCCTTCACGATTTCGAGGCCCGTCTCGACCATCGTGCGGAAGTGCTCACCCCCCGCCACCTGGTCGGCCATGTACAGGTAATAGGGGCGCACGCGCGCCTTGAGGAGCTTCTGCATCAGCTCCTTCATGGTTTCCGGATTGTCGTTCACGCCGCGCAGCAGCACCGTCTGGCAACCCAGCGGCACGCCGGCGTCGGCCAGCCGCCCGAGCGCCGCGACCGTGGCCGGCGTCAGCTCGTTCGGGTGGTTGAAGTGCGTGTTCATGTAGACGGGATGGTACTTCTTCACCATCTCGCAGAACTCCGGCGTGATCCGCTCGGGCAGATGCGAGGTGATGCGGCTGCCCAGACGGATGATCTCGACGTGCGGAATCTCGCGCAGCCGCTGGAAGATGTACTCGAGCCGGCGGTCGGAGAGCATCATCGGGTCGCCGCCGCTCATGATGACGTCGCGGATCTCCGGATGATTCCGGATGTACTCGAACGCCGACTCGTACTGGTTGAGCGGAATCTTCTCGGGATCGCCCACTTTGCGGCGGCGCGTGCAGAAGCGGCAGTACGACGCGCACACCGGGCTCACGAGGAAGAGCACGCGATCGGGATAGCGGTGCGTGATGTTCGGCACCGGCGAATCGCCGTCCTCGTCCAGCGAGTCGATCACGCCGTCCACGACGTCGAGCTCCTGCACCGTGGGGACGTACTGGTTCCAGATCGGGTCGCCCACTTCCTTGAGCTGGGAGAGGACGTTGGGCGTGATCCGCATCTGGAAGTTGTCGAACGCCGGCTTGAGGGCGTCGACGTCGATCACGTCGGGGCCGAACTTCGCGGCGAGCTTGTCGAGCGTGTCGATGCCGGTGTGCAGGATTTGCTGCCAGTCGCTCATGGCGGTCAGGCTCCGCGTGACGCGGGTTGAAGAGAACTGCTCAGGTCCCTCGTATACACCAGCCGGTCGTCGGCCGGCGCGTAGAAATCGCGAAGCTGCGCGGCCACCCGATAGCCGCGAGCCCCGTAGAACCGTCGCGTCGCATCGTAGGCGTCTCGCCCCGACGTCTCGACGACCAGCAGCCGCGCCGTTCGCTCCTGCAGTCGCCGTTCGACCTCCGCCAGAAGCGCCGACCCCACGCCGGCGCCCTGACACACCGGATCGACGGCGATCCAGTAGAGATCGTACGTCCCGTGGGTACCCGGCGTTGCACCGTAGCAACAGTATCCCGTGAGAGACCCCGCGTCGTTGAACGCGGCCACGAATTCGTAGTCCGGGACCTCGCGTGAACCGGCGGACGAACCGAACGTCTCGTCGAACAGTTCCAGCGCCACCGCGATTTCATCGGGGCGGAACGCCCGCGTCGCCCCGAGCAGCCGTTCGAGGGCTGGCCGGTGCGAGCGGTCGAGAGCGCCGATGACCGTCATCAGGACGCCGCCTGCCGCGCGCTGTCGAAGAGGTCGGCGTCGAGCGTCGGATCCACGCCCCCCGAGAGCTGGAACGCCAGCGCCCAGAGCCGATCGGCATCCCCGACCTCGATGCGGCGGCGGACGCCTGCCTGGCACACGGCACGGATGAGGCGCGGATAGCTGATCCCCGCCGCGTTCGCCATGCGCGCCAGCCCGGCGTCAGGGGCGATGTCGGGGTTGGGATTCACTTCGAGAATCCACGGACGCCCCTCGCGGTCGATGCGCATGTCCACGCGGCCGTATCCGTGGCCACCCACCGCGCGCCAGGCCTGGAGCGCCACGCGGCGGATCTCCTCGGCGAGCTCCGGCGCGAGATCGGCCGGACAGCGCGGTGCCGTGCCGATGTCTTCGTCGCTGCCCGTTTCCCACTTGGAGCGGTAGCTCACGATGCGCCACTTCCCCTTGGGCATCCCGCTGAAATCGATTTCGGCGATGGGGAGCGCCTGGTCGCCCAGCACGCCCACGTTCACCTCGCGCCCTTCGACGTAGCGCTGCACGATCACGGCGTTCCACCGTTCGTGCATGGCTTCGAGGCGGCTCAGCAACGCCCGCCGCGTGCGCACCACCGACTTCTGCTCGATGCCGATGGACGCGTCCTCGGCCGCCGGCTTGCAGATGGCCGGGAAGCCGATGCTCTTCACCGTTTCCCCCGGCCGCACCGCGACGAACTCCGGCACCGGCAGGCCGGCTTCGCTCAGCAGCGTGTTCACCACGTGCTTGCGCAGGCAGAGCCCCGTGGTGAAGCTCGAGTTCCCCGTGTACGGAAGCCCCAGCAACTCCAGCACCGCGATGACCGACGGTTCGAGGGCCGCCACGCCGTCCACGCCCTCGCACATGTTGAAGACGAGATCGAACCGTCCCTTCCTGAGCCGCTCGATCCACCGGCCGTCGGGGTGCACGGGGATCCGCGTCACGGTATTTCCCTCTTCCACGATGGCGCGCTCGATCGCCTCGACGGTGTCGAGAATGAGCAGGTCGGGAAACGCGGCGATGGCGGACGCTCCATCGAACACGATGGCGATCTTCACTCGGCGCTCCGGCGTTGGAGGGGCACACCCTGCCGCTCGGCGGCGTGGACGAGACAGCGTTGGATCAGCGCGTCGTATGAGAGCCCGGCCGCGCGCGCGGCCTTGGGCAAACAGGAATTGTCCGCCGGATCCGGCAGGATGCCCGGGAGCGGGTTGATCTCGATGACGTGGGGAGCGCCGGCGGCATCGAGGCGCACGTCGATGCGCGCCCAGTCGCGGCAGCCGACGGCGTGATAAGCGCGCAGGGTGACGTCCTCGATGGCTGCGAGGAGCTCGGCGGGAACACGGGCGGGGCACTCGAAGATCTCGAGCGGACGCTCGCGCGTGTCCCACACCCACTTTGCCTCGAAGCCGTACACCGGAACCGCGCCGGCGGGAAGCGTCTCGAAGTGCATGGCGACGGGCGGGAGCACGCGCGCCTGCGGGCCGTTGCCGAGCACGCCGCAGGTGAATTCGGCACCCGGCAGATACGCTTCGGCCAGCACCGGCTGGGCGTAGTCGCGGAGCAGCTCGCGGCCCCTCGCGAGGAGCTCGCGCGCGTCACGCACGAAGTTTCGTTCGGTGATGCCCTTGGACGAGCCCTCCTGCACGGGCTTCAGGAAGAGCGGAAATTCGGGCGCGGCGGCCGGTCCTTCCGCATGCCGTCCCGCGGCCAGGGCCTCGAGGGCCGCGTCGGTCTCGAGGAGCACGAACGCGGGCGTGGGCACACCGTGCGCCGCGAGCATCTGCTTGGTGCGCGCCTTGTGGAGGCAGAGGGACAGCGTGAACGGATCGCTCCCCGAGTACGGGATTCCGAAGAATTCGCAGATGGCCGGGACGTGGGCCTCGCGGTTCGGTCCGTACAGCCCCTCGGCGATGTTGAAGACCAGGTCCACCCGGGCGTCGCGCAGCCGCTGGGGGAAATCGGCCGTCGCCTCGAGGCGCACGATCTCGCCGAAGGCGGACAACGCGCGCGCCACGGCGTCGATGGTCTCAACCGAGTCCCACTCGGCGTAGACGTCGGAGAGCGTGGGGACGGGCGGCGCGACCAAACCCGTGCCACCGCCGCGAGCGGCGAACGAGGTGGACGGGGGAGAATCGAAGGTCCGGGAATCGTGGTCCCGGCGCGTACTGGGCGGCTCGTCGTCGGCGTCGGCCGCAGTCGTCGCGGGTGTCGACTCGGGCTTCTGATTGTACGCGAAACCGATGCGCGTCATCCGATCGTGAAAGGACGCGCCAAGATACGCGAGCCAAATTCGTCGCGCAACGGGAAAAAACCGTCGCGCCGTCGGGCGCTACACCTTGTGATACGAAATGCGCGCGGCCTCGTGGCGGTCGTCGGCGGTGTAGATCTCGAAGTCCGAGAAGAAGCCCGGCGCCGCGGCCTGGAGGGTGCGCAAGATGGCGAGCGCCGCGCGCCGGATCTCCAGCTCGGCGCCCTCGCTGCTGCGCAGCTCCAGCATCGTGCGCCAGGCCCGGGCGTTGCCCGTCACCACGATCTTGGTCTCCGTGGAATTCGGCAGCACGCCGCGCGCGGCCTCGCGGGCCATCTTGCGGCGGTGCACCTTGTCGGCCACCCAGCCGTAGCGCTCCATGAGTCTGTCGACGAGCGCCACGTACGCCTGCTGCGCCGACTCCACCTGCGCGCGCCAGGCGCCCTCCAGCGCCTCGTCCCCGACGATGGCCGGCGGCACCACGAACGCGGCATGCGATTCGTCCACGTAGCGCTGCGAGAGCTGGGAGTAGGCGAAGCCGGCGCGGTGCCGCACCAGCTCGTGCGTGAGCGACCGGCTCACGCCCTCGAGCAGAACGGAGTAGTTGGCGTGCTCGAGCACGCTGCCATGCCCCTGCTTCTTGATGTTCTCCAGATATTCCCGCGTCGCGCGCTTGGCCGGGTTGTGCTGGCTCATGTAGCAGAGCCGGCCGGCGAACTCGGCCAACCGCTCACCGTCGGTGCTCTCGCCCTGCCACTCGACCGGGAGATGCGCGGGCTCGGCGAACGACGGATGGGCGAGCAGGGTGACGCGGGGGGCGGTGAAGAATTCGGGCATGGGAGCGTGAGAGGGAGGTTGGGAGGTTGGTCGGTTGGCTGGTGCGTGCCTCCGAACCTATCGAGGTTCGGCCGGCCTGGCGCCACGTCGCCCAGCTCCGCTCAAGACTCCACCGGCGCTTCCAACAACGCAAGCCGGAATTGCGCGTAGGCGCGGTCGCGCTCCACGATCTCGAGCGCGCGGGAGGCGGCCGGCGGCACCGGCGGGAGCGAGGGGTCGTACTTCACGTCGTTCAGGGGCCGCTGAGCGGGTACCGGCACCTTGACGCCCGGGTTGAAGATCCCCGACGGGTCGAAGCAGCGCTTCACGAGCGCGAACCGCTCGCGCGCGGCGTCGGTCCAGACGCGCGTGAGCAGCGGGGTGCGCAGGCGGCCGTCGCCGTGCTCGCCGGTGAGCGTGCCGCCCAGCGAGGCGGTGAGCGCCACCACGCCGTCGAGGATTCCGTCCACCTTGGCGCGCCAGTCGGGCTGGCTCACGTCGATGAGGGGGTTCACGTGAATGTGCGCGTCGCCGGCGTGTCCGAAGATCACGCCCTTCACCTTGTGGCGGTCGAGCACGGCTCGCACGCCGCGCACGTAGTCCGCCAGATGGTCAGGCGGGACGGCGCCGTCTTCCACGAACTGCATCGACTTGATCGACGGATCCAGCCGTGAGAGAATGGGACTCACGGCGTGGCGCAGCTCCCAGATCTCGCGCTCCGCGGCGGCGTCGAGGGCGAGCGTGACGCCCGAGGCGCCGATGCGGCGGAACGCCTGCTCGATGGACCGGGCCCGCGCTCCCACGTCGCGCATGGATTCGCCGTCGAGCTTCACGAGCAGCACCGCGTCGGCACCGGCGCCCACGGGCAGCGGCGCGCTTCCCGTGCCCGCCACGTCGAGGAACGTGCGGTCGAGCAGCTCGCAGGCGCTGGCGCCGAGCTTGCGGGTTTCCACCGCGGCGCGCACGGCGAGATCCAGCGACCGGAATTCGCCCAGGAGGCTCGCGCTCGCGGCGGGCACGGGTTCGAGCCGGAGCTCGAGTTCCGTGAACAGCGCCAGCGTGCCCTCGCTCCCGACCAGGAGATCGATGAAGTCGCCGCTCGCCGCATAGGCGGAGGTGGCGTAGCCCGACGAGTCCTTGTAGACCCCGCGGTGCACCGACGGCGTCGCGTGCTCCCGCCGCACGATGGCGTCGTGCGCATCGCGCAGGAAACGGTCGATGGCCGCGATTTCACGGGGCGCCGAGACTCCGCGCCGAAGCTCGGCGTCGGCGCTGTCGTCGAACACGCAGTGGAGCGCCTGCACCCACGGGCGCATGGGGCCGTGCCGCATCGTGTGCGCGCCGGCGGCGTTGGTCGACGCCATCCCCCCCACGGTGCAGAACTCGCCGCTCGAGGGGTCGACCGGAAAGCGCAGCCCAACCGCGCGCGCCGCGCGGTCCACTTCACCACGCAGGACACCAGCGCCCACGCGGACCGTGCGCGTTTCGCGGTTCACCTGGCCCATCGTGCGGAGTCGGCTCAGGTCGACCGCCACCCCGTCGCCCACCGCGCCGCCCGCCATGCCGCTGCCGGATCCGCGCGGCACGAGCGGCACCCGTTCGCGATGCGCCCAGCCCACCAGGGTCTGCAGATCGCGGGTGTCGGTGGGCACGGCCACGGCCCGGGGCCAGCAGCGCGCCACGCCTGCGCCTTCGCCATACACGGCGCGCGCGTCGTCGTCGGTGCGAAAGGTGCCGCGAAATCCTGGGGGGGCGCTGATGCTCACGCGAACGGGGTCCTCGAGTGAAGGGGGCCGGTGGGGAGCGCCGGTGAGGGCGGCGCGGTAATTTCCAGCGTAACCGGCGACGCCGAAGTTTAACGCACCGACTCCGCCTCCGACGACCCCACCGCTTCCCGTGGCGATTTCCGATCCTGCATCGCCGTCCGATCCCCGCCTTTCCCGGGCCCTCGCCTTCTCCCGCGAGATCCTGCCGGCGGTCTCGCGCACCTTCGCGCTCAGCATCCGCGTGCTCCCAGGCCAGCTCGGCCAGGCGGTGAACTGCGCGTACCTCCTGTGCCGCATCGCCGACACCATCGAGGACGAGCCGGCGATGCCCGCCGCGCAGAAAGCGGAGCTCTTCGACCGGTTTCTGGAATGCTTCGACAGCCCGGAGACCGCCGACCGCTTTCCCGAACGCGTGGCCGCGCTCACGGGCGAGCCCGCGCACCTGCGTCTCATCCGGAATACCGACCTGGTGTTCGTGGTGTACCGGCATCTGAGCGCCGAAACGCGCGAGCACGTCAAACGGTGGGTCACGGAAATGGCCGCCGGCATGCGGAAGTTCGTGCTCCTCTATCCGCACGGCATCCGCATCCAGACGCTCGACGAATACCGCGAGTACTGCTACTACGTGGCCGGCACGGTGGGCTACATGCTCACCGATCTCTGGCACGAACATGCGCCGAGCATCGGTCCGCGGCAGTACGCGCTGCTGCGCGAGCGCAGTCGCTCGTTCGCCGAAGCGCTTCAAACCGTGAACATCCTCAAGGACGTCGCCACCGACGCCGAGCAGGAAAATTCCATCTACATCCCGGCGCAGCTGCTGGCCGTGCACGGCGGCAGCCACGCCGCCATTCGCGCCGGCGAGCGCGCGGAGAACACGCAGGCGGCGATGGGGTCGCTCGTCGCGCTGGCCTGGGAGGATCTCGAGCACGCCAAGGAATACCTGCTGCGCATCCCGCGGCGCGCCGTGGCGATCCGTCTCTTCTGCGTGCTGCCGCTGCTCTTTGCCTATGCCACGCTGCGCGATCTCACGCGCGATCCCTCGGCAATGGCCCGGCGGCACGTGGTCAAGATCTCACGCGCCGAGGTGAAAGCGATCACGATGCTCAGCTTCGCGGGCGTCATGAGCAACACCGTGCTCGAGTGGCTCGCCCGGCGGGCGAGCCGGGCGCCCGTGCGGCTCGTGCCGCGATTCGCCGGCGGTCAGTAGCGGCGTGGCACCGCGGCGCTCGCCGCTTGCGCCAGCAGCCGCAGCAGCGAGGGGTTGTCGGCGCGCTCGCCACGCTCCAGCCGGTCGAGCAGCTGCTCCAGCACCAACTGCACTCTGGCCACCTTGGCGCTGAAGGAGCTGCGCGCGCCGAAATAGCCTATGGCGGAGAACGCCACCACGGGCCCGGCCGCGGCCGCCGCCGCGAAGTGCAGGGCGAACAGTATCCCGCTCGTGACCACGCCTCCCGCCACGCCGCCGGCCATTCCGCCAAGGGCGCCGCGTCGCGCCGCGCCCAGGTCGGCGTCCAGGCGCACCAGCACCCGGCCGTCGTCCGCCGGCACCACCGTGGCGCCGACGTCGGTGGCGCTCGACAGCGCGTATCCACGCCCGCCCACGTTGAGCAGCCGCCGGATCCCGCCCTCGAAATCGCGGCGCGGCTCCCACACGATGCGATCGGGAAACTGGCGCTTGATCTGGAACCACTCCTCCTTCTGCATCCACACGTCGAGCGCGGCGAACACCTCCGGCGCGGTGCCGCGCACGGTGCGCTCCGCCGAGAGAGCGGCCGACCCGAGCAGTAGCCCGCCGGTGGCCGGCTGGCTCCGCCGCGTGCGTTCTTCCGCCAGCGCCTGGCGCAGATATGCGGGCGAGAGGCCGACCTCGCGGCCGAGCGCGATGATCTGGTCGTCGGTCATCGCGTCGGCGGTGTCCGTCGTGCGCGCCTGGAGCTCGGCGGCGCGCGCGATCACGCGTTCGAGCGCGGCGCGGTCGAGCGGAGGAAGCGACGGGGGAACCGGAGCGTCGGCCATATGCCCAATATACGAGTCCCGCGCCGAATCAGATTCCGGCCAACGCGTTCCCGATCTGCCGCTCCATGTCGGCCAGGATGGCGGTGGGCAGGGGGAACGCCGCCACGAAGGCCGCTTCCGGATTTCCGGCCGGCACGGCGGCGCCCGCCTGCGACAGATAGAACCGCATGTACCCCTCGGCCAGCTCGGGGGCCACCCGCTGGAGCAGCATCGCGCCGCCGCGCACCGCCGCCGTGGGGGCGAACTCGGCCGCCTCACCGCTGCGCTGTTGGGCCGGGGTCGCGTTGTCGGTCACCGCGGGACTCGAGATGACCTGCACGACCTCGTGCGCGAACGCGTAGACCGCCTCGGCGGCTGTCGCCGGCGATCCCGGCATCGTCACCACCACGAGATTGTCCTTGGGCGAGGCGTTGAGCGTGCGTCCCTCGCCGCCCAGCACCAGCGACAGCACGAGCTGCCCGTCGGTTTGCCGCGTGTTCGTGAGGAACCGCTGGAATCGCGGACGCAGCGACCGCCAGAGCGAATCGACGGCCACGATGACCGGGGCGCGCGCCTGCTGCTGCGCCAGCCAGTACTGGTGGTAGAAGTGGTCCGACTCGTCGCCCAGCGCCTGTGTGAACACGCGCAGCCACTCGCGGTCCTGGGCCGTGGGATACATGGACGCGTATATCGCCACCGCCCGGCGGTCCTTGGGATCGGCGCGGCGGAAGTCGCCCTCGGCGCGGCTGAACGCCGCCGCGCCCTGCACGATCTGATCCCAGGAATCGAGGTACAGCGGGATGAACTGCCCGTTGCTGATTTCGGGGTTCTGGGCCATGAGCGTGGCCAGTTTCGCATGATTGGCGTCGAGGGCCGTGAGCACGTTTTCGCGCGTGCGCACCGCCTCGAGCGAATCGCGATATCCGCGCCGGAATGCCGGCACGTGCGCCACGTCGCGCGTGAGCATCGCGTAGCCGTGGAGCCAGAGGTCCACGTGCTCCCGCGTCTCCACCCTCCAGCTGTCCACCGAGGGCACGACGCCCGGCTCGAGCGCCGGACGCCCACGGCCGCTGGCGCACGCCGCCATGACGGCGGCGCCGGCGAGGGCCCCGAGGAGTCTCATCCGCGGTCTCATGCGCCCTGTCCGAATGGGCGGCCGCACGCCACGCAGTATTTCCATCCGACCTCCAGTTCGGCGCCACAGGCGCTGCAGTTCATCACGGTGAGGTTCTGGCCGCAGTGCGGGCAGAACACCACCGAGCGCCCCGGCGGGAGTTTCCCGCTGCAGTAGCGGCAGCGCGTTTCATCCACGGCGGCCGCCGCGGCCGCCACCGACGCGGGCGTGGACAGCCGCACCGTCGAGGCGCCCCCGCGCGTCGCGTCGATGGGGCCCTCCGGCGTCAGCGTCTGGCGCTGCAGCGCCGCCGGCGAGAGCCCCACCTGCGCGTCGGCGAATTCGCGGAACGCGCCCGGGTCGGGGTTCGGCGACTGCAACTCTCGCGTGAGGGCGTCGCGCATCCGGTCGTCGACGATCAGGTACCCGCGCGCGCCGGACAGGAGCTGCATCAGCGTGAGCTCATAGTCCTCGTTCGTATCGAGGGCGAGTTCGCGCCGGAAATGGCGGTACGGGAGCAGGGTCTGATACAGCTCGGCCACCTCGAACGGCTGCGTGAGGTAGCGCGGCTGTGTGTCGCGCACCGTGCGGGCCAGCACCGAGAACATGCGGTCGATGGCGTCCATTCCAGTCTCCTAGTCGAGCAGCGTGGGCTGGGCCGCCGCGGGATGCGGCTTCGACGGCCGGAATCTATCGGCATCGGGGAAAGCGGCCGGCTCCGCGTGCATCCGCCCCGCCGCGCGCTCGGCGCCGAGCCAGGCGTCGAACGCCGAGGGCACCGCACCGCCCGATTGAGTTTGCTCGCGCGCCGCGCGAATCGCGAGATGGTTGGCGTACTCGTTCTGCACGTGCCCGGCGTGCCCGCGCACCCAGCGCCACTGCACCTGGTGCGGGCGCACCAGCTCCACCGCCTGCTGCCAGAGGGCCAGGTTCTCGATGGGCCCGCCCTTCCGGCGCCACCCGCGGGCCATCCAGCCCGGCACCCACTCGCTCATCCCCTTGATCAGATACTGCGAATCGCTGGTGAACACGACGCGAAACCGCCCGTCCTTCTGCGCGAGCAGGCGAAAGGCCTCGATCACGCTCCAGAGCGCCATGCGATTGTTGGTCGTGGCCGGCTCCGAGCGCCAGAAGTCACGGCGCGCCACTCGCCCCGAGTCGGGCAGGCGGTACTCGATCACGCCGCCGGCCGCGCCGGGGTTGTCACCGTCCTGTCCGTTGCCCAGGCACGACTCGTCGGCGTACACCGCCACCAGCGGAAGCGGGTCGCTCACCGCACCACCTCGATCGCATCCAGTTCGTCGACGAACAACGTGAGCCGGTCTCCCGTGGTGGGGTTGCGCGCTTCGATGGCCTCCCGCCGCTCGCGCACGACGAGCCGGTCGGGAACGACGATGTATTCGGTGCCCCGACGGTACACCACGATGCGCTGGCCGTTCACGACTGCCCGCTCGAGCAGCTCGTACTGCCGGTGGTTCAGCTCCGCCACGCCGCCTCCGGGGCCGTGCCGCACCAGCCGCGGGCGATGCGTTCCAGCACCGCCGCCGCCCGGTGAATCTCCTCGATCTCCACGTACTCCTCCGGTCCATGGGCCAGCGCGATGTCGCCCGGCCCGAAGCAGATCGCCGGAATCCCCGCGTCGTTGAGGATGGCGCAGTCGGTCCACGCGCTCATCCCCTCCACCCGCACGGGGATCGCCTGGTGGTCCAGCGCGTCGCGCACCGCGCGTGCGATCGGCGCGGCCGGGTCGACATCGCTCGGACTCTGCGCGAGCGCGAGCGACACGTCCACCCGGAGTTCCGGCCGGCGGTCGCGCACACGCGCGCACGCCGCCTCGATCTCGGCCATCACCTGCGCCGGCGTCTCCCCGGGCAGCGTGCGCCGTTCGATCTTGAGCTCGCACCGGTCGGGATATGTCGACATGCCCGACCCGCCCTGGACCAGCGACGCGTGGAGCGACGCGTGGCCCAGCAACGGATGCGTGCGCCGCGTGAGCGCGCCCGTGTCCAGCGCGTCGAGCTCGGCGAGGACCAGTCCGGCGTGGCGAATCGCGTCGACCCCCACGTCGTAACGGCTGCCGTGCGCCGCGCGGCCATGGAATACGAGGTCCACCCACACGAACCCGCGGTGCGCCGGCATGATGGCGAGCCCCGTGGGTTCGGTCACGACGGCGGCGTCGGCCCGCACGCCGCGCTCGATGAGCGTGCGCGTGCCGCGGCTCGCGAACTCCTCGTCGGCCACGGCCGCGATCACGATTTCACCGTGCGAGAGATCCTCTCCCGCGAGCGCCGCCGCGGCGCACATCGCCGCCACGCCGGCCTTCATGTCGGCCGCGCCGCGGCCATAGATCCGGCCGTCGCGCTCCTCGGCCTCGAACGGCGCGTGCGTCATGCCGTCCACGCCCACCACATCGAGATGTCCGTTGAACATCAGGCGAGGGCCGTCAGGGGCGCCGATCCGCGCCAGCACGTTCGGCCGGTGCGGGGCGGCGTCGTGGAGCTCCACCCGAAATCCCCACGCCTCCAGCACGCCGGCCAGCAGGCGCGCGGCGGCGTCCTCGCCGGGCCCGTCGGGCACGAGCGACGGATTGCGCGAGTCGGTGGTGATGAGGGCGCGCGCCAGCCCTACGGCGTCTCCGCGTTCCAGTCGCATTCCACGAGTCCGGCGTCGTCGATGGTGAAAGGTACGAGCTCGCCCAGCGCGCCCACGGCGCGGCGCACCGCCGCCTCGGTGCCCGCTCGCGCGATGGCCACCACGCATCCGCCCCCCGAGGCCCCGGTCGCCTTTGCGCCCAGGGCTCCAGCGGCCACGGCGCGCTCCACGATCGCGTCGATTCGCGGCGTCGGAATGGCCGGGTGCAGCGTACGCTGATGCGTCCAGTGCTCGCCTACCAGCGCCCCCAGCGCGTCGACGTCCGATGCCTCGAGCGCGGCGATCATGCGGCGCGCCAGCTCGCGCATGCGTTTGAGTGCGAACGTTACCCGGTTTTCTCCGCGACGGTAGCCCTCGAGCACGCCGGTGATGGTGTCGCCGGAAATGCGTGACTCTCCCGTGTAGACGAGCACGCACCGCTGCGCCAGCGCCGTGCGAAGCGCGGGGGATGCGGGGATGCGATGGACGGTCACTTCGCCGCCGAACGTGAGCCCCAGGACGCCGCCGTGCGTGGCGCAGTAGTGGTCCTGCCGTCCGCCCGGCACGCCCAGGTCTTCGACTTCGATTTGACGCCCGCGTTCGGCGATCGCCGAACGGTCGAACGGGAGGCCGCGCCATCGGTCGAGCGCTCCGAGCAGCGCCGCGCAGGCCGCCGACGATCCGCCAAGGCCCGCGCCCACCGGAAAGTCACTGCGCAGCCGCACGCGCACCGAGCCGTCGTCGAGTCGCGCGCGCCGGAGCGCCGCGCGTACCATCGGGGCGTCGTCGCCGCCGATCGCGTCGGCGGGACGCGCATCGCATGCGTCGGACAGCGCGACCGTTGCGTACCGGTCGATGGCCGCCGCGCACACCACGCCCCCTTCGATCTCCGAATACGGAGGAACATCCGTCCAGCCGCCGCCGAAGTCGATGCGCGTGGGCGCGCGCACGACGACCGTGCGGGACATCTCAGCTCGAGTGGTCGTGGACGATGCGCCAGCGGCCGCTCACGCGCCGCATGACCAGCGAGGTCGGCCCCCGCGCGGTGATCGAATCGCCGCGCGTCAGCACGTAGAACGCGATCGTGTTCACCACGTCCGGGCCCAGGATGTCGACTTCCACGTTCTGGAAGTGCAGCGAGTCGCGCTGCGCGCCGGGCGCAAAGCGCGCCGCGTACACGCCGCGGATGGCATCGATGCCGTGCAGCACGCCGGTCTTCGTCACGAACGTGGTGCCGGAGTCGGGCAGGTAATCGGAGAGAAAGTCGTCGAGGTTGCCCGCGTCCCACGCGCGCGCGCCATGATCGAGCACCGCCAGAATTTCGCGCTGCACCGCGGCCGGGTCGGGACGCGCTGGCGGCGGCGCCGCCATTCGGCGCAGCGCGAACCAGGCCGCCACGACGGCGACGGCCATCAGGATGAAATGCCGTGGGCGGAACATGAGAGCCCCCTCGGGCTAACGCTTCTTCTTCGCGGCCGGCTTCCTGGACGCCTTGTTCGGCGCGGCTTTCTTCGCGGCCTTCTTGGGGGCCGGTTTCGCGGCCGGCTTCTTGGCCGCGCTCTTCTTCGGCGCGGCCGCCTTCTTGGGCGCGCTGGCCTTTGCGGGCGCCTTGGCACCCTTGGCCGGCTTCGGCATGAAGACCTTCGACGGCGGCTTGGTCGGGCGGGGCGGATGGGCCTTCGCGAATTCCGCCGCCGCAATTTCAGCGGCGCGCGCCGCCTGCGCCTTGGCCAGCGCCGCCTTCTCCGCCGCAATCGTGCTGGCCGTCGGCCGACTCCGCTCCGCGGCCGGCCGCTTGGAGTGCGCCGTTTCCGCTTCGCGCAACAGCTTGTCGGCCTCGTCTTGCGTCATCTGGCCGCGGCGCACCATGTAATTGGTCAGGTCGCGCGCGCTCTCGATCGCGAAGCCCGCGATGCCGACCGCCGCGCTGATCACGTCCTTCATCGCCGCGGCCACCTTGCTTCCCGCCTCGAGACTGATGAGCTGGGCCTTCTCGGCCAACTCGGCCATGCTGTCACGGGCGTCGCCCCGGTGTCCGGGGCCGCGCCGCGGCGCTGGGGTCGCCGGCGGATGCTCAGCGGCAGGGTTGGAGGAACCGGCGTTGGCAGAATCCGGCATCGGTCGCGTCCACTCGTCGGAAAAAGGAAGGGGAACCCGCGCCCCTTAATGTTTGATGGACGCCGCGGGCCGCTGTAGCTTCGCGTGCCGTGCGTCCGCCATGCAGGTGATTCAGAGCCGCAGAATTCGCGGCAAGTATATGATTTTTCAACAGCTATGCAAGGAGTGCTAGTGCAGAATGGCAGGGTTGAGTCTGGTTCCGCCACTCTTGGGCCAATAGGGTTACATATACCTTAATAGAGACAGTATAGCGACACATTATGCTCAGTGGAACGAAAATACTCGATCTGTCGCGCGTGCTCGCCGGTCCGCTGTGCTCCATGCTTCTCGGCGACCTCGGTGCCGAAGTGATCAAGGTCGAGCGGCCCGGATCGGGGGACGACACGCGCGGGTGGGGCCCCCCGTTCGATGCCCGCGGCGAGAGCGCATACTTCCTCAGCGTCAACCGGAACAAGCTCAGCGTTGCCGCCGACCTCGACCGCCCCGACGACGTGCGTTTACTGCGCGAGCTCATCGCCGAAGCCGACGTCGTGCTCGACAACTTTCGCCCCGGCACCCTCGAGCGCCGGGGGCTGGGCGCCGAGGCGTGGCGCGCACGCCGGCCCGCACTGGTGTGGTGCACCATTACCGGGTTCCAGTCGGACCCCGGGCGTCCCGGGTACGATTTCGTGGTCCAGGCCGAATCGGGTTGGATGGCGATCACCGGCGACTCGAACGGGGAGCCGATGAAGGTGGGCGTCGCGCTGG
The DNA here is from genome assembly GCA_028876725.1 of Gemmatimonadota bacterium. GTDB lineage: Bacteria > Gemmatimonadota > Gemmatimonadetes > Gemmatimonadales > Gemmatimonadaceae > JAGWRI01. The sequence continues at coordinate 32,739 of JAGWRB010000284.1, forward strand.
CCGACGTGCTCACCGGGAAGGACGCGGCCATCGCCATCCTCGCAGCGCTCGTGGAGCGGGGGCGCACCGGGCAGGGGCGCCGGCTCACCGTTTCTCTGGACGCGAGCGCGCGCGCCGCGCTGGTGAACGTGGCGCAGAACGCGCTCGTCACCGGCGGCGAGCCGGCGCGGTGGGGGAACGCACATCCGAACCTCGTCCCCTACCAACTGTTTCGCGCCGCGGATCGCGGACTGGTGATCGCCGTGGGCAGCGACACCCAATGGAAGGCGTGCGCGCGCGCGCTCGAACTCGACGCGCTCGCGAATGACGGTTCTCTGACGACGAACGCCGGACGCGTCGCGCGGCGCGGCGAGGTGACGGACACGATCGCGGCGCGGGTGGCGGAACGTCCGGCGTCGCACTGGCACGCGCGGCTGTCGGCGGCCGGCGTGCCCAGTGGGGTCGTGCGTACGGTGCTCGAAGCGCTGGCCGACGCCGCGGGCGCGTCACCGCTCACCGGCGTGCCGTCGAGCGTGGGCGGGCGCGTGCGCCGTCCGCCGCCGCGGCTGGACGAGCACGGCGCGCTGATCCGCTCGCGAGGGTGGGGCGCGTTCGAGCGCTGAGCGGGTCATTCCCCGAGGATGCGCCGAAGCGTGGCGGCCGGTCAGTCCGACCGGGGGTGTCACGTTACTTCGTGATCCACCATTTCGTCTTTGGAGCGTAACGATCGCGGCCGTTGGCGGCGCGGGCGTTGCTCCCTGTTCGAACCAGGGAAAGTGCGTTACTCTATCGTCGTGAAGACGACGGAATCCACCGCCTCGGTCGTTGATCAGGACGCGTCTGATCAACTGGTCATTCAGCAGGTGCTCGCGGGCAAACGCGACGCATTCCGGCTGCTGATCACCCGCTACAGCGATCCGCTGTACCGGCACGCGTTGTGCATGACGGGAAGCCCGGACGTCGCGGAAGACATCCTTCAGCTTTCCTTCATCAAGGCGTACCAGCACCTCTCGGAGGTGCGGGGGCGGTTCGACGCCTGGGTGTTTCGGATTGTCGCGAACGGCTGCAAGGATTGGCTGAAGAATATTCGGCGCTCGCATCTGAGCTACGAGGAGGACGATCAACCCTCGCAGCATGCGACGCCCGATGAAGAGCTGGATCGGTCGGAGCTGAGATCGGATCTCGATCGTGCGTTGACCGCGCTGCCCGCGTCACTGCGGGAGGCGTTCATCATGAAGCATGTGGAAGGGCGTTCGTACGAGGAAATGGCGGATCTGCTGGGCACAACGGTTGGAGCGCTGAAAATGCGCGTGCACCGTGCGCGCGAGGCGCTCCAGGCACTACTCGAGGAGAAGTACGCCTGACATGTACGACGACCTGAGTTCCGAATCCGGGTTGACGCGTGAGGAGCGCAAGCGTCCCGTGCAGGATGCGCCCGCACGCCCGCTGATCGATCGTGAAGTTCCGTTGGGTCCGCAGGCGGATCGCCCCATCGCGGCACCCGTACATGCATGGTTGGATGGGGAGCTGCCGGAGGCTGCCGTGCGCAAGAGTGAATCGTCGAAGGATGTGGAATTCTGGCGGGGCCTGGACGCCGAAATGGCGCGGGTTCGCCGGCTGCGCACCCCGCAGCACGTGGAAGCGCAGATCATGGCGGCCCTGCCGACGCACGCGCCGGCGGCCACCATCAGTCCCTGGTATCGCCGCGAGTTCGTGGTCACGCCCACCACGGCGCTCCTCGTGGGGGCCGCGCTCGTGGCCGCGGCCTCGATCGTCACGGCTCTGCTCGTGCGCTGAGCGGCGAACCCCGTTCGCACGTCCCCGGCGGCCGGCTCCTTCACGGATCCGGCCGCCGTTTGCACGAGGGCCCTGAAACCGGGCGCGGAGTTCCCGCGTTGAGGTCCCCATGACCGAACACACTCGTATCGCCGACCAGATTCGCCGCGCGGCCAACGGAAACGCGTGGCACGGCCCCGCCCTCGCCGAGGTGCTGGCCCGCGTGTCCGCGGAGCAGGCGGCGTCGCATCCGCTGTCCGGTGCGCACAGTATCTGGGAACTCGTCGGGCACATCACCACCTGGACCGACGCCGTGCGCCGCCGGTTCGAGGGCGACAATTACGAGCCCATGGAGGCCGAAAACTTTCCCGCAGTCGTGGATCGGTCGCCGGGGGCCTGGAAGGCGGCCTGCGACTCGGCGCTGGCGGCGCACGAGGCCCTGGCCCGTGCGGTCGAGCGCCGTCCCGGCGCCGACCTCGACGCGCCGGTGTTCGAGCGCCCGTATACGGTGTATGGCATGCTGCACGGCGCCGCGCAGCACACGCTCTACCATGCCGGGCAGATCGCCCTGATCCGGCGCGCATTGGGCGCCCCCGTCGCGTGAGCGGCATCCGCTACCTCGCGCTCGGCGACTCGTACACGATCGGCGAAGGGGTCGCGCCCCACGAACGGTGGCCCGAGCGGCTGGCCGCGACGCTTCGAGAACGTGGGTACCCGATGGCCGATCCCGAGGTCGTCGCGCGAACCGGCTGGACCTGCGATGAACTCGCGGCGGGAATCTCCGCCGCGGCGCTGCGCGGTCCGTACGCGCTCGTGTCGCTCCTGATCGGCGTCAACGATCAGTATCGCGGCGGGACGCCGGACGAGTACCGTCCGCGCTTCGACGCCATCTGTGCGCTCGCGAAGTCGCTCGCCGGCGAACGTACGGGTCGCGTCGTGGTGCTGTCGATTCCCGACTGGGGCGTGAGCCCGTTCGCGCCCGAGCGCGGCCGCGCCGAAATCGCGCGCGAGATCGACGCGTTCAACGCCGTGAATCGCGCCGTGGCCGCGCGCGCGGGCGCGCGCTACGTGGACATCACCGCGGCGTCCCGAGCAGCCGTCGATCGCGCGTGCTTCGTGGCCGACGGGCTGCATCCGGCCGCGGCCGTACATGCCGAATGGGCGCGGCTTGCCGTCGACGCTGCGGAGCGCGCGCTGCGGGTTTGAACGCCGTCGCTATAGATCCCGCCGCAGGAAGACCTGATCGACGCCCGGCCGGTAGTATCCGGCGATGCGCGCTTCCTCCGCGAACCCCGCGTCGCGCAGCAAACCAATGGCGCCGGCAAAGGGGGCGTCGTCGGGCCACTCGGCCATCGCGAAGCGAGCGCCCATCGCACGCAGCACATCGCACACGCTGGCCACGAGCCGCGAATCGTGGCCCAGCAGGAGATGGATGCGTCCGGCGCCGCTGGCGCCGGCCACGAGTCCCACCAGTCCCAGCGCCGTGACCGCGCCGGCGTGCTCGGTCCACACGGCGCACGATTCGTCGCCGGCCTCTCGCTCGGCGAGCGCGAGCAGTTCCAGCGCGCGCGCGAGGTACGGTGTTCCCCCGAGCGTCGACTCGATGAGGTCTCGCGCGCGCGCCCGCATGGAGGTCAGATGTGGAGCGCCCGCCCCAGCGTAGCGAGCGCCGCTTCCTTCGTGGCTTCGGACAGCGTCGGATGCGCGTGCACCGTCATCGCGATGTCCTCGCTCGACGCGCGATACTCGAACGCGAGTACCACCTCGCCGACGAGTTCCGACGCGTTGGGCCCGATGATGTGGCAGCCCAGCAGTTCGTCGGTGCGCGCGTCGGCGATGAACTTCACGAATCCCGACGTGTCACCCATCGAGCGGGCGCGGCCGTTGGCGGAATACGGAAACTTGCCGGTCCGGTACTCGCGGCCCGATTCCTTCACTTCGCGCTCGGTGAGCCCCACGGATGCGATCTCGGGCCAGGTGTACACCACCGACGGAATGGATTTGTAGTGCATGCGCGCGGGGTGACCGGCAATGACCTCGGCCGCCACGACCCCTTCTTCCTCCGCCTTGTGCGCGAGCAGCTTGCCGCCCACGCAGTCGCCGATGGCGTACACGTTGGGGAGGTTGGTGCGCATGCGGTCATCCACGACGATTTCGCCCCGGCGTCCCACGGCGAGCCCGAGGCCGGCGGCGTCGATGCCGGTGAGCACCGGGCGGCGCCCCACGGACACCAGCACGTAATCGCCCTCGAGCGTTTCCGGCTTGCCGTCCTTCTCGATGTCCACGAGTACCCGATCCCCATCGCGGCGTCCACCCACTACTTTGGTGCCGGGGCGGAGTTGGAGCCCCTGCTTCCGGAAGGTGCGGTCGGCGTCCTTCACGACGTCGTCGTCCATGCCGGGAAGAATCGTCGGGAACAACTCGACCACCGTGACCTTCGCCCCCAGCCGGCGCCAGACCGACCCCAGTTCGAGACCGATGACCCCGCCGCCAATGACGATGAGATGCCGGGGCACCTCCGGAATCTTCAGGGCGCCCACGTTCGACAGGATCCGTTCTTCGTCGAACGGCAGGAAGGGGAGTTCGATGGGTACCGAACCGGTGGCGATGATGACGTGGCGGGCCTGCCACAGGGTCTCCGAGCCGTCGGCGCCGGCCACGGCCACTACGTTGCCCGCCCTGAGGGTGCCGCGTCCTTTAGCCCAGGAGACCTTGTTCTTTCGGAACAGGAACTCGATTCCCTTTGTATTTTGTGCTACGACCTCGTTCTTGCGATCGAGCATGCGGGCGAGGTCGAGTTGGACGTCGCCGATGACGAGGCCGTGCTCGGCGGCGTGGGTACGCGCGAATTCGAAGTGCTCGCTCGAGCTGAGCAGCGCCTTCGAAGGAATGCAGCCGACGTTGACGCAGGTGCCGCCGAGCGTCTTGTCCATTTCGACACAGACGGTGGCGAGGCCGAGTTGGGCGGCGCGGAGGGCGGCGACGTAGCCGCCGGGGCCGCCGCCGATCACGGCGACGTCGGCGTGCTGGTGGGCCGGGTCAGTCATGGCGATGGGTGTGGATGGTGGCTGAATCCAAACCTAGCCGGTCGGCAACGCGGCAGGGAGTTGCGGCCTCGCGGCGCGCGCCGATGCGAGCAGGTGCAGGAACGATGAACGCGACACTCAGGCGGTATCACTCTTTCCGGAGTCAGGATATGTCACGAGTTCTTCGGTGTGCTGTTGTTGGAATGGCAATGGCGGGGCTGGCCTCGACCGGCAACGCGCAGGTGTGCATGGGCACGCCGTCTTTCTCGACGGGGTCGGTGCGGATCGGCGGCAGCGCGCTGATCAGCAGCGATTCCAAGGCCTATGGCGCGCAGGCCGCGATCGGCACGTGGAAGAACTGGTCGATTTCCGGCGCCTTCGCGCATGCGAAGATCGACTCCACCGACGGTTCGTCGAACATGGGCGGGGCCGCGGTGTCGTACCAGTACGACATGTCGGGCTCGACGGTGCAGCTCTGCCCGACCGTGGGCGTGTACGCGCAGGAAGGCTCGCTCGTGGGCGAGGTGCCGTTCCCGAACAATCCGCAGAACACCCTCGACGTACACGTCGGCGGCTCGCTCGGCTGGGTGGCCAGCTCGTCGTCGAGCATGGAAGTGATTCCTGCGATCAGCGCGGCGTGGGTCGCGCGCAGCCACAAGAACAAGATCGTCCAGCTGGGCGTGAACAACCCGACCACGACCGACAACTTCGGCCTGTTCACGGGCACCATCGGCTTCGTGTTCAACAAGCGCTGCACGATTTCGCCGATCGTCACGGTGCCGGTGTCGGAAGAGAACGGCAAGGCGTCGTTCGGCGTGGGCGTGTCGTACAACTTCAACCCGCCCGGCTGGCTGCACATGTAACGCCGCGCCGCGAGGCGCGCCGGAGTTGAAGAAAGCGGGGCCGCGCACATCGTGCGCGGCCCCGCTCGTCTTCACCGCTTCACGGCCTCACCGCCTCACTCCACGAGCATCGCCCCCGGCTCTTCCATGAGCTCCTTCACCCGCACCAGGAACAGCACCGCCTGCTGTCCGTCCACGATGCGGTGGTCGTACGAGAGCGCGATGTACATCATGGGGCGAACGACCACCTCACCGTTGATGGCGACGGGGCGGTCCTGGATTTTGTGGAGGCCCAGAATGCCCACCTGCGGGTAATTCAGGATGGGCGTCGAGATCAGCGACCCGAACACGCCGCCGTTCGTGATCGTAAATGTGCCGCCGGTGAGATCGTCCATCGTGAGCTTCGCGCGCCGCGCGCGATCGGCCAGCGCGTTCATCTCGCGCGCGATCTCGAGCAGCCCCATCCGGTCGGCGTCCTTGATGTTCGGCACCACGAGCCCGGCGTCGGACGCGACGGCGATGCCCATGTTCACATAGTGCTTGTAGACGATGGAGTCGTCGTCGATCTGCGCGTTCACCATCGGGAACGCCTTGAGCGCCTGGCACGCCGCCTTCACGAAGAACGGCATGAACGAGAGCTTCACGCCGTGCTCCTTTTCCACGCGCTCGCGGATGCGCGCGCGCAGCGACGCCACCCCGCTCATGTCGATTTCGTTGAACGTGGTGAGGTGCGCCGTCGCGTGCTGCGACTGGAGCAGGTTCTCGGCGATGCGCTTGCGGCGCGTGGTCATCTTCTCGCGCGTTTCGCGCTGCAGGCCCGCGGCGCGCGGGGCGGCAGGCGTGGGCGACGCCGCAGGTGCGGGTGCAGATGCCGGTGCCGGCGCTCCCGCGACGGGCCGCGCGCTCAGCGCCTCGATCACGTCGGGCTTGCTCACGACGCCGCCCAGCCCCGTCCCCTGCACTCGCGAGAGGTCAACACCCGACTCGGCCGCCAGCCGTTCGGCGGCCGGCGAGACACGCGGTGCTTCGGCGGGGCGGGAGGACGGCGTCGCGGGGGCGCTGGCGGCGGCCGGCGCTGCGGCAGGCCGGGCTGCAGCGGGCGCCGGAGCGGCCTTCGAAGCGGCGGCGCTCGGCGTCGCCGATTCGTCGACCTGCGCCAACTCGTCGTCCACGTGCACGGTGTCGCCCTCGGCGTGCAGGCGCCGGGCCAGCACG
>JAGWRB010000285.1 GCA_028876725.1 Gemmatimonadota bacterium
ACGTGCGCGGAATTCGCGGCGATGCCGGCCAGCTTCTCGATGACACGATCCGCTACGCCGGCCAGCCCCTCTTCGTCGTCATCGCCGACCAATACGGGCGTGCAATAGGAGCCGCGCGCGCCGCGCGTCCGATCATCGAGCCCGCGCCGCACGCCGTCACCGCCGAACAGGCGCTCGCCGAGGGCGCGCCCAAGCTCCGCTCGCGCGGCAACGTCTCTCCCCGATCGCCGCGCGTCCTCGAGCGCGGCGACGTCGACGCCGGCCTGCGCGAAGCCGACGTCACGATCACGCGCGAGTACCGCACCCCAGTGGCGCTGCACTCGGCGCTCGAGCCGCACGGCGCGGTGGCCGAATGGGAGGGCAACCGGCTCACGGTGTGGGAATCGACGCAGGGGATCTTCAACACGCGCCGCGATCTCGCCGCCGCGTTCAAGCTCCGGCTGTCCGACGTCCGCGTGATGAAGGACTACATGGGCGGCGGGTTCGGCGCCAAGAACGGCGCGTCCGCTGCCGCCAACATTGCCGCGGCGGCCTCGCGCAAGTTCGGGCGCCCCGTGCGCTGCGTGTTCGACCGCTACGGCGAACAGACCGACGCCGGCAACCGATCGGCCACTGTCCAGCGCGTCACCATCGGCGCCAAGCGCGACGGCACGCTCACCGCCATCCGGCTCGACGCCACGGTGCCGCTGGGCGTGGGCGGGTGGGAGGCGGGGCCCGGCCGCATCTACCACGAGCTGCACGCCTGCCCCAACGTGCGCACGAGCGAGACATTCGTGTACACGAATGCCGGCGCCATGGCGTCGTTCCGCGCGCCGGGCCACACCGAGGGCGCGTTCGGCCTCGAGAGCGCCATGAACGCGCTGGCGCGCGAACTGGGCATCGATCCCGTGGAGCTGCGCCTGCGCAACTACGCGGCGTCGGACCAGGCGCGGTCGCGCCCGTACTCCGCCAAGCGGCTCGACGAGTGCTATCGCGCCGGCGCCGAGCGCTTTGGGTGGGCGCACCGCGACGCGCGGCGCGATCATCCGTCGGCGCCCCGCGTGCGCCGCGGATTCGGCATGGCGGCCTGTACCTGGGGCGCCGGCGGCGGGCCGCCCGCCTACGCCACGGTGCGCATCAATCGCGACGGCACAGTGGAGGTGCTCACCGGCGCGCAGGATCTGGGCACCGGCTCACGCACCGTCATGGCCCAGATCGCCGCCGAGACGCTCGGTGCCCGCGTCGACGACGTGCGCACGGTACTCGGCGACACCGAGCGCCTGCCGTTCGCGTCGAACTCGTGGGGCTCGATCACCACCGCGTCGGTGGGTCCGGCGGTGCGCGTAGCCGCCGAGGAGGCGCGTGACCGCCTGTTCGAGGCCGCGGCGGCGATGCTCGACGCCGGCGTCACGGAGCTCGCGGCGCGCGACAGCGTGATTGCCGTGCACGCCACCGGACGGTCGATGACCTTCGCCGAGGTGTGTGGCAAGCTCGGCGACGTCATGATCATGGGCCAGGGAAGCCGCGGCCCCAATCCCGACGGCACCGCCGTGTCGGCGTTCGGCGCGCAGTTCGCGGAGGTCGAGGTGGACACCGAGACGGGCCGCGTGCGCGTGGTGCGCATCGTGGCCGCGCACGACAGCGGGCGGATCATCAACCCGACGCTCGCCGAGAGCCAACTCGAGGGTGCGGTACTGCAGGGGATGGGGTACGCGCTGTTCGAGGAGCGCGTGATGGACGCGGCGCTCGGACTTCCGCTGAACCCGTCGATGCACGACTACAAGGTCCCGACCATGGCCGACCTGCCGCGCATCGAGGGATTCTTTCTGGAAGGCGCCGACACCGTGGCCAATCACACGGGAGCGAAGGGACTGGCCGAGCCGCCCATCATCCCGGTAGCGCCGGCCATTGCGGCGGCAGTGGCCGACGCGATCGGCGTGGAGTGCCCGGAGATCCCGCTCACGCCGTGGCGGGTGCTGGGGGTGTTGAAGGACTGAAGGCCGTCGCCGGCTACCGCTGCCACGGCGGCAGGTCGCCTTCCTTCCGCTTGATCTCTGGGTTGTGCCGGTAGAGCGTCGCCGTCCGCCCGATCACCTGCACGACGTCGGCGCCGACCTGCGCCGCGAGGGCGTTCGCCACCGTTTTCGGCTTCTCGTCGGCCGTGCGGTTGAGCTGCACCTTCACCAGCTCGTGGGTGCGGAGCGCGTCGTCCAGCGACTGCACGAGCGCCGGCGTCGCCCCGTGATGCCCCACGTGCACGGACGCCGTGAGCCGGTGCGCTTCGGCGCGCAGTTCGGCGCGCTGCTTGGAGGTCAGGGCCATTAGCAAACTCTCATTGATGTCGTGGGTCGTTCATCGTGCGCCGCCCAGCTGGGCCAGGAACGCCTCGAGCTGCGCCGGATCCACGGGGTACGTGTGCTCGGGCGCCGGATACCGCCGGGCCCGCACGTCGGCGGCGAACGCCTGCACCCCGTCGACCATCGGCCCGTACAGCTCCGCGTACTTTTTCACGAAGCGCGCCGTGCGCCCGCGGCTCAGCCCCAGCAGGTCGTGGAACACCAGCACCTGGCCGTCGGTGTCGCCGCCGGCGCCGATGCCGATGGTCGGCACCGTGAGCGTTTGCGTGATCGCCGTCGCCACCGCTGCCGGCACGGCCTCGAACACCATCGCGAAGCAGCCGGCAGCCTGCAGCTCGCGCGCCGAGCGCGCGATCTCCAGCGCTTCGTCCACCCCGCGCCCCCGCGCGCGCGCCGGCGTGCCGGGCTCCAGATGCTGCGGCAGCAACCCCACGTGCCCCATCACCGGGATCCCCGCCTCCACCACCGCCCGCGCGCGCTCGGCGATCACGCCGCCCCCCTCGATCTTCACCGCGTCGCACCCCACGGCATCGCGGAACCGGCGCGACGTCGCCACCGCCAGGTCGTTCGACTCCTCGTAGCTGCCAAAGGGCAGATCGCACACCAGCAGCGGCGTCTTCACGCCGCGGCGCGCCGCCCGCGCGAGCACGAGCAGTTCGTCGACGCTCACCTCGCGGGTGGACTCGTACCCGAGCACGACGTTGGCGCCCGAGTCGCCCACCAGCACGACGTCCACGCCCGCGTCCTCGGCCGCCCGCGCCGACACCACGTCGTACGCGGTGACCATCACGATGGGCGTGCGCGCGCGCTTGAGCGCGGCCAAACGGTCGAAACGCGGATCGGTCATGAATTGCTCACGTCGAGAATCACGTTGTCGATGAGCCGCACCGGCCCCACCCGCGCCGCCACCGCCACCAGCACGCGGCCGGCAAGCGGGCGAATCGGCCCAAGCGACTCGGCAGACACCACGGCAAGATACTCGGGATCGACTCCGCGGGCTCGCATGGCCGCGGCGCCCGCGCGCTCCACCGCCGCGGGGTCGCGCTCTCCCGCCTCGACGCACGCCTCCGCGGCCGCGAGCCCCGCCCGCAGCGCCAACGCCCGCACGCGGTCATCGGCGCCGAGGCGCACGTTCCGGCTCGACATCGCCAGCCCGTCGGCTTCGCGCACCGTGGGGCAGACCTCGATGCGCGCCGGCACGTGCAGGTCGCGCGCCATGCGCTGCACCACGAGCGCCTGCTGCGCGTCCTTCTGCCCGAAGAACGCCACGTCGGGCTGCACGATGTTGAACAGCTTGCACACCACCGTCGTCACGCCGCGAAAGTGCCCCGCGCCGCGCGACGCGCCCTCGAGCACGTCGGTCAGGCCGCGCACCTCCACCGTGGTGGCGTCGCCCTCGGGATAGATCTCGCGCACCTCGGGCGCGAACAGCACGTCCACCCCTTCGGCGGCGGCCATCTTCGCGTCGAGTGCCTCGTGGCGCGGGTACGCCGCCAGATCACTCTGCTCGTTGAACTGCGTGGGGTTCACGAACAGCGACACCACCACGAAGCCGCACGCCTCACCGGCCCGGCGCATGAGCGACAGGTGCCCCGCGTGAAAGGCGCCCATGGTGGGCACGAACCCCACGGTCTTCCCCGACGCGCGCGCGCCGGCAACGCCGGCGCGCACTTCGTTTATCGTTCGCGCGATCTTCATGACGCGGCTCCTCGCGAGCGCGCCAGCGCCGCCGTGCGCTCCACGAACGCATCCCAAAGGGGCAGCAGTTCGGGCGCCCGCTCCGCGACGGCCGCGCGCTGCCGTGCGACCGTGTCCGCGTCGCCGCGGGCGATGGGGCCCGTGAGCGCGCCCGCGCCCTGGATCGCCCAGTTCTCCACCGCGGCGCGCACCAGCGGCACCAGCAGTTCGCGCGGCACGCCTGCCTGCGCCGCCACGTCCTGCGCCGCGCATTCCAGCGTGGTCAGAAAATTCGACGCCATCGAGGCAGCCGCATGGTAGAGCGCGCGATCGGCGTCGGCCACCTCTACGGCGCGCATGCCGAGCGCCGTGGCGAGCGTTCGCGCGACGTCCCGTGCGCGCGCGGTGGAACCCGCGATGGCGCACCCCGCGCCCGCGAAATTCGCGCGCGCCCCGGCGGCCACGGTCATGAGCGCGTGCATGGAGAACGCTTCGTGCGCGCCAAGCGAGTCGAGGGTGGCGGCCCCGCTGCAGTGTCCCACCAGGCGCCCGGGGGGCACGGCGGCCGCCGCCGCGGCGATCTCCCGATCGGGGACGCAGAGCAGCACCACCGCGTCGCCGTCGCACGGCTCACCGCGCCCGAGCGGGCCGCGCACGGGAATACCCGATGCCGGGAGCGCCGCAGCCAGGGCGCGTCCCATGCGGCCCCGGCCCACGATCGCGATTCCGTTGCGGAGCAGCTCAGCGGCTGCCGAGGATGTGTGTGCCACGCTCGGAAAGTAACGGGAAGGGATCGATGGGATCGCCCTCCCAGTACCGGCCGTTGGGTGGCATGCGGAGTATCTGGAAATGCAGGTGCGGCAAATTGTCGGGCGCGTCGCCCGTGGTGCCCACGAAGCCGAGCGTGTCGCCCTTCACCACGAAATTGCCGGCCTTGATCCCGCGCGCGTACCCCTCGAGGTGCGCGTAGTAAAACACGAACTCCCCGCTCCGGTCGATCGTGTACACCGTGAGGCCGCCCAGATGATTGCTCGACACGCGGAGCACGCGCCCGTCATCGGCTGCCAGCACGGGCGTGCCGCGCGGCGCCGGAATGTCGATCGCGTGATGGACGCGATCGCCCTCGCGCGCTGCGTCGAACGAGTCTTCCAGCCGGTCGGGCGAAACCCCGGCCACGGGAAGCAGCAGGTCGTGCGACGCGAGCGTCGCCGCCGCGACCGACGACAGCGCATACCGCGACGCGGCGGCCGTCGAGGCGCCATGCTCGGCGTTCTCGCCTGCGGGCGCTTCGGGCGCTTCGCCCGACGGCTCGCTGGGCGCAACCGCCGCGACGCCGGCGCTCGGCACCACGGTGGGCGCCAGCGACTGGATGCACCCCGACGCAAAGACCGCGCCGGTCAAGATCGCGCAAAGACGGGAAGGCAGGGGCATATCGGTGTTACACCGACGCACCGGCCCCGCCCCGCGCAACGGCGCCCCGCGCCAACCCCCCGATTCCGCGCTCGCGCCCTGCCCACGGGCGCGTTATCTTACCCCGTCTCACCGCAACTGGGTTGAACGAGGATCCAATGGCACATCAGGACCGCCACATCAAAGTCAACAAGAATCAGGGTTGGGGGGCCGCGCTCCTCACCATCCTCGTCGTCGCGGCGCTCGTCACGATGGCGGCGTACATCCACAAGACCACGTACAAGTCGCCCAACGATCTGACCTTCCACGCCAAGGGCGGCCAGGTCGACTGATCATCGCGCGCGCCACGGCGTAGCGGCACGAGCGGCGGGCCCCGGGCCCGCCGCTCTTTTCATGTCCGGATCCCTCAGGGATCGAACGCCTCCGCCCCGCGCTCGAGCATCGACACCACTTCATCGAGGATCGTGCGCCCGTGGTCGCGCGCGTACCAGCGGCGGACCTCCTTGTACCGCTCGTCGCTCGTCATCTCCCGCCCGGGGCCGAGCACCCACCGCTGCAGCTCCGCGGGGCGCGGGCCCCACCAGCCGAGTTCCCGGAAGTCGGCGCCGAACATCATCACCACCGGAATCGAGCGCGACTTGCCGGTGAGGTGCGCGTCCATGAGATCGGGGTTGGCGTCGCGCCCGACGATGCGCAGGTCGAGACCCGGCACGCGCTCCACCAGCCGCTGGATCACGGGCACCGAATTCACGGCGTCGCCGCACCAGTCCTCGCTCAGCACCAGCAGGTGCCAGGGCCCGCCCACCTGCACCGCGCGCGCCACGAACTCGTCCGGCACGGCGGCGTGCCGGTACACCGCTTCCCACAACTCGTGGTTTTTCTGTGCCGTCGGCAGCCATTCCTGAAAGGTCGGCGCCGCGTTCCAGCGCGCGGCCTCCAACTCGAAAGTCGTCGTCTGCATTTTCTCCCTTCCCTTGCTCAGGCGAGCGAACGCCCGCCATCTTCTATTTAGCAACCCGCGCAAGCGGCCGGCATCGCCGCCGCGCCCCTTCCTCCGGAATCCCGCCGGTCATGGCAACGTTCTCATACCACCGCGCCGCGTCGCTCGACGACGCCGCCGGCCGGCTCGCCGAGCCGGGGGCGGTGGCCATCGGGGGCGGCACCGACCTGCTGCCGGCCATCGACGAGGGGCTCGCGTCGCCGGCCGTGGTGGTGGACCTGCGGGGCATTCCCAATGGAGACGCGATCACCACCGGCGCCGACGGGTCGCTGCGCATCGGCGCTGCTGCTTCTCTGCACGACGTGGCCGCGCACCCCGCCGTTCGCGAGCGGTGGCCTGCGCTGGCGCAGGCGTGCGACGCCGTGGGAACTCCCACCCTGCGCCACATGGGCACGATTGGCGGCAATCTCTGCCAGCGCCCGCGTTGCTGGTACTTCCGCCAGGGCGTGTCCTGTTACAAGTCGGGCGGCGACGCGTGCCCGGCCGAGCACGGCGAGAACCAATATCACGCCATCGTGAACGGCGGCCCCTGTCATGCCGTGCACCCCAGCGATCCCGCCGTCGCGCTCCTGGCGCTCGATGCGAGCGTCGAGATCGCGAGCCGCGGCGAAACGCGCACCGTGCCTGTCGACGAGTTCTTCGTGCTGCCCAGTCAACGATTGGACCGTGAGACGGTGCTCGGGGCCGGCGCGTTCGTGAGCGCCGTACTCCTGCCGGCGCAGTCGGCGGGCGGCGTGCAGTTCTATCACAAGCTCATGCAACGCGAGGCGTGGGATTTCGCGCTCGTGAGCCTGGCGGGCGCGCGTCGCGAATCGGGCGAGGTGCGGCTGGCCATGGGCGGCGTGGCGCCCGCGCCGTGGCGCGTGAATTCCTCGGTCGAAGAAGACGTGGCTTCTGGCGGGCTGGACGACGACTCCATCGCGTCCCTCGCCGAGCGCGCGCTGTACGATGTGGAGCCGCTGTCGAAGAACGGATACAAGGTGCAGATGGCGTCGTCGCTCCTGCGCCAGGCGATGCGCCAGCTGGCCGGCTGACGCCGGCGTCCTTCCCCGCGCCCATCCCCCGATGGCCGACGCTTCCGATCACACGGCACCGTCACCCGCTCCGCCCGCCCACCTGGTGGACGTGCGCTGGGGCGTGGCGTACCCGCTGGTTCGCGTGTCCACGGGGATCGGGCGCGACGCGTCGAACCCGGTGCTCATCCGCGACGTTTCGGCGTCGCGTTCGCACGCCGAAGTGCGCCGCGACGGCGACCGCTTCGTGCTGCACCCCGTGGGAAGCGCCGAGACGCGCGTGAACGGAGAGCCGGTCGCGGGCGCGCGGCCGCTGGCGGAGGGGGACGTCATCGAGATCGCGTACACCCATTTGCGGTTCACGCGCCAGGCGCTGGCTCCCGACGTGGTGCCGGCCCCTGAGCGGACGGTGGTGGACCAGGACCTCGCGCGCCGGAATACGGAGATCCGGGAGATCGTGACGCCAGCGCATGTGCGCCGGCTTCGGCGTCAGCTGGGGAGCCCGGTGGAACTGCACTGGCGGGCGATCGTGATGGGTGTTCTGGCGGCAGCGCTCACGCTGACGGCGCTCATCCTGGCGGCGCGACGGCTATTCTGAGGGCGGGAAGAGGCGGCGTTTGAGGAGCCGCGCCGGGAGGGTGAGCCGGTAAGCGAGCGTTTTTCGGCGGCGGAGATACACACCGGGGTACCGCGTGTCGAAGATGGCAGCGTCCGCGTCCGGATCGCGCACCGGGGTCAGCGGATGCGTCAGCGGACCAAGGATGCCGACCGGGCGATTCGCGAGGGGGCTCGCACCGCGAGTGTGCGTTCCCTCGGGCCCCCACCCGATGTTCGACACGAGATTGACCCGCGGATGTACGGACAGGCCTCCGTGCAGCCAGCACGAGAATTGCCACGCGTAGTCCCAGCAGAATCCGGTGCCGTCGACCACGCCCCGCAGCACGCCGGTCCAGTACTCCCGCTCCTCCGGGCTGTCGTAGAAGCCTTCCGCCGCCCCGGAGGTCAGCAGGCCACGCATCCGCGGGAGGGATTCGGCGTAGTTCGCCCACGCCCGCCGCCACGTGGCCCACCCCCATGCGAGCGGGTATTTAGAAAAGTAGTAACTGTGTGCCGACGTGGTGGCCGCTGGATAATACGATTCCCCGCTGATGTGCAGTACCCGTGCATCGTCGCGAAAGCGTTCGAGCAGGCCCCACGCGAACGCGAAGAACTCGGGCGAGGCGAGGCAGTCGTCTTCGAGCACGATCGTTGACTCGACGTGCTCGAACGCCCACGCGAGCGCCCGGGCCATGGCGTGCCGCGCCCCGGCGTTCGTGTCGGAGACGTGCGTTTGCACCTCGCACGGCCAGTCGACGTCCGTGGCGGCTCGCCGTGCCGCCTCGCACGACGCGCGGTCGGCGGCGGAGCGAAGCCCATCGGCGAAGACGAACAGGTGCGTGGGCCGCGCGGCTCGCACCCGCTCGAACACCTGGCGGGTGTGTTCGGGGCGATTGAATACAAGCAGCGTCACCGCGCGCACCGTCACTCGGGCTTCCCGAGTCCCGCGGTGCCGGTTGCCCCGCACTGCGTGAGCGTCCCGGCAAATTCGAGAACGCGATCGGTCACCACGTCCGGCGCGAACGTGTCGCGGGCTCGCCGCTGCGCCACCGCGGAGAGGCGCGCCCAGTGTGCGTCGTCCTGCAGGAGGCGCGTCACGGCGCGCACGAACCGCCACCCATACACCATGCGCGTCAGTCGCCGGTGCGGTCCGCCCCGAATCAGTATTCCGCCATCCCCGACCGTGGTGCGGAGTGCGAAGTCATCGGTCGTCACCGGCACCGCACCGGCGGCCATGCATTCGGCCGCCGAGATGCAGAAGCCCTCCGGAAACCTGCAGGGATACGCCATGACACGCGCCTGGCGTTGCCATCGCACGAGCTCGCCCCGGGTCACGTGTCCCGCATACGTGACACGCGGGTCGTCGCCGAGGTACCTGGCGAACGCCGCCCGCGCGCCGGGCTTCCCCCATAGCGTGTAGTCGCTCGTGACGACCAGCCGCGCCGTGGGCACTCGACGGAAGATTGCCGGCATCCAGCGCGCGAGGTCCACCAACCCGCGCTCGGGGATCGAGCAGAAGATCATGAGCGGGCCACGCTCGGCCGGCGTGTCACGATAATCGTCGAGATCCACGGGCTCTCCGATCACGACCGAGCGCGCGAGCCCCGCTTCACGCACTGCCGCGCCCACGCGGCGCTGCTGATACGGCGAGAGCCAGAGCACGCCGTCCACACGGCTCAGCGCGCCACGCAGCCGGGCGTGATCGGGCACGTGCACGTCCGTGAGCCAGAGGAGCGTTCGAGTCGCACGGCGCGCTCCGGCCGGCTCGGGCCACTGCTTGACGACGATCAGGAGGTCGGCGGTCTCGCCGGTGCCCGCGGCCGTCGGGGCGTAGAGAACGCCGCGAAATAGCGTGGGCGCCTGAACGGGTGTGAACACGGTGACGCGCATCCCGCGACGGGCCATCGCTTCGGCAAGCACGACCACGCCCGCCTCGGTTCCCCCCACCCCGCTCCCATGAAAATCGGGGCCGGAAAACGCGCGTTCTCCGCCGTAGACGAAGTGCACGATCTCTGGGACGTACGGTGGCGCTCCGTCGAGCACGCGCATGACCTCCGTGGCAGTCTCCGCGCGCCAGTCGGGGCGCCGGCATGCCGTTTCGGGAAGAGGTCGAATATACGAAGCGGGCGGCTGGCGCCCATTCCTCTAACATCACAAATCTGACCTATCGCCGACTGCGTTGAAGTACCCCAAAAACCGACTAATTTTGTCACCATCGGGAAGCGCGCGGGAAACCCGCTAACTTCCGAGTCTCGGACGGCCGGCGGCACCGCCCCGGCCGCGACGACTCAACGCCATCCGACACAACGGCTTGCACGCCGCGCGGTTCCTGGAGCGAGCATGAGCAGTTCCATCGATAGTCTGGTCACAAAGGAATACCAGTACGGCTTCGTCACCGAAATCGAGACCGACCGCATCCCGCCCGGCCTCAGCGAGGACGTGGTCCGCCTGATTTCGCAGAAGAAGAACGAGCCCGAGTTCATGCTCAACTGGCGGCTCAAGGCGTTCCGGCGCTGGCAGACGATGCAGGAACCGCACTGGCCGAACGTCCACTACGAGTCCATCGACTACCAGAAGGCGAGCTACTACTCCGCGCCCAAGTCGGTGAAGCCCAAGCAGTCGCTCGACGAAGTCGACCCCGAGCTGCTCAAGACGTATGAAAAGCTCGGCATTCCGCTCCAGGAGCAGAAGCTGCTGGCCGGCGTCGCCGTGGACGCGATCTTCGACTCCGTTTCAGTGGGCACCACAATGCGCGCCCAGCTCGCCGAGCACGGGATCGTGTTCTGCTCGCTGGGCGAGGCGATCCAGAACCACCCCGACCTGGTGGAGAAGTACCTCGGATCAGTGGTGCCCTACAGCGACAACTTCTTCGCGGCGCTCAACTCGGCGGTGTTCAGCGACGGTTCGTTCGTGTACGTGCCCAAGGGGGTGCGCTGCCCGATCGAGCTGTCCACGTACTTCCGCATCAACGCGGCCGACACCGGCCAGTTCGAGCGCACGCTGATCGTGGCCGACGAGGGCGCGTACGTGAGCTACCTCGAGGGGTGCACGGCGCCCAAGCGCAGCACGAACCAGCTCCACGCGGCCGTGGTGGAGCTCGTGGCGCTCAAGGGCGCGAGCATCAAGTACTCCACGGTGCAGAACTGGTACGCCGGCGACGCCGAAGGGCGCGGCGGCATCTACAACTTCGTCACCAAGCGCGGCAAGGCGTTCGAGAACGCCAAGATCTCGTGGACGCAGGTGGAGACGGGCTCGGCCATCACGTGGAAGTATCCGAGCGTGATTCTGCAGGGCGACAACTCGGTGGGCGAGTTCTATTCGGTGGCCGTGGTGAACAACCACCAGCAGGCGGACACGGGAACGAAGATGATGCACCTGGGCAAGAACACGAAGAGCACCATCGTGTCCAAGGGCATCAGCGCCGGCCAGGGGAACAACTCGTACCGAGGGCGCGTGTACGTGGGCCCCAAGGCGACGGGCGCGCGCAACTACACGCAGTGCGACTCGATGCTCGTGGGCAACCGGTGCGGGGCGCACACGTTCCCGTACATCGAGGTCAAGAACAACACGGCCCAGGTGGAGCACGAGGCCAGCACGTCCAAGATCGGGGAGGATCAGATCTTCTACCTGAAGCAGCGCGGGCTCTCGGCCGAGCAGGCCGTGAGCATGATCGTGAGCGGCTTCTGCAAGGAAGTGTTCAAGGAGCTGCCGATGGAGTTCGCACTGGAAGCGCAGCAGCTGCTGGGGATCACGTTGGAAGGAAGCG
>JAGWRB010000286.1 GCA_028876725.1 Gemmatimonadota bacterium
CGCGGTTCAAGACGCAGCGGCTCGACACCGCCCTCGACGACGGGCTGCCCCCGGTCATCGCCAACGACGAGCAGCTCATCCAGGTCCTCATGGCGCTCCTGCTCAACGCCATGGACGCCGTGCAGGGCGGGGGCACGATCGGCCTGCGCACGGGGCCCGCCGAGCGGGGGCAGGTGTTCGTGGAGGTGGCCGACGACGGCGCCGGGATTCGCCGCGCCCACCTGCCGCGGATCTTCGAGCCCTTCTTCACGACCAAGCCCGTGGGCCGGGGCACCGGGCTCGGCCTTTCCGTCTGCTATTCCATCGTCTCCGATCACGGGGGACGCATCGAAGTGAATTCCACGTACGGGCGGGGCAGCGTGTTTCGCGTCATGCTGCCGGCCGAGGGACAGTCATGAGCGAAGAGCCGGGCATTCGCATTCTGATCGCCGAGGACGAAGAGAAGCTCGCCGAGATCCTCGCGTCGTACCTCACGGGGCGCGGGCACACCGTGCGCGTCACCTCCGACGGGCGGCAGGCGCTCGAGGCCATGCGCACCGAGTCGTTCGATGTCGCGCTGCTCGACATCGTGATGCCGGAGCTCGACGGGCTCGAGGTGATGCGCCAGGTGCGCGAGGATCCGGCGCCTCCCGAGATCATCATCATTACCGGCAACGGCACCATCGACAACGCCATCACGGCCATGAAGCTCGGCGCGTACGACTACATGACGAAGCCGTACCGCATGGCCGAGATCGACGTGCTGGTGCAGCGGGCGTGGGAAAAGCGCCAGCTCGCGCGGGAGAATCAGTTCCTGCACCAGCGCCTGTCGCGCATCGACGGCGCGCCCATCGTGCAGACGCGCTACGCGCCCATGCAGGCCGTGCTCGACGTCGTGGAGAAGGCCGCGCCCAGCGACGCGCCGATTCTCATCACCGGCGAGTCGGGGACGGGCAAGGATCTCCTGGCCCGCGCCATTCACCATCTGTCGGGGCGCGGCGGGCCGTTCGTGGACCTCAACTGCGCGATGCTGTCGGACCAGAACCTCGAGACCGAGCTGTTCGGCTACGAGCGGGGCGCGTTCGCCGGCGCCACCGACCGCAAGATCGGATTTCTCGAGATGGCCACGAATGGCACGCTGCACATGGACGAGGTGAGCGAGCTCGAGCCGCGCATGCAGGGCCGGCTCCTGCGGGCGCTGGAGCACGGGAGCTACTTCCGGACCGGGGGCATGCAGCGTGTGGAGATCCACACGCGGCTCGTCACCGCCACCAACCGCGACCTCGACGCGCTCGTGGGCGAGGGGAAGTTCCGCGGGGATCTCCTCTACCGCATCAACACCGTGACCGTGGCGCTCCCGCCGCTGCGCGAGCGCGTGGTCGACATCCCGTTGCTCGCCGAGCATTTCCTGGAGCGTTTCCGCGGCTCCGGCGCGCCCGCGCTGTCGGCCGACGCCGTGGACATGCTGCAGCATTACGACTGGCCGGGCAACATTCGTGAACTGCGGAACGTGATCGAGCGGGCGCTGCTGCTGCACCGCGGGCCCGTGCTCACGGCGGGGGATCTTCCGATCACGCAGGTGAAGCCGGCCGCCGGGCTCCCCGGCAGCCGCGTGTCGCTGGCCGAGCTGGAACGTCGGCACATCGAGGCCGTGCTTGCGCACATGGGGTGGCACCAGGGGCAGGCGGCCGAGGTGCTGGGCATTTCGCCCAAGACCCTCTATCGCAAGATTCGGGAATACGGCCTGTCGCGGCCGGCACGGAGCTGACCGATGCGCATCCTCGTCATCGAAGACGATCCGACCGTGGGGCAGCACGTCAAGCGCGGGCTCGAGGAGCAGCGGTGGGCGGTGGACCTCGTGCCCGACGGGGAGGAGGGGGAGCGCCGCGCCGCGTCCGACGCCTACGACCTCGTCATTCTCGACATGCGGCTTCCCGGCAAGAGTGGACTCGAGGTGCTGCAGTCGCTGCGCGACCGGGGGTTCAACAAGCCGGTGCTGGTGCTCACGGCGCAGGACGCCGTCGACGCCAAGGTGACGACGCTCCGCGCCGGCGCCGACGACTACGTGACCAAGCCGTTCGCGTTCGAGGAGCTGCTGGCCCGCGTCGAGGCGCTGTCGCGCCGGCCGCGCGCCATCGCCTCGCCCATCCTCCGCGTGGCCGACCTGGAACTCGACCTCGGCACCCGCGAGGTGCGCCGCGCGAATGAGCCGGTCGACCTCACGCCCAAGGAGTTTACGGTTCTTGAATACCTGATGCGCCATCAGGGGCGCGTGATGAGCCGCACGCTCATCACCGAGTACGCGTGGGGATATCACTTCGATCCGGGCACCAACATCGTGGACGTGGTGATCAACCACCTCCGCAAGAAGGTCGACGCCGGCAAGCGCCGGCGCCTCATCACGACCGTCCGCGGGGTCGGCTACATGATCAAGGCCTGAGGACGGGCGGGCCCGCCGCGCGATGTACAGCACCCGCACCCGGCTCACCACGGCGTACGCCGGCCTGCTGTTCGCGACGATGATCGCGTTCGGCGGGGCGCTCTACGTCGCCCGCCGGGCGTCGGCCGCCGACGAGCTCGGCATCGAGTCGCGCAAGGAAGCGCATCTCGTCCTCAACACCATCATCAACGCCCAGGCCAACGGCCGCGCGCTCACCATCATCTCCGAGAATCCGGTGAGCGGGGGCGTCACCCAGCCCACGCAGGCGATGAGTGAAGTGCTCGGACGCCTGCCCGGGTACTTCCTCGTGCTCGATCCGCAGGACCGGCTGCTCTACTCGTCCACCACGCTGCGCCTGCTCGATCAGACCGACCAGGACACGGTGTACGCCGTGGGGCGGGCGCTGGTCGTGGGCGGCGCCACCGCCACTGTGCCGATCGACCAGAACGAGATGAACCAGGGGCTGCTGCTCGCCGCGGTGAGCGACACCGCCACGGGGCCCAACATCTCGCGCGTCGTCGCCGGGCTGCCGATGTCCACCGCGCGCCTCGCGCCGCAGCTCCTCGTCGGCACGATGTTCCTCATCGCCCCGCTCGTGCTGCTGATCTCGCTCGGCGCGGCGTATTATCTGGCGGGCCGCGCGTTCAAACCCGTCGAGCTGCTGATCAACGAAGTCGAGGCCATTACCGACGGCCGCAGTCTGCACCGGCGATTGCCCACCGACACCGCCGATGACGAATTGGGCCGCCTCGCCGAGACGCTCAATCGCATGATCGCGCGCCTGCAGGCCTCGTTCGGGGCCCTGCGCCGGTTCACCGCCGACGCCAGCCACGAACTCAAGACGCCGCTCGCCGTGCTGCGCGCCGACATCGAGCGCGCGATACATCCCGGCACCGGCGAGGGCGACCGGTCGGTGGCGCTGGAAGAGGCGATGCAGGAGATCAGCCGGATGGCCGATCTCGTGGACAGCCTGCTCACGCTGGCCCGCGCCGACGAGGGGCGCTTCGACCTGCACCGCGCGCCGGTGCATCTGGAGCCGATCGTGCGCGACGTGAACGAGACGGCGACCATCCTGGGCGAGGAGGCGGGGATCACCGTCACTCTGCCGCTCGTGGAAGACGGCGCGGTGCTCGGCGATGCGGCGCGCCTGCGGCAGCTCTTCCTCAACCTCGTCACCAACGCGATCAAGTACACGCCGCGCGGCGGCAAGGTGGAGATGACGCTGAGCCACCGGAACAACAACTCCATCGCGTTCGCCGTGCGCGACACGGGGATGGGGATTTCGGCGGCCGATCTGCCGTACGTGTTCGAGCGCTTCTGGCGCGCGGATCGCGTGCGGTCGCGGGCATCGGAGCGTGGCGGGTTCGGCCTAGGGCTCGCGATCGCGCAGTGGATCGTGCAGGCCCATGGGGGCACGCTCACCGTGCAGTCGCGGCTCGGGCGGGGAAGCGTGTTCACCGTGCTGCTGCCGATGCTCGTCGAGGCGGCGGATGGCGCGGAGGCGCCGGCGGCCGGCGCGCAAGAGGGGTGAGCACCCGCCATGACATTCTAACGGCCGCTTCATCGATTTTTAATCTGGTGACCATTCCGATCGTCCGGCGAGTTCGTAGGTTACCCGTTGCAAGCTCAGTGTGGTCTCCCTCCCTCAGGCCGGATTTGCGAGGACCATGTTCAACAACCTGATCGAATCGAAGGCGAAGCGGCAGCGGACCGCGGGCGGCATGTTCATGAGCCTGGTGATTCACACCGCGCTCATTGGCGGCGCCGTGTACGGCACGCTGCAGGCCGGCCAGCGGCTCGAGAAGCCGAAGGCCGAAAAGGTCGAGTTCGTGAAGATGGAGAAGAAGGAGCCGCCTCCGCCGCCCAAGAAGATCATCCAGCAGCAGCAGGTGGTGGCTGCGCCGCCGCCGCCCAAGGGATTCCAGGTGCTCACCGCGCCGATCAAGATTCCCGACGTGCTGCCCAAGATCGACCTGTCCAAGAGCGTCACGAACGAAGCCGACTTCAGCGGCAAGGGCGTGGCCGGCGGTATCGCCAAGGGCGTGGTCGGCGGCACGGCGCCCCCGAACGAGAACAACACGTTCTACTCGTTCCAGGTGGAGAAGCAGGTCGACATGGCGGCCGGCAATCAGCCGCCGCACTATCCCGACATGCTGCGCTCCGCGAACGTCGAGGGTGAAGTGGTGGCCTCGTTCGTGGTCGACACGAATGGCCGCGCGGACATGAGCACCTTCAAGGTGATCAAGTCCACCCACGACCTCTTCACGCAGGCGGTCAAGAACGCGCTGCAGAACTACCGGTTCATCCCCGCCGAAATCGGGGGCCGCAAGGTGAAGCAGCTCGTGCAGCAGCCCTTCCAGTTCAGTCTCAGCGGTCACTAGTCCCCCACGACCGCTGACGACGCGGTCCATCACCCTGCATCCCTTACCGGAGCTCGACGAATCATGGATGTCTCACTGCTTGGTCTCTGGCGCCAGATGGGCCTTTTCGCCAAGGGCATTGTGTTCGTGCTCGCGGCGATGTCCATCTACTCCCTGACGATCATGGTTTCGAAGTGGTGGAACCTGCGCAGGGCTCAGAAGGAAACGATCAAGTTCGCGCCTGAATTCTCGCAGTTCCTCGAAGAGGACAACCTCACCGAGGCGATCAACCTCGCCGAGAGCTACAAGCGGTCGCACGTGGCCCTCGTGCTCGGCGGCGCGCTCGGCGAAGTGAAGCCCCTCATTCAGGACGGCTCGGTCACCGTCGCCGACATCAACTCGGCGGAGCGCGCGGTCGAGCGCAACATGCTGCTCGAGATCACCAACCTGAAGCGCGGCCTCGCGGTGCTCGCCACCGTCGGCGCCACGGCGCCCTTCGTCGGACTGCTCGGCACCACGATGGGTATCGTGAACGCGTTCCAAGGCATGGCCGTGTCCGGGTCCGGCGGTCTCGCCTCGATCGGCGGCGGTATCTCGGAAGCCCTGATCACGACCGCCTTCGGCCTCATCGTCGCCATCCCGGCCGTGTGGGCGTACAACTACTTCACGACCAAGATCGACAACCTCACGGCCGAAATGACGTACGTGTCGAAGGAAATGATCGACTACCTCATCAAGGGCGTGTCCGGCGAATTCGGCCGGTCGCGGTTCACCCGCGAGTTCAACGCGTCCACGAGCGCCGGCGCTCCGATCAAGCAGTAACCGCGCCCCTTCGACTCAAGGAGAGTCTGGCTCATGGCCATTTCAGCAAGCAGCGGGGGCGGCGTGCAGAGCTCGCCCAACGTGACGCCCATGATCGACGTCATGCTGGTGCTGCTGATCATCTTCATGGTGGTCACGCCGGCCCTGCTGGCGGGGTTCAACGCAACCCCGCCCGAGGCCCAGAACATCAAGGATCACCCCGAAGACTCGAATACCGACCAGGTGCTCGGCATCGACGTCGACGGCAACTACTACTTCAACAAGCGGCCGATCCCGTACGACCAGATCGCGCCGACGCTCAAAGCGATCTACTCCCAGCCCGACCGCGACGACTACATCCTGTACCTCAAGGCGGACAAGAACCTCCCGTACGAAAAGGTGCTCGATGCCATGGACCTCGCGGCCAAGAATGGCGTGCGCGTGGTGGCCATGATCGGCGATCAGAAGCCGAACACGGTGTCCACGGTGCCGGGAGACAGTAAGGACGCTCCGCCGGCCCCGGGAGGAAGCAACTAATGTCGATGTCTACCGGCGGGTCCGGTGGGCTCACCAACGAGCCCAACGTCACCCCCATGATCGACGTGCTCCTCGTGCTGCTGATCATCTTCATGGCGGCGCTGCCGAGCATGCGAAAGGCAATTGACCTGCAGCTGCCGGATCCCAATCCGGCGGTGGCGCCGGCCAACGCGAAGTCCGACCAGATCGTGCTCGAGGTCGGGCCCAATGGGTGCTACGCCGTCAACACCAAGATCGTGAACCACGACGAGCTGGCGCAGGAGCTGCACGACATCTTCGATCCGCGCCCCGACAAGATCATCTTCATCAAGGGTGATCCGCGGGTGAAGGTCCAGGACGTCATCGAGGCGATGGACATCTCGCGTGGCGCCGGCGTCAAGGTCATCGGCGTTCCGCCCAAGGACACCCCGGGCAGTGAGGGCGGCGGGACCTGTAAGTAAACGCATCGCGTTCCACACGCGCTGGTATACGACGGACGAACCCTTTGCGGTGCGTCCGTCGTATTACTTTCTGGGCAGGGGCCACCCGCGGCCCCGCTCCCATCCATGACGCGTTCATCCAGCACCGACCTGATCCGGCACCCCGAACGGCCGCGCTATCGCGTGCCCCTCGGCCTGCCCAAGGGGCGCGAGAATCGCCGCCTCGGCGTCGTCGTGTCGCTGCTGCTCCATCTGCTGCTCATCTACCTCATCGTCACGCCATTCACCCGGCACCGGCCGATCCATGAGATCGCGCAAGGGGCAGGCGGCGCAGGGCCTGCCGGCGGCGGCGGGGGCGGCCACGGGGGGACCGGGGGCCAGTATCGCCGCGAGACGGAGCACGTGGACTTCGTGACCATCGCACCCCCGCCCCCAAAGCGGGCCGCCGTCGTTCCGCCGCCGCC
>JAGWRB010000287.1 GCA_028876725.1 Gemmatimonadota bacterium
ACCGATTTCCCCATCACCGTTCAGGGATCGTTCCGCAAGCGCATCTCCACCACCCTCGGCAGCGGCGGACCGCTGATTCGCGCCACGACGGTGAACGGCGGCGTGCGCATCCGCGAGCGGAACTGAGCCGACGCGAAGGCCCCGGGCGGATCGAGTCCGTCCGGGGCCGTTTGCGCCCGCGTGGTCCGCGGCGAGATCCCGGCCGGCGCTACTCCTTGCCGAGCACCCCTTCGGCTTCCCGTTCCAGCGCGGTAAGGTCCTTCTTGAGCGTGGTGTACCGGCTCACGGCATCGTTGCTGATCTTCTGATCCGCCATGTTGGTCATCTCGTAGAGATACGTGATGTGCGTCTGCAGCTTGGGCTCACTGTAGCGCACGCTCGACGTGATCAGCTTGTCGGCCAGCGCGTTCACCTTGGCCAGCGTATCGGCCGCGGCGCCGGAGGCGCCCTTGAGCCGGCGCTGGGCCGCCTCCACCCGCGCCACCAGCCGGTTCACCTCGCTCACCAGATCGCGCGCGCGCATGTTGTGCGCGAACTGCGTGCGAAGGATCGCCGACGTGATGCCGTCCCTCGTCACCCGCGGATCCTCCACCACCGTGAGCAGCGCCGTGCCGGTGTACGACCCGACCGTGAGCTTTACCGTGTACCGGCCCGGCGCGGCCATCGGGCCGTTGCCGCCGTCGGGACGCGACGCGCTCTCCCACGGGCCGGGGTAACGCAGGTCCCAGGTGAACCGGTGCATCCCCGCCGTCTTCTCGAGGCGCGCCGGCGCGCCGCGCCCGCGGAACCCGCCGCGGCCGCCTTCGCTCTCCTGCTCGGCGCTCGTGAACCGCTTGACCAGCTTCCCAGATGCGTCGAGCACCTCGAGCGTGATGTCGCCCGCCGGCGCCTGCGCCAGGTAGTAGTCGATCTGCGCGCCGGCCGCCGGGTACTCCGGTCCCACGCCGCGCCCGAAGCCGCCGAATCCGCCGCGCGCGCCGTGACGAATGGCCGTCTCGGGCCGGAACAGGTGCGCCGGCGACGCCGCGGTCTTCGCGTCGAGCTGGTGCAGCGGCGACAGGTCGTCGAGCACCCAGAACGACCGCCCCTGCGTGGAGATCACGAGCGAGTTGTGCGCGACCTTGATGTCGGTGACCGGGGTGACGGGCAGGTTCATCTGGAACGACTGCCAGTGCGCGCCATCGTCGAACGAGACATACATCCCGAACTCCGTGCCGGCGTACAACAGCCCCGCGCGATCGGGATCGGCGCGCACCACGCGCGTCGGGCTGTCCCCCGGAATCCCGTTGGTGCCGTCGGTAAGCCGCGTCCACGTCTTGCCGAAATCGGTGGTGTGGTAGATGTACGGCGCGAAGTCGCCCAGCAGATAGCGGTAGATGGCGACGTAGGCGCCGCCGGCGTGGTGCGGATCGGGATCGATGTTCTGCACGCGGCCGCCGGGCGCGAGACCCGGCGGCGTCACGCGCGTCCACGTCTTCCCGTTGTCCCGCGTCACCGCCACCACGCCGTCGTTGGAGCCCGTCCAGATCACGCCGCGCTGCACCGGGCTCTCGCGGATCGCGTACAGCGTGCTGTACACCTCCTCGCCCGTGGCGTCGCGCGTGATCGGCGTGCCGCTCGCGTCCTGCGGCTCGCCCGGCGGGTTCCAGGTGAGATCGGGGCTGATGGTCTGCCAGTTGGCGCCCTCGTCGCGCGACCGGTGCACGTACTGCGAGCCGTAGTACACGGTGTTCTGGTCGAATGGCGACACCTCCATCGGCGCCACGCGCTGGAAGCGGTAGATGAGCGTCGCGCCCCCGTTGCCGTATAGCGACTGTCCGCCCACCCAGTACTGCTGCTCGTTCGCCGTCTTCAGGTTCAGCCGGCTGAACTGTCCCTTGCACCCGCCGTACACGGTATCGGGGCTCGTGATATTCGGAATGATCGGCCCCGTCTCGCACCCCGGGCCGCTCCGCCAGTCCTGGCCGTTGCCCAGCGACAGGCTGGGCACTATTAGTGTTTCATCATCTTGCTGGGCGCCGTACACCCGGTACGGATACTGGCTGTCCACGGCCACCTGGTAGATTTCGGCGGTGGGCTGGTTGAGCTGCGTGCTCCACGTCCGGCCGCCGTCGGTGGACACGTTCGCGCCGCCGTCGTTCGACTGGATCATGTACATCGAGTTGTTCGGATTGATCCAGACGTCGTGATTGTCGCCGTGCGGCGTGCGCTGGGCGCGGAACGTGCGCCCCCCGTCCACGCTCTTGTACCACCCCTCGTCGCCCACGTACACCACGTCGGCATCGTTCGGATCCACGCCCAGCGTGTTGTAGTAGAAGGGGCGCGTCCACAGGTTCTGCGCGCCGTTGATCAGCGTCCAGGTGGCCCCCGCGTCCTCCGAGCGGTAGAGCCCGCCGCCCGGCTTCGCTTCGATGAGCGCGTACACGCGGTTCGGCATCGCGTTGGAGATCGCCACGTTCGCCCGTCCGAACAGCTGGTTCGGCAGCCCGCCCCCCAGCTTCGTCCAGTTCTCGCCGCCGTCGGTGCTCTTGTAGATCCCGCCCTCGTACGCCCCGCTCACGATCGTCCACGGCTTGCGCTGCCCGTGCCACATCGTCGCGAACACGACGTCCGGATTGCCGGGCTGCAGCTCCAGATCGGCCGCCCCCGTGCTGTCGGACACGTAGAGCACCTTCCGCCACGTCCGCCCGCCATCCACGCTCTTGAACACGCCGCGATCCACGTTCGGCACGAAGGGATTGCCCAGCGCCGCCACGAACACCACGTCGGGATTCGTGGGATCCACGCGGATCGCCGAGATCTGCCCGACCTTTTCGAGGCCTATGAACGTCCACGTATGGCCGGCGTCGGTCGACTTGTACACGCCGCGCCCGATCGACACGTTGCTCCGGATCTTCGACGAGCCCGTCCCCGCGTACACCACGTTCGGGTTCGAGCGCGACACCTCGATCGCGCCCATCGACGCCACGGCGAAGTACCCGTCCGACACGTTCTGCCAGCTCGCCCCCGCGTCGGTGGTCTTCCACACGCCGCCGCCCGTGGAGCCCATGTAGAACGTGCGCGGCTCCGACGGCACCCCCGTCACCGTCGTCACGCGCCCGCCGCGGAAGGGACCGATCAGCCGGTATCGCATCCCCGACCACAGCGTCGAATCGTAGCCGGCGCCCTGCGCCAGCGCGCCAAGCGGCAGCGCAACCGTCAGCAGCACGGCGCCCGCGGCGCCACGGAAGCTCCATCTGCGCATCATGAGTCTCTCTCAAAGTCGACGTTCACGTTTCGCGATCCCACGCGTTCAGAACCGCCTGCACCACACCCTCCGCCCGCGCCACGGCCACCGCGCCCTGCGCCATCCGCGGCGACCCGCCCCCGCGCCCTCCGGCCGCGGCCAGCGCGTCCTTCAACACGGTCCCCGCCACGAGCCCGGAATCTTCCGACGTCCCCACCAGCACCCGCCCCGACGCGGCCAGCACGCCCACGAACGCCGCGCGCGGCAACGCGCACACCGCATGCGCGAATCCCTTCAGATCGTCGAGGCTGCCCTCAGCGCGGCGCTCCACCACCCGCCGCACGCCGCGCGCGTCGGGCGGCGTCGCCTCATATCGCTCACGTGCCCGATACGCGTCGAGCTCCTTCGCCAGTTTGCGCCGCGCCGCCTCGCCCTCGCGCGCCGCCTCCATCCGCTGCGCCACCACCGCCGCCGCTTCGTCCACGCCGCACGACAGCGACGCCGCAATCCCCGACAGCGACGCGTAATCGGCGCGCGCCCGCGCCACGGCCCGCAGCCCGCACACGAATTCGATGCGCGTCCCCTGCTTCACCTGCTCCACGCGGCGCAGCAGCAACCCGCCGATCTCCCCCGTCGCCCGTACGTGCGTCCCGCCACACGCGCTGCGATCGAGCTCGGCGATGGTCACGATGCGAATCTCCCCGCTCCGCTCCGTCGCCTTCCGCAACCCGGTCGCCGCGGCCGCGTCCTCGTACGACACGCCCACCGAACGGTTCTCGGCAATCACCTCGTTCGCCCGCCACTCCGCCGCGTCCAGCTTCGCCCGCGGCGCCGCCCCGGCGTCCACGTCAAGCGTCGACGTCTCGTCGCCGAAGTGCACGCTCACGGTCTTCCATCCGTACAGATCTTCCAGCACCGCGCTGAGCAGATGCTGCCCCGTGTGCTGCTGCATGTGGTCGAACCGGCGCGCCCAGTCCACGCGCCCTTCCACGGAACCCGACGTCTGCGCCAGCGGCTCGGCGAGCAGGTGCGCGATGCGCGACTCTTCGTCCACCACGTCCACCACGCGCCGGCCGCCCAGGGTCCCCGTGTCGAACAGCTGCCCGCCCGACGTCGGGTACAGCGCCGTGCGGTCCAGATAGACCCGGCGTCCGCCCTCCGTCACCTCGACGATCGTGGCGTCGAAGACGGTGAGGTACGCATCATTGTAGTAGAGGCGTTGGGTCATACCGATGTGAACCGCTGTTGGCAGCGGGCAGTTGGCAGTGGGCAGTGGGCAGTTGGCAGTCGGCCGCCCTAAACATTCTCCCCGGTACACGCATTTTGAAGACCGCCCCGTGAATCCCCTCCCCATCGAGCAGGCGCTCCCCGCGCTGCGCGCCGCCCTCGCGGCGCACCCCGCCGCCGTGCTGGAAGCGCCGCCCGGCGCCGGGAAGACCACGCGCGTCCCGCTCGCCCTGCTCGGTGAACCCTGGCTCGCCGGCCGCGCCATCGTCATGCTCGAGCCGCGCCGCCTCGCCACCCACGCCGCCGCGCGCTACATGGCGCGCACGCTGGGCCAGCAGCTCGGAGGCACGGTCGGCTACCGCGTCCGCGGGGAATCGCGGGTAACGCGCGCCACGCGCGTCGAAGTCGTCACCGAGGGCATCCTCACCCGGCGCCTACAGCACGACCCCGCCCTCGACGGCGTGGGCCTCGTCATCTTCGACGAATTTCACGAGCGCAGCGTGCACGCCGACTTGGGCCTCGCCCTCACGCTCCAGTCGCAGAGCATTCTCCGCGACGACCTGCGCATCCTCGTCATGTCGGCCACGCTCGACGTCGACCCGGTGGCCGCCCTGCTCGGTGGCGCGCCCATCGTCCGCAGCGAGGGGCGCGCATATCACGTGGAGACCCGTTATCTCCCGCGCCGCCCCGATGCTCGCCTCGAAGCCGACGTCGTCTCCGCCGTGTCACGCGCCGTCGCCGAGGAACCAGGCGACGTGCTGGTATTCCTCCCCGGCGCCGCCGAGATCCGCCGCGTCGCCGAGCAGCTGCCTCACCGCTTCACCGATTCACCGCCTCACCGCCTCACGGTTTCACCGCCTCACGTCTATCCTCTCTTCGGCGACCTCCCCGCGGCCGACCAGGACGCCGCCATCGCGCCCAGTCCCCTGGGCGAACGCAAGGTCGTCCTCGCCACGAACATCGCGCAGACGAGCCTCACCATCGACGGCGTGCGCGTGGTCGTCGACACCGGCCTCGCCCGCGCTCCGGTCTTCTCGCCGCGCACCGGGATGACCCGCCTCGAAACCGTACGCGTCTCGCGCGCGTCGGCCGACCAGCGCCGCGGCCGCGCGGGGCGCACCGCGCCCGGCGTCTGCTATCGCCTGTGGGACGAGCACGAAAACCATCATCTCCTTCCGCACGATCAGCCCGAAATTCTCGCCGCCGATCTCGCGCCGCTCGCGCTCGAGCTCGCCGTCTCCGGCATCGACGATCCCGCGGAGTTGAAGTGGCTGGATCTGCCGCCGGCGCCCGCATATCGTCAGGCGCGAGAGCTGCTCGTCGAACTCGGTGCGCTCGACGCCAACGGCCGCGTCACCGCGCACGGCCGGCGCATGGCGGAGTTGGGCACGCATCCGCGACTGGCCCATCTCCTCCTGCGAGGCGCCGAGACTGGAGCGACCGAACTGGCCGCCGTCGTGGCGGCGCTGCTCGACGAGCGCGACGTGCTGCGCGGCGAGGGCGCGCCGCCTCCCGCCGACTTCACGCTCCGCGTCGACGCCGTGCTCGGCAAACCCGGCTCGATAGCACTCGCCGGCGCCCGCGTCGACTCAGGCGCCGTGCGCCGCGTCCGCGAACTCGCCGCTCGCTGGCGCGACGCGCTGACGCGCGAAGCCTCGAACGCGAACAGAGCGTCCCCGGACACGGCTCCCAGCATCGGCGCCCTACTCGCCCTCGCGTATCCAGATCGCGTGGCCCAGCGCCGCCCGGGCCAGCGCACCCGCTACCTCCTGCGCAACGGGCAGGGCGCCGTGCTGGGCGACGCCGCGGCGTTCGCCGACGCCGAATACCTGGTGATCGCCGAAACCGACGGCCGGCAGCCCGAAAGCCGCATCTACTCCGCAGCGCCAATCGATCGCGTCGAACTCGACGCGCTGCTTTCCGACCAGTACGCGACCGACGACGAATATCGGTGGGACCCCGAGCGTGCCTCGGTAGTCGCGCAACGCATCACACGCCTCGGCGCGATCCCGCTCTCGACGGTGCGGATCTCCGCCCCCGACACCACGCGCGTGGCCGAGGTGCTGGCCCGGGAGTTGCTCCGCCGCGGCGTCGATGCGCTCCCGTGGAGCGACGATGCGCGATCCCTCCGCCAGCGGGTGGCGTTCCTGCGCACGCTCGACGCCGCGTGGCCCGATCTCGGAGATGACGCGCTCGCGGCCTCGGCGGACTCGTGGCTCGCGCCGCTGCTCCTGGGCGCGCGCACGCTCGACGACGTCCGCCGCCTCGACCTGAGCGGCGCGTTGCGCGGTATGCTGAACTGGGAACAGCGCGCGGCGCTCGACACACTGGCGCCCACGCATCTGGCGGTGCCGACCGGGTCGCGGATCGCCATCGACTATTCGGCGCCCGAAGCGCCCGTGCTCGCCGTGCGCCTGCAGGAAATGTTTGGACTCGCCGAGACGCCCCGCGTGGGCGGCGGGCGCGTGCCCCTCACCCTGCACCTGCTGTCGCCGGCGCGGCGGCCGGTACAGGTCACGCGCGACCTGGCCGGGTTCTGGCGCGACAGCTACTTCGACGTTCGGAAGGATCTGCGGGGGCGGTACCCCAAGCACTACTGGCCGGACGATCCGCTGCAGGCCGAGCCCACGCGGCACACGCGGCGTCCGCCCGAACGCCGCTAGAATTCGCGGCGCTTCATTTCCTTGAAGAACCGGATCCGGTCTTCGTTGTCGTCGTCCTCCGCGGCGCGCGTGGCCTCGAGCGTCGCGTCGTAGGTCCGACGCTTGCCCTTGGGCGCGACCTGCTTGGCCGCGTTCTTGCGCGCCAGCGCGAGCAGCTGCTTCTCGTCCATGATGTCCTCCGCACCCGCCCAGCGGGCACGCATGGGGTTCCCCGCCACGACCGGCCCCTCCGCCGGTCACCAGAAATCTAGCGGCCACGCGGCGGCGGCACACGATCCGCCTGGGCCCCCCCCTAGCCCATCGCCGCGAGCACCCGCTCCATGCACTCGGGGCAAATGCCATGCGTGATCTGCGGCACCGGACCCCCGGTGAACAGCCCGAGCACGTTCACCGCATCCTCGGCATCCACCCAATCCTGAAGTTTGACGCGTTTGCACCAGCCGCACATGTGAATCAGCCCGTCGGCGCGCGGCGCCGCGGCGTCCAGCAGCACGATCGGCGGCCGGGAGCGCTCTTCGACGACCCGCGTCTCGCACCGCAGCCCCGCGTCGCCAACGCGGCTCACCGTGAGTTCGAAGTCGCGGATCATGGTCGGACTGTCGCAGCGATAGGGCACCCGGATCTCCCGCCCCTCGCGCGCGCGGTCGAAGAGGGTCCGGTAGATCGCCTGCGTTTCGGGCCCCGCCACATAGCGCCACAGCTCGGTGCCGATCACGCCGTCGGCGAGCGACGGCGCCCCGTTCGCCTCGGCGAACTGCCGCCACGCATCGTTCACCCACTCGATGCGGTCGCGCTTGTCCAGCACGTATTGCGCCGCGCGTTCGTTCACGATGCTGCCTGCCTCCGATTCGCGTGGTGAACCCGGCGGCCGGTGTCCTGCCGGGCGAGCACGCGCGTTCTCGAAAACAAGTTAAGCCTCCCCGGCGCCGCGCGGCGGGTCCGTAGCGCCCCGCAACGCGCTTACGGTATCTTCCCCCTCCTTCGGATCAACCCCGCGCCCTGCGCGCCTCCGGCCATGCCCTTTCTCGACACACCCGTCCTCCCCCGCGGCTTCCGCTGCGCCAGCCGCCACATCGGGCTCAAGCCCAAGGCCAAGGATCTCGCCCTCTTCGTGAGCGAGGTCGACGCCGCGGCCGCCGCCGTCTTCACGCGCAATCAGTTCCCCGGCGCGCCGGTCGTGCTCGGCCGCGAAACGATCAAAGGCGGCGTGCTCCGCGCCATCGTCGTCAACAGCAAAGTGAGCAACGTCGCCACCGGAGCGCAGGGGGTGGAGCACGCGCGGCGCATGGCCGGCGCCGCGGCCGCCGAAGTGGGCACCGACGCCGGACGCGTGCTCGTCAGCTCCACCGGCGTCATCGGCGTGTCGCTCCCCATCGAGAAGATCGAGCAGGGGCTCAAGGGCATGGCCGCCGAGCTGCAGGACGATCCCATCGTGGGTGTGCACGGCATGATGACCACCGACACGCACCCCAAGGCGCTCGCCGCGCGCGTCGGCAACGCGACCATCACCTGGGTGGCCAAGGGCTCGGGGATGATCGAGCCCAACATGGCGACGATGCTCGTCTACATCCTCACCGACGCGGCGTTCGACGCGCCGACGCTCGATCGCATGCTCCGCCGCGCCGTGCACGTGTCGTTCAACATGCTCAGCGTGGACAGCGACACCAGCACCTCCGACACCTGCGCCCTGCTGGCCAACGGACTCGCCGGCGCGGTTTCCGAAGCGGAGTTCCAGGACACCCTCACCGCGGGGTGCATCCGCCTGGCCGAGATGTTGGCCCGCGACGGCGAGGGCGCGGATCACCTGCTGCGGGTGCGCGTGCGCGGCGCCGCCAGCGAGCGCGACGCGCGCACCGTGGCCAAGTCGCTCGTCAATTCGCCGCTGGTGAAGACCATGGTCGCCGGC
The DNA here is from genome assembly GCA_028876725.1 of Gemmatimonadota bacterium. Classification (GTDB taxonomy): domain Bacteria; phylum Gemmatimonadota; class Gemmatimonadetes; order Gemmatimonadales; family Gemmatimonadaceae; genus JAGWRI01. The sequence continues at coordinate 9,023 of JAGWRB010000287.1, forward strand.
GCCGACCCGAACGTGGGGCGCCTGCTCATGGCCGTGGGCAAGTGCTTCGACTGCACCATCCGTCCCGAAGCCACCGACGCCTGGATCAACGGGCGCGCGGTGGTCACCGGCGGGCGCCGCGCCGATTTCGACGAAGCCGCCCTCCGCGCCACGCTCAAGGAAGACGAGGTGAACCTCGACGTCGCGCTCGGCGTCGGTGAGCACTCGGCCACCGCCTTCGGATGCGACCTCACGCAGGGCTACATCGACGAGAACGCCGCGTATTATAGTAGTTAGATCGCTGTTTGCGCGGCTCTACGGCCCTACGGCTCTACCGTCTCGTCCATGCGCCTCTGGAGTCTCCATCCCTCGTATCTTGACCCGGCCGGCCTCGTCGCCTGCTGGCGTGAAGGGCTGCTCGCGCGCGCGGTGCTGGCCGGCCAGACGAAGGGCTACAAAAACCACCCGCAGCTCGATCGTTTCAAAGCGGCGCGCGCCCCGCTCGCGGCCGTCGACACCTATCTCGCCGCCATTTGCGACGAGGCCGACCGCCGCGGGTATTGCTTCGACCGCTCCAAGCTCGGCGCCGCGCGCGTCCGGAAACCGCTCACAGTCACCCGCGGCCAGCTCGACTTCGAGCTCGCGCACCTCACGAAAAAGGTGCGCGAGCGCCGGCCGGAGTGGCTTTCGCAGATGCCCACAGGCGCCGAAGTCACCCCGCACCCGATGTTCGTCGTGGTGGCGGGTGGACTCGAGACGTGGGAACGGATGCCGTGAAGCAGTGAAACCGTGAAGCGGTGAAGCAGTCACCGCCTCACTGCTTCACCGCCTCACTGCCTCACCGCCTCACCGCCTCACTGCCTCACTGCCTCACTGCCGTCTTCATCATCGAATCCCGCCGCGCCTTGAACTCCGTTCCCGGCTTCCACTCCGGCATCCCCGCGGCGTTCGCGACGACTACCCCCACGCGGAAGAACGCCCGCAGATCCTCCACCGCCCCCGAGAGATCCCAGTCGGGCTTCACCTCGTCGGTCACCTTGTGGTAGTCGTTCGTCGTGTACTCGTTGCGCTTCTCCATCCCGTAGCCAGCCGGCTTGCCGATGTAGTCCACGCCGGCGTCGGGATCGAGCGCCGGCACGCCCACCGCCGCGAAGTTGAAGTGGTCCGACCGGAAGTAGAACCCCTTCTCCGGCTCCGCGTCGGGGCGCACCACGCGTCCGTCGGCCGCCAGCACGTTGGTCAGCACGTCGTCCAGCGTCGAATTGCCGTAGCCGATCACCGTCACGTCCTTCGTGCGGCCCCACTGGTTCAGCCCGTCCATGTTGATGTCGGCCACCGTCTTCGTGAGCGGATACAGCGGATGCTCGGCGTAGAACTTCGAGCCCAGCAGCCCCTTCTCCTCCCCGGTCACCGAGAGGAACAGGATCGAGCGCTTCGGCGCCGGGTCGAGCTTGGTGTACGCCTTCGCGATCTCGAGCAGCCCGCCCACCCCCGACGCATTGTCCAGCGCGCCATTGAAGATCTGATCGCCCTTGAGCGTCGAGTCGCGCCCCAGGTGGTCCCAGTGCGCCGTGTACACCACGTACTCGTCCTTCTTCGACGTCCCCTCGAGCCGCGCCACCACGTTCTTCGACTGGATCTTCCGCACCTTCACCTTCACGTCCCAGGTCGCCTTCGCCTTCAACGTCACCGGCGTGAACGCCTTCGTGCGCGCCGCCGCGTGCAGGGAATCGAAGTTGAGCCCCGCGTCCTTGAACAGCTCGCGGACCTTGTCCACCGTCATCCACCCTTCCACCGGCACGCGCTTCTCCGCATCGGCCGACGGCACGTCGAACTGCTCCACCGAGAAGCTCCCCTGCACCACGCCCCAGGGATAGCCCGCCGGCCCGGTTTCGTGAATCACGATGGCTGCCGCCGCGCCCTTGGCCGTGGCGATCTCGTACTTGTAGGTGTAGCGACCGTAGTACGTCATCGCCTTGCCCTTGAACATCGCCGTGTCGAGCTGCGTCGTGTCGTTGGGCAGCGTCACCTGCGGATCGTTCACCAGCATCAGAATCGTCTTCCCCTTCACGTCCACGCCCTTGTAGTCGTCCCAGCCGTACTCGGGCGCCACCACGCCGTAGCCCACGAACACCACGTCGGAGTTGTCGACCTTCGTCTCGGGACGGTCGTGCCGCGACGTCACCACGTAGTCCTCGGGAAACTTGAGCGACACGGTCTTCCCGCCGGACACGAGCTTGGCCGTCGGCGTCGCCGTGTACCCGATGAGATCCACCGGCTGGTACCAGCTCCCGTCGGGATTGCCGGGCTTGAGCCCCAGCGCCTGGAACTGGCGCTGGATGTAGCTCGTCGCCTTCTCCTCGCCAGGCGTGCCGGGCGCGCGCCCTTCCATGGAATCGGCAGAGAGATCCTTGATGTGCTGCAGCAGATCGCCGGCGTCGATGGCCTGCGCGGCCTTGAGGGTGGCGGGATCGTTGCCCGCGTCGTTGGCGGGCGCGGCGGACGTGCAGGCGGCACCGAACGCGGCGGCCGCGATCAGCGGAGCGAAAGACATTCGCACGGGTCGAGGGGCGGAGGTGGGCGGGATCGGGCGCCCGGCCATCCGGACGCCCCGCGAGAATCTCCCCCTCAGCGCCCCCTCGGGCAAGAGCGCCCGCTCAGCCCCAGGCCTGCTCGGCGCGAGTCACCCGAATACCGTGCCGCTCCAGCGCCGGAAACACCAGGTCGTACGGCACGTCCAGCGGCGTGAGCAATCCGCGCTTGGGCAGAGCCCCATCCAGAATGAGCCGAGCTCCCAAGGCCAGGGTGTAGCCCACGGTGCGCTGCATCGACGTGAACCCGGTCGCGAAATCGCGCCGGTCGATCAAATCGTACACCACGCGACGGCGCGCGCCCGCGCGCACCCCCCGCACGTCCACGCGCACGAAGGTCAGGTCCGCCTCGTCGTCCGCATACTGAAACCGCGCCTGTGACGCCAGCAGTTCGGCCACGAATTCCATGGGCGAGACGCGCGCGCCACCCACCTCCACCGGCGCGGTCTCCAGGAAGCCGCACTTGGTCATCACGTCCCAGAACGCGCAGTGCCCCGGGAGCCGCCCGGTGTAGCGTGCCATCTCCCGCACTCGCCCGCTCAGCCCGAACAACTCCGCATAATGCGCCGCATCGCCGTTGGGATAGCACTCCAGCGGCGCCCCAATGGCCGGCACATCCACGAGATGCACCCGCCGCGCCTCGAACAGCGTCGCGGGATCGATCTCCTCCACGCGCCCCTCGTGAATCACGCGCGCCGGCCGGTGGTACGACCGCATCACACCGATCGGCGACCACGAGAACTTGTACTGCAGCGGATTGTCGCGCGCGCCCTCGGCGGGGATCCCCGCGCCGTATGCGTGGAACTCGTGCACCTCGTCCAGCTCAGACAACGCGCGCGCCCCCATCACGAGATCGAGCCCCGGATCGAGCCCGAACTCCGTGAGCAGCGTGAGCCCGCGCGCGTCCGCCGTGCGCGCCAACTCGGCGATCGCGCGCTCCGTGGCCGCGATCCTCGCGGGGTCGCGCTCCTGCGGATCGCGATAGTACATGCTGCTCACCAGGCTCACCCCGGCCTCCACGGCCATCTGCCCCGTGGGCAGCGCCATCGGACCGGGGAGCGCCTCCACCACCACGTCGGCGTCGCGCATCAACGCCAGCACCGCGTCGCGGTCCGCCGCGTCGACCACGCGCGCCGAGACACGCTCGGCGGGATACGACGCCACCCGCGCGGGGAGCGCCGGATCGGCGTCGGCCACCGTGACGCGCAGCTCTCCGTCGCCGTGCACCAGATCGTGCAGCGCCGCGCGCCCCTGCGCGCCATGCCCCAGCAGCAGCACGCGGCGCGTCATGCGCGCGTGCGGTGAGAGGCCAGAGGCCGGTGCAACGAGGTCATCCGAGCCGAGCTCCGAGTGGCGACGCCCGGAATGTCACCACCCGCTCGGCGGGCTTCAAGCGGGATCGCGCCCGGCCCAGGTTGCTCAATGCCCGCCCCCCATTCATGTTCAGGCCACACTCCCCTCAGTTCGAACCGCACTCGTCGACGTCCATCGAGGACCACCATGCGACATCGTGCTGCACTGCTGGCGACCCTGGCGACCTTCACCCCCGCCCTG
>JAGWRB010000288.1 GCA_028876725.1 Gemmatimonadota bacterium
CTGCTCTGGCCGCTCGCGCTGGCCGTCGCCGGCGCGACGGTGCTGCAGGCGATCACCTCGTTCCTGCTGTCGCAAGTGGTGAGCGTCGCCGGCCAGCGGGCCATCACCAACATGCGCAAGCGCGTGCAGGCGCACGTGCTGCGGCTGCCGGTGTCGTACTTCGACTCCACGAAAACCGGCATCGTGATCTCGCGCGTGATGACCGACGCCGAGGGCGTGCGGAACGTGGTGGGCACGGGCATCATCCAGCTCCTGGGCGGGCTGATGACCGCGGGTATCGCGATCTCGGTGCTGTTCTACCTGAACTGGAAGCTCACCACTCTCACCGCGGTGGTGCTCGTGTCGTTCGGCGGGATGATGGCGTACGCGTTCCGCAAGCTGCGCCCGATGTTTCGCGAGCGCGGGGCGATCAACGCCGACGTCACCGGGCGCCTGGCCGAGTCGGTGGGCGGCATCCGCGTGGTGAAGGTGTACGTGTCCGAACGCCGCGAGCGGAAACTGTTCGCCGAGGGCGTGCACAAGCTGCTGCGCAACATCGCCGGCACGATCACCGGCACCTCGGCCGTGGGCTCGGGCAGCACGGTGATCAGCGGCGTGATCGGCGTGCTCGTGATGGTGGTGGCCGGACGCGACGTGCTGAACGGGCGGATGACGCTGGGCGATCTGTTCCTGTACGTGTATCTGGTGGGGCTCGTCGCCGCGCCGCTGGTGCAGATCGCGTCCATCGGCACGCAGATCAGCGAGGCGTTCGCGGGACTCGACCGCATCCGCGACGTGATGAACACGCCCGCCGAGGATGCCGACGACGCGGCGCGCGTGGCGGTGGACGACCTCGTGGGCGACGTGGCGTTCGAGCACGTGTCGTTCGAGTACGAGCCCGACACGCCGGTCTTGCGCGACGTGACGTTCGCGGCGAAGGCGGGCTCGACCACCGCGCTCGTGGGGTCGAGCGGCTCCGGAAAGAGCACGCTGATCGGACTCGTGCAAGCGTTCTACCGGCCGCAGGCGGGGCGCATCCTCGTCGATGGACGGGACCTGGGCACGTTCAAGCTGCACGATTACCGGGCGCAGCTCGGCGTCGTGATGCAGGACAACTTCCTGTTCGACGGCACCATCCGCGAGAACATCGCGTTCGCCAAGCCCGGCGCGACGCCCGAGGAAATCGAGCGCGTGGGGCGCATCGCGCACGTCGATGAATTCGTTCGGCGGTTCGAGCAGGGCTACGACACCGTCGTCGGCGAACGGGGCGTGAAGCTGTCGGGAGGCCAGCGCCAGCGCGTGGCCATCGCGCGCGCGATCCTGGCCGATCCGCGCATCCTGATTCTCGACGAAGCCACCTCGAGCCTCGACAGCGAGAGCGAGGCGATGATTCGCGACGGCCTGCGGTCGCTGCGCCGCGGGCGCACGACGTTCGTCATCGCCCACCGGCTGTCGACCATCGAGAGCGCCGATCAGATCCTCGTGCTCGAGGGCGGGCAGATCGTCGAGCGCGGCACGCACGCCGAGCTGATGGCGCTGGGGGGACGCTACCGCCAGCTCCACGACCGGCAGCATGGGATCGAAACGGATCAGTACATCAACCCCGGCGAGGACTTCCTTCCCGCGGCGCCGTCGGCGCGCGAAGCGCTGAAGGGTGGGCCCCGAACGAACGCGTGACCGGATGTGTGTGACGCCGCGCGACGCGCGTCGTTAACGGCGGCATCGCGGGTCAACGCGCGGCGCCCGCGCCGCGTACGGGTGTCATGAATCACGGGCGCATCGCCCGGCGATCACGTCACCCGGATTCCCGATGACCGCAGCCTTTCGCTTCGCTCTCGTGGCCCTCGCGGCCGCCGCCGTCACCGCGCACGCCCAGGGCGCGTCGGCCGACATCATTCGCGGGCGCGTGGTGGGCCCCACGGGCAAGCCGCTCGCCAACGTCACCGTGAGCGCACAGTCGATGACCGACGAGACCACGCGCTCGAGCAAGTCGGGGAACGACGGCCGGTACACCATCGTGTTCGCCGGCGGCGACGGCGACTACATGATGACCTTTGCGGCCATCGGTATGATCCCGAAGAGCTTCGAGGTACAGAAGGTCAACGACGACGACGCCGTGATCGTGGCCGACGCCACGCTCGAGGCGGCGCCCACGCAGCTCGCCGCCGTGCGCGTGAACGCCAACCGCCAGCGCCCCGTGGCCGGTGACAACCGCCCCGACGTCGGCGGCGTTGAGCAAACCATGAACACTGCCGGCATTCCCGTCGACGCCATGGGCGACCTGTCGGCGATGGCCGCGTACCTGCCAGGTGTCAGCGCGATCGCCAACAGCGACGGCACGATGGGATTCTCGGTCCTCGGCCTGGGCGCCGACCAGAACAGCACGCTGCTCAACGGCCTCACCTTCGGCGGCACCCTCCCCCGCGACGTGCAGGTCTCGGCGCGGCTGTCCACGACGACCTTCGATCCGTCGCGCGGAGGGTTCAGCGGCGGCCAGATCACCGCGCGCACCTTCGGCGGGTCGAATTTCATCAATCGCAATCTGCATGTCACGCTGGACCACCCGGACCTCCAATGGGCCGACCCCACCACGCGGTCGCTCGGTCAGCAGTACACGAACGTCATCGCCAGCGGATCGGCCAGCGGACCGATCATCTGGAACAAGCTGTTCTACAACACCTCGTTCCAGCTCGGCCGCCGCAGCAGCGATCTGCAATCTCTGCTCAACACCGACCCCTCGGCGCTCGAGCGCGTGGGCATCTCGCAGGATTCCGTGAGCGAGCTGCTGCACTACCTGAGCACGGCGGGAATCCCGTCCACCGTGGGCGGCGTGCCGTCGAACCGGCTCACCGACCAGGGCGCGCTGTTCTCGCAGTTCAGCTATTCGCCCACCGGCACCGACTCGTGGGGCATGCTCGTCAACGGGTCGTGGAACCGCGCCGGCGCCGCGTCGCTCTCCACCAGCGCCGTGCCGGCGCACGGCGGCCAGAACACGCGCCAGTCGGGCACGGTGCAGCTCAGCCACGCCGGCTACTTCGGCTACGGGTTCCTGGACGAGACCAGCGTCTCGCTCTCCGCGTCCACCAACACCTCCGACGCCTATCTGCTGCTCCCCGACGCGCGCGTGCTCGTGACGTCGGACTTCCCCGACGGCACCGCGGGCGTGTCCACCCTGCAGTTCGGCGGCAACTCCAGCTATCCGTCGTCGGTCACGAACTACCAGTGGCAGGCGTCGAACGCCACGTCATGGTTCACCGACGACAACGCGCACCGCATCAAGCTCACTGAGGACGTGCAACTCAGCCGCTTCCTGCAGGACCAGAACGCGAACTCCCGCGGCACGTTCACGTACAATTCGCTCGCCGATCTCGAAGCGGGGCGTCCGGCCACGTTCACGCGGCGCCTCGTGCCGGCGCGCCGCTCCGGCGACGTGGCCACGGTCGCGTTCTCGCTCGGCGACGCCTGGCGCCCTGCCGATCGCGTGCAGATCCAGTACGGCGTGCGCGCCGAGGGCAGCCGGTTCAGCACCACGCCGGCGGACAATCCGCTCGTGCAGAGCACCTTCGGCGTGCCGAACAACGCCGTGCCCAACGATTTCACCGTGAGCCCGCGCCTCGGCTTCAGCTGGCAGGTCGGCACGATGCCCGAGATCGAAGGATTCCGCGGTGCGTTCCGCCCGCCGCGCTACGTGATCACCGGCGGCGTCGGCGAGTTCCGCAACAACCCGGCGGCAACCCTCATCTCCAACGCCGTCGATCAGACCGGGCTCCCCACCGCCGCGCAGCAGATCTCCTGCGTCGGATCGGCCGTGCCCGCGCCCGACTGGAGCGCGTACGCGCAGAACCCGTCCACCATCCCGAGCGCCTGCGCCGATGGCTCCACGGGCACCGTGTTCTCCAATTCGGCGCCCAACGTGGCCCTGTTCGACCCCGGCTTCCGCACCCAGCGCAGCTGGCGCGCGAACCTCGGCGTGCGCGGCCTGTTGACGACGGCGTTCAACGGGAGCCTGACGTTTACGTATTCGCGAAACCTCGACCAGCGCGGCTCGGTGGACCTCAACTTCCTGGACACGCCGCAGTTCGCGCTGGCCGACGAGGGGGGACGCCCCGTGTACGTGGCGCCGTCGAGCATCGTGCAGTCCACCGGGAGCATCGCAGCCGGCGCCGGCCGCGTGTCGTCGGCGTTCTCCCGCGTGTCGGAGACGACCTCCGACCTGCGCTCCACGACGCGGGAGCTGCAGTTCGCCGTGTCGCCACGCGCCTTCAACTCTGCGTACGCCTGGAACGTGACCTACGTGTACCGCGACACACGCGACCTGACGCGCGGCTTCGGCGGCACCACGGCGGGCGATCCGCTGGCCACCGCGTGGGAGAGCAGCGGCGCGCACCACGAGTTCAACCTCAACGCGTCCGTGACCGTCAAGAATGCGGTCAACATCTCGACCTTCGTGCGCGTGAGCTCGGGGAACCGCTTCACGCCCATGGTGTCGGGCGATGTGAACGGCGACGGCTACGCGAACGATCGCGCGTTCGTGTTCAACCCGACCGCCGCGCCCGATTCCGCGCTGCGCAGCGGCATGCAGGCGCTCCTGGACGGATTGTCCGGGAGCCCCCGCGCCTGCCTCGAACGCCAGCTCGGCCAGATCGCCGGGCGGAACAGCTGCGTGGGGCCGTGGTCGGTGTCGATGAGCGCGATCAACATCCAGCTCGTGTCCGACGCCGTGAAGCTTCCTTCGCGTCTCACCGTGGGGCTGAGTTTGTCGAACCCGCTCACCGGCGCCGACGCGCTCGTGCACGGCGGCAATCACCTGTCCGGCTGGGGACAGACGCCGGTCATCGATCCCACCCTGCTCTACGTGCGCGGCTTCGACCCGGCCACCGACCAGTACCGCTATGAGGTGAACCCGCGGTTCGGCAACTCCGCCATCGCGCAGACCGCCGCGCGCGCGCCCTTCCGGGCCACGCTCGACGTGCGCGTGGCCGTGGGACCCGACCGCGACCTGCAGCAGCTCGAGCAGTTGCTGCGCGGCGGCGGGCGCGGGGGACGCGGCGGGTTCGGGGGCTTTGCCGGGCGAGGCGGGAACGGCGCCGCCGGCGGCCGCCCCAGCGAGATGATGATCAAGAACCGCTACGTGCGCGGCTATCCGAACCCGATGGACCAGATGCTCCGCCAGCGCGACTCGCTCAAGCTCTCCGACGCGCAGACCGACAGCCTGATCCGCATGAACAAGGCGTTCACCAATGCCGTGGACTCGATCTGGACCCCGATCGCCAGGTACCTCGTGGCGCTCCCCGAGAAGTTCGACGTTCACGAGGCGTACGATCACGTCACCCAGGGGGAGAACGCGACGATCGATCTGCTGGTGGGCTACGCGCCGCGGGTGAAGGGGCTGCTCACCGCCGATCAGCTCCGCAAGCTGCCGCCCTTCCTGGCGGCGTTCCTCGATCCGAATACACTCAAGGAGATCCGCCCGGGGCGCGCGTTCGGCTTCGGCGGCCGCGTGGGCGGCGGCGGATTCGGAGGCGGGGGCGGCGGACGCGGGGGACGGGGCGGCTGAGCACCGCCCACTGCTCACCGCCCACTGCCGACCCGTAGCTGTTGATCGGCAGTAGGCGGTTTACGGTCAGCAGTACTCGTCGAACGCCGCTTCGAGATCCTGCGCGATCTCCTCGGCCGGCCGGCCTTCGATCTGCCAGCGCTCGAGCATGAACACCAGCTTGCCGTCCTTGAGCAGGCCGATCTGCGGCGACGAGGGCGGATAGCCCGTGAAGTAGCTGCGCGCGCGGGCCGTGGCCTCGGCGTCCTGGCCCGCGAACACCGTGGCCAGATGCGCCGGCCGCTTCGCGTGCTGAATCGCGATCGCCGCCGCCGGACGTGCCATGCGCGCCGAGCAGCCGCACACCGAGTTCACCACCACCAGCGTCGTGCCCTTCGTGTCGCGGAGCGCCTGATCCACCGCCTCGGGCGTCTTGAGTTCGGTGAAGCCGATCCGCGTCAACTCGGCGCGCATCGGCGCCACCAGCGGCTCGGGGTACATCGTCGGGGCGTTGGGAAGCTGCATGCTCATATTCGTATTCCTCAATACTCGTCTCGCACGAGCGCGAGAATGGCTTGCTGCGGCACCACGAGAAAGCGCTCGTTGTCGAACGTGATCTCGACCGCGGCCTTGCGGAAGAACAGCGCGTAGTCGCCCTCGCGGGCCTGCATCGGCACGAACCGCGTCTCGCGCGCCGGCGCGCGCCACGGCTCGTCGCTCCCCGCATCGGGACTCGGCAGCGGCAGACCGGGCCCCGTGGCCACGATCGTGCCCCCCTGCACCGCCTGGTTGTCCACCGCCGTCGGCGGCAGGTACAGCCCGACGTTCGTGCGCTCCTCGCCCTCCTCGATCTTCACGAGGACGCGGTCGCCCACCACGATCAACTCCCGGTTCTTCCTCTGCATGGGCTCAATATAACGCCCGCCGGGAGGGGCTCACGCCAGCGCCGCGTCCAGCCGCGCCAGTGCCTCGGGCATGTTCCGCCGCCCGAACCCGATCCGCACCTCGCGGCTGGACGCGTCGAACACCGTGCCCGGCAACAGCAGCACCCCCTCCCGCTCCAGCATCCGCGCGCAGAACGCCTCCGGCTCTTCGTGCAGGAGCGTGGGAAACGCCACGGGCCCCGCGCCCGGGCGCGTCCAGCGGAACCGCGCCGCGTGCCGCGCCATGAACGCGTCGAGCAGGGGGAGGTTCGCTCGCACGATCCCCCGATTTCGTTCCAGGATCGTTTCGCCCGCAGCGAGCGCCGCCGTGGCCAGCAGCTCGCTCGGCGCGCTGTTGCAGATCGTCGTGTAGTCGCGAATGCCCGCGGCAGCGCGCAGTACGCCCGCGTCGGGCGAGGCCAGCCACCCGATGCGCAGCCCCGGCAGGCCGTACGCCTTGGACATCACCCCCAGCGACACCCCGCGCTCATACACGTCGCACGCCGCCGGCAGCCGGTCGTCGGGGGCGTACTCGAGCCCGCGATACACCTCGTCGAAGAGCAGCACCAGCCCGTGCCGGCGCGCAAACTGCACGACGGCGTCGAAGGTCGCCCGGTCGAACTGGTGCCCGGTGGGGTTGTGCGGCGAGTTGACGACCAGCAGCCGAGTTTCGGGGCGCAGCAACCCGGGCAAATCGTCGGGATCCGGCGCCCAGGTAGCCGGATCGGCCCGCCAGGCCGACACCGCCGCCCCGGCCGCCCGCGGCAGTTCGTACAGCGACTGGTAGCACGGCGTCTGGACGATGGCATGGTCGCCAGGCCCCAGGAGCCCGTTCACGACCGTGAACACGGCTTCCTGGGCTCCCGAGTGGACCATGACCCCTTCGGGCTTCAGCGTGGCGTATAACGCGGCCACGGCCCTGCGCAGGGCGGGCGCGCCCGTCGTCTCGGTATAGCCGAGGCCCAGCGCCCGCAACGCCGGCTCGGCGTCGGGCACGAGCGCGAGCAGGTCGCCCACCGTCAGGGTTTCGCAGTCCGACCCCGACAGCATGAACGGCGCCGAGAACTCCCGGTCGGCGAAGTAGCGCTCGAGGAGAAAGGGAGCGGGACGCACCGGGCCCCGTCAGGCCCCGGCCTGGTGTTCGCGCTCCCGCTTCTCGTGCAGTTCCGCCGCCACGATGCCGCGGCGGATCACCGAGACGATGAGCGCCAGCACCGCCGCCCAGGCGCACACGATGGCCTCGCGCGTCCAGAACGTGCTGAGCGCCATTCCCGGCCAGTCGCCGAAGCCCGCGCGCGCCGTCCCCGTGGGCTCCCGCCCCATCCAGATGAGCAGGAGGCTCACCGCCATCTCGCCCCCCACCACGCCCAAGGCGAAGAGCGGCGCGCGCCAGAGCCAGCGCTTGATGGGGAAGTTCGCGAGGTGCGCCGTGGCCATCGCGCACAGGAACACGAGGCCGAGCACGAACGTCCCCGCGATGTACACCCAGCTCGTGGGCGACCCGTGCGTGAGCGCCACCGACCGATACAGCCGGAGCACGACCCCCGTGAGCAGCGCCATCTCGACGAGGTTGAAGGACAGGCGGCGGAACGCGCGCGCCTCCTCCAGCCGAAGCTCGATGGTTTGTCTGGGAAAGAAGGATGCCATGGCCGGTGGGTTCGTCGTGTTGGACAGCCGAAAGCCCGAGAAGGATCGCCGCCGTGGCGTCCCGCGCCCTCAACTTACGGAATTCGCTCCAGCCCGTGAACCGGGGTCTTTTCCGCAGGGTCGTACGGCCGCCCCTGGATCACGGCCGTGATCGACGCTTCGAGCCGCTCGAAGCTGAACGGTTTGGCCAGGATCGGCTGGCGCACCGGGTGCCGGTTCGACGCGCCGACCACGTCGCCGGTGATGAACACGGTGCGCGCCGCGAGCCCGGGACGTTCCAGCCGCAGCCAGCTGTGGAACGCGAACCCGTCCATCCCCTTCATGCGAATGTCGCACACCGCGGCGTCGACGGTGGTCTCGCGCAGGATCTCCAGCGCGGCCTCGCCGCTTTCGGCGGTGATCACCGTGAAGCCGCGCGCGCGCGCGTACGCGGTGATGCCGCCGCGAATGGCCGGCTCGTCGTCCACGAACAGCAGGCGAATGCCGGCGATGGGCGACCGCAACACCAGCGGGGGCGCCTCGAGTTCCTCGCCGCCGGCCACCGCCGATTGCGCCGCCGGAAGACTCACGCGAAAGGTCGTCCCCCGCTCCGACGTCGACGCGACCTCGATGCGCCCCTTGTGCGCCGTCACGATCCCGTAGCTCACGCTCAGCCCGAGCCCCGTTCCCTCACCCTCCTTCTTGGTCGTGAAGAACGGCTCGAAGATGCGGGCCCGCACCTCCGGCGCGATGCCCGCGCCGGTGTCGGCCACCTCGAGCATCACCTCGCCGCCCGCCGACCGCGTGGTCACGGTGAGCGTGCCCCCGCTGCCGTGTCCCATCGCCTGCGTGGCGTTGGTCACGAGGTTGAGACACACCTGCTGCAGTTGGCGCGCGTCGCCCATCACCGCCGGCAGCCCGTCCTCCAGCGACTGCTGCACGATCACCCGGTTGGCGGACAGTTGATAGCTGCGCATCCGCAGCGTGCGCGTGACGACCATGTTGAGGTCGAGCGGTTCGTAGCGCGGTTCGCTGCGCCGCGCGAATGCCAGGAGATCCTTCACCACGTGCGCCGCGCGCGTGGTCTCCGAACGGATGACCTCCACCTGCTCGCGCAGCGGCCCGTCGATGCCGGGATCGCGCAGCAGCAACTGCGCATACGCGCTGATGCTGCTCAGCGGGTTGTTCACTTCGTGCGCCACGCCGGCCACGAGTTCGCCCACCGCGGCCAGCCGGTCGGACTCCATGAGCCGCACCCGCATCTCGCGCTCGGCGGTCATGTCGCGCGCCACGACCAGCACGCTCGGCGGATCGGCTTCCGGCAGAAGGCTCGCCGCGAGCGACGCCAGCCGCGGGGCTTCACCTGGCGCACGGCGGAAGGTGACCTCGAGTCGCGCCGGCCGGCCCGCGAACGTCGCGGCGAGCGCGTCGTCGAGCCGCACGCGATCGTCCTCGTCCACCAGCTCGGAGAGCCGGCGCCCCACCATCCGCACCGGCTCGACCCCGATGATGTCCGACGCAGCGTCGTTCGCCTCGCGGATGCGCCCGCTGCGCAGCACGGTGAACACCGCGTCGGGCGCCGAGCGGAACAGCGTGCGGAAGCGCCACTCGGCGCGGCGCAGCGTTTCCACGAGCTCGGCGTTCTCGAGCGCCACGTTGAGCAGGTCGCTCATCGCGTTCACGCGCCCCAGCGTGACGTCGGTGAACGGCTGCGCGGCCTGGCGCACGAGCGCCACGGCGCCGATGCGCTCGCCGCGCCGCGAGATCGCGAGCACCGCGCCGCTGCCGACCGCGACGTCGACGTTGGGGAAGATTGGCCGGGTGGTTCCGGCGCGCGCGCGATCGCCGCTCGCCACCCACGGCGTCCCGGTGCGAATCACGCCGCCCATCGCCGACGCCGCGGCCGGAAAGTGCGCGCCGCCGATGTCCGCCAGCGCGCCCCGCGCGATCGGCACGCGCACCGTGCCGTCCTCGCTCAGCAGGCCGATCGCCGCGCCGTCGGCCTGCGCGATATCGCTCGCCGCGTCCACGAACCGCTCGAGTACGCGCGTCGGATCGAGCTCCAACGAGATCTGCTGGCCGAGCCGCCACATGCGCTGCAGCACGCGCTGCGCGTCTTCGAGTTCCGCCGTGCGCAGCGCCACGCGGGCTTCGAGCGTGGACGAGAAGGTGCGCTCGGCCACGACGCTCCGCTCGAGCGCATCGGCCGCCCGCTCCTGCGCCGCCAGCGTGGCGCGCGCGTACAGCGGGAGCAGCGTGTTGAGCGTGGCCACGAGGATCGCCTTGTCCGTGCGCCCCACGGTGTGCAGCGCGTCGGCCAGCGCCGACGCGGGCGAAACGAACGCCACGGCCTCGGCGACGACGAGCATCGCGGCCGCCGCCGCGAACGCCGCGAACGCCGCGCGCGGGAGCCGCTGCGTGTGCGTCGCGATGCCGGCGGCAGCCAGCGCGAACACCGCCAGCGATACGGTGAACGTGCCGTTGAGCAGCAGGGGCTGGGAGCGCCCCGCGGGCACGAGCAGCGCCGCCAGCGTGGCCACGCAGGCCAGCTGGGAGAGCGCGATGAGACGTTCGGTGCGGTGCGCGATCGGCAACCAGCGCATCGTGCGGCGGGCCGGGAGAGACATGCGGGCCCGGCCCATCGTCAGGCCGAGGCCCCGCGGTGCGGCGGGAGACCGTAGATCATGCGCATTACCCGGCGGGAAATCCAGTCGGGGGCCCGCGACGCGGCGCCCCCGCGCGTCACCGGATGACGTGGCCGATCCGTCCCCACCGGATGTCGGTGAGGAACGAGAGCGGGCGATCGCTCGTTTCGCCGTCGCAGTCGTTGAGCCCGCCGGGGCTGGGCTTGTACGAGTAGTACACGAAGATCGGGCGTCCGCGCACATTGGCGCGCGGCACCAGGCCCCAGTACCGGCTGTCCTTCGAGCAGTAACGGTTGTCGCCCATCATGAAGTAGTGGCCGGCGGGCACGAGCAGCGGCCCCCACTCGTCGTGCGTGGGCACCGCCGGCGCCGAGCCGAAGCGTGTGCCGTGCAGCGCGAACTTCTGCTGCCACACGAAATCGGGCGACGTGTCGTCGGGGCGCGACTGCGCGGGATCGCCCGTGAACCCGCGCGCGCCGAACCCCTGCCGCTGCGCGATTCCGTCGATGTAGACCACGCCGTTGCGCATGGAGATCGTGTCACCCGGCATGCCGATGAGCCGCTTCACCAGCACCGGCGTGGGATCGTGGCCGAGCTGCGCCTCGTCGGCCTGATAGGGCGAGACGAACACCACCACGTCGCCGCGCTTGGGGTCGGCGTATCCCGGAATGTGGGCGTCGGTGAACGGAATCGTGGGCCCGTACACCGCCTTGTTCACGAACAGCCAATCGCCCACGAGCAGCGTCGGGATCATGCTCCCCGAGGGAATCTTGAACGCCTCGACGAAGAACGTGCGGATGAAAAGGAAGATGAGCAGCGCGCCGGCCAGCGACTTGACGTTCTCCCACAGCCAGCGGGTGCCGCCGCCGTTCCGGCTCTTGCCGCCGCGCCCCTTCCGGGCGTCGGCGACGACGTTCGTGGATTTCCCGGGCCGGGACGACTTGCCGGTTTTCGAAGACTTGGCCACGCGAGTTCGGTCGAGAGAGAGAAGAGTGCGCGATGGAGGCGACGGAGAAATCTACCCCGCCCTACGGGCGCGGGCAGGGCGCGGTTGCGCCGCTGCCGGACACAACAAAGGGCGCGCCGTGGGCGCGCCCTCTATCGTGGGAAGCCGCG
The DNA here is from genome assembly GCA_028876725.1 of Gemmatimonadota bacterium. Lineage (GTDB taxonomy): Bacteria > Gemmatimonadota > Gemmatimonadetes > Gemmatimonadales > Gemmatimonadaceae > JAGWRI01. Next base: position 11,826 of record JAGWRB010000288.1, read on the forward strand.
GCAATTACTTGAGGTGCTTGCCGACGAGCTTGGTCATCTCGAACATCGAGACCTTGCCCTTGCCGCCGAACACCGCCTTGAGGTTGGCGTCGGCGTTGATCATGCGGCGCTCCTTGGCATCCTGGAGGCCGTGCTTCTTGATGTACGCCCAGAGCTTCTTGGTCACTTCGGTGCGCGGGATCGCGTTGGAACCAACGACCGCGGCAAGGGTCGCGTCCGGCTGAACGGGGCGCATGAACGCCGCGTTCGGTTTCCGCTTCGCCTTCTTGGCCGGCTTCGCAGCCTTCTTCGCAGGCTTCTTCGCGGCCTTCTTCACTGCCTTCTTCGCGGGCTTCTTACCGGCCTTCTTCGCGGCCTTCTTGCCCTTTTTCGCGGCCATGTGCTCTCTCCTGAATTGGTGAAACGGAGTGGTGTTCTCAGAGGGAACCGCTGTCCGTCGCGCGGAAAGGTAAAACAGTCCTGCAAGGACGCAATAGGAATTTTCGCGGCGTTTTCCCTCTGGAACGCGCCGCCTTCCCCTCTGAGATCGGACCGCGCGCGACGGCTCAGCGCAGACGCGCCGCGAGCCAATCGGCGATCGCGCCCAGCACGGCGGGGCGCACGCTCCGGGTGCGCAGCGCGCCGTACCCCGCGGGATCGCCCACGGAATCGGCGAGGAAGAGATGGTCCGTCGCCGGGAATTTCCGCACGGTGACGTCGCGGTTTCCCCCGGCGCGGAACGCCGCCGCCAGCGTGTCCGCCTGCTCGGGCGTCACCTGCTGGTCGGTCTCGCCCTGCACAATCAGCACCGGCACCCGCACCCGCCGCGCCGTGGGCAGCGGATCGTACGAGAGGAAATACCGCATCCACCCGTTGGTCCGCGCCATGCTGTCGGTGGCCGCCTCCGCCTCGGCGAGGGCCGACTTCCGCTGCGCGGCGGTCAGCCCCGGGGCGTGCGCCACGCCATTCCGCTGCTGGAATGCCACGATCCGACGACCCGTATAGGCCGGCCCCGCCAGCAGCACGATCCCCCGCAGCGCCGAATCGGTGGCCGCCACCATGGGCGCGATCATCCCGCCTTCGCTGTGCCCCACGAGGCCCAGCCGCGCGCCGTCGATTTCCGGACGCGTGCGCAGGTACGCCAGCGCCGCCCGCACGTCGTTCGCGAAATCGGCCGACGTCGCCCCCGCGGGCCCCGCGCTCGATCCGTTCACGCCGCGGTCGTCCAACCGCAGTGTCGCGATCCCGCGGCGCGCCAGCGTGTCGGCAATCTGCCAGAACGGACGATACCCCTCCACGATTGATATCCGCTCATCGCGATCCTCGGCGCCCGACCCGGTAATCGTCACCACCGCCGGCACGCGCCCCGCCCGCGCCGCCGGCAGCGTGAGCGTCCCCGTGAGCGTGAGCCCGTCGGGCGTGTGCACCGTCACATCCTGCGCCGTATACGGCGCCCCCGGCGGCGCGCCGTAGTCGATGGGTCGCGACGCCAAGGGATGCGCGCCCTCCAGGCGTACGACATGCACGCCCTGCGCGGGGATCGTCGCGCCCAGCAGCGCGCCGTCGGCGCCCACCGCCGCGCGAATCGCCGACGGCCCGATCCGCACCACCACCGAATCGCCCCCCACGCGTTCGACGACGGCGGGGATGGTGCGCCCGCCCGCCAGCATGAACAGCGGCACGGTGTCGGTGCCGCCCCCCATCGCCCGCGCCCGGCGGATGACCTGCTCGATCATCGCGAACGAAGGATTGATGTAGGGCAGCGCCCCGGCGCTCGTCGCCAGACGCTCCACGCGTGCCACGTTCCCGCCGATCGTCGCCGTCACCGAATCGCCGGCAAAGGCGATCTCCACGGTTTGGAACGGAACCGTGTCGCCCTGCGCCAGCCGATAGAACGCGCTCGTCATCGCCGGCACGGCGCCCGCGGGCGCGAGCGTGAGCCCGTACTGCCAGCGCGCGCCGCTGGTCTTGTCGACGAGTTCGACGTCGAGCCGCGCGCCGGTGCGCTGCACGACCTCGCTCGTGAGCGTGTCGCGGCCGAGGAGCATGCGGAACGTGTACGTCTCCGCGCCCTGGGCGCGGGCGGTGCCGCCGAGCGCGAGCAGCAGCGCGGCGGCATGGGCGGTGCGGGTCATGACTGTTCCTTTCGCCAGGCGAAGTAGGAGTAGGCGGTGGCGCCCAGCGAGGCGCCGACGACCGCGACGAGGAGCACGACGAAGCTTGTCCGCGCCGGCAGCAGGGCGGAGAGCATCGTGACGATGCCCGCGGCGGTCATGAGATAGCCGCCTACGCGGTGGGTGCTGGTCCATACGCGATCGCTGCTGAGCGTCCAGGGCGTGCGAATGCCGAACCACCAGTTGGGGCGCGCCCGGGGCATGACATTTCCCAGAACCAGGGTGAGCGCGCCCACGGCCACCGCCGCCGTCTTCCCGACGTCCGGCATGGGCCAGCCGAGCGCGTGCCCGAGCACCACAACGTGCATGGCCGCCAGCAGCGTCACCACGGCGCCGATGATGAGATCGTACGTGCCCTGGAACTTGGCGTAGTTCGCGCGGCGGGGGTCGATGTACGGGAGCCCGCGCATGAACCCCCAGATCGCGAGCGCCATCAGGGGCATGAGGAAGGCACCCACGGGGCGGCTGCTGAAGCCGTTGGCGTTGCCGTTCACGTCCCAGTGCGTGGCCATGCGCTCGGGGAGGCGGGAGTAGACCGCGGCCGACAGGAGCAGGGCGCCCGTGATCGGGATCGCCGGGAACC